>NZ_JCBCUY010000057.1:0-15840 GCF_059862705.1 Pseudomonas sp. MF08817
GACCGTCGAGGCGGTCAGTCGCGTGGTAACGAAGATCAATTTACGCCCGCGAAAACGCCTGGGCTGGAAGACGCCGTACGAAGTTTATGCAGGGGTGAGCGTTGCACTTATGTGTTGAATTCAGGATGGGTAAACGCGAACGGGAAGTCGAGTTGCAACGCTCGCTGCGTGAAATTCGGCGCGCGATCGACACTTATAAAGAAGCGTCCGATGACGGGCGTATCGAAAAAAGCCTCACCGCCAGCGGCTACCCGCCGACCCTGCAAGCCCTGGTCGAAGGCGTCACCGACAAGACCGACCTCAAGGGCAAAAAGCTCTACTTCCTGCGCCGCATCCCCCGTGACCCGATGTGCCAATGCCCAGACCAGGCAGCAGCCGACACTTGGCAACTACGCAGCTACGCCAGCACCGGCGAAGACCCCTCCGAGGGAGACGATGTGTTTGACATCTACTCCCGCAGCACCCGCGAGAGCCTCAATGGAACTCCCTACAGCCAGTGGTAACGCCGCTCGCCGGCGCTCGCGCGGCCAGGGCGGTTTTACCCTGATCGAGCTGCTGGTGGTCATGGCGATCATCGCCACCCTGATGACCCTGGTCACCCCGCAGTTCTTCCGTCAACACAGCAAGGCCCAGGAAACCGTGTTGCGCCATAACCTGGCGACCATCCGCCAAGCGCTGGACCAATACCGCGAAGACCAGGGCGCCAACCCGCCGTCCCTGGAAGAGCTGGTGACCCGACGCTACCTGCGGGAAATCCCCCTGGACCCCATCACGGGCAAGCGCGACACCTGGCAGCTGGAAACGGGCGAAGAGCAAGGCCTGGGCGATGTGCGCAGTGGTGCGCCCGGCCAGGGCAATGACGGAACCGAGTATGCAACCTGGTAACGCGCGGCGCGGCCGGCGGCGCCAGCAGGGCTCGGTGTTCCTGGGCATGCTGGTGGCGGTGGCACTAGTGGCCGTGATGTTGATGCAGACCGGCACGCTGTGGTCCAGCGTGCTGCGCCGTGAACGCGAGGCGGACCTCTTGGCCCGCGGTGGGGAAATCCGCCGCGCCATCGGCCTGTACTACCAAATCGCCAATACCTACCCCAAGACCCTTGACGAGCTGCTGCAGGACCGCCGCCAGCCCACCGTCAAGCGCTACCTGCGCCGCGTCTACCACGACCCCCTCAGCGGCAAGCCCGACTGGGGCATCGTCAAGGGCCCCGGCGACACCATCATGGGCGTTTACAGCCAGGCCAAAGGCACGCCATTCAAGCAAGGCAACTTTCGCAAGGACGACCGCAACTTCTCAGGACAGAGCAGTTATCAAGGGTGGTTGTTTCTGTATAGCCCTGGACAGAGTAGCCCTCCACCGCGAAACGAAGCACCGGGAGGCCCCGCCACTGGATGACCCCAACAACGTTCGGACACAACCGTTGCGTGCGTGCGCGCAACTTTTCCTGTGATTTGAAGGTGGATTCGACAATGAAGCATTTACAGACCTATAAGCGATACCTGCTACAGGGGTTGCTGGCCGCGACACTGGCCTTGCCAGCCGTTGGCTGGGGCCACGGCGCCGTGGACATTCCCATTGCCCGCCAGGTGAACTGCAAACTGGCCGGCGGCGAATGGCAATCGCCAGACGGCTCGTCCATTCCCGACCGTGGTTGCCGTGAAGCGGCGGCAATCTTCTCCACGCCCGCCGAGCGGGCCTACCCCGCCCAGCAATGGAACGAAGTGGCCATGCTGGTACCGGACTACAACAACGACAACGCAGTAATGGCCGCCATCCCCAACGGCAAGCTGTGCGCCGCCGGGGACCCGAAAAAAGCCAGCCTGGACGTGGTCACGCCCTACTGGCACAAAACCGCGCTGACCGCCTCCGACAGCATGACGGTGCGCATCATCGGCACCGCGCCCCATGTGCCCAGCTTTGCCAAGATTTACCTGAGCAAGGCCAGCTATGACGGCACGCGCCCCCTGGGCTGGGATGACCTGGATCTGATCCACTCCGAGCGCTTTACCACAGCGCGCACCGACTGGCAGACCCAACCCACCATCTCCGGGGCCAGCGGCTTCTTCGAGGTCAAGGCTCCGTTGCCGCCCGGCCGTACCGGCGACGCGGTGGTGTATGTACGCTGGCAGCGGGAAGACCCGGCGGGGGAAGGTTTCTACAACTGCAGCGACATCACCTTCAAGGACACCGGCATTCCCGAACCGGAACTGTTCGACAAGGGCTCCTTCATCCCCGCCGAAATCCAGCCCAAGGCCGGCGACACCGTGCGCTTTCGCGTGCTGAGCGGCTCGGGCGACGCCCATGAAATCGTCGATGTGAAGCAAGCCATCACCGCGCAAAACACCCACCCCAATGTCTGGGGCAAACAGATCTTCAACAAGGTCCCACCCTCGAACGTGGTGATTGGCGAGGAGCCCATGAGCCGCGCCAAGCAACACGGCATAACGTTCAATGAGAGCGATTGGCGGGCCAACTCGGTGTTCGTGCGCAACCGCAACGACTCCCCCGCCATGAGCATCAGCAGCGGCGGTGAACCCGAACCGGTCAACCCAAACCCACCGATTGTGGTGATCGAGGGCCCAACCACCGTCAAGTCGGGCGAGCAGTTCACCCTCGATGGCAGCAAAACCCAGGGCCAGAACGGCAACGGTAGCCTGAGGTACCAATGGATTGCCGCCTTCGCGCAGATTGACGGCCGCCAGCCGATCCATCAGTTCACCGCGCCCACGGTTACCACGCCCACCGCAATCTGGGCACGCCTGGCTGTTGACGACTCATCCAACCACACCGTCGCCCAGAAAACCCACAACATCACGGTCACCCCCTCCACCGGCGGCGGCGATGACTTCCCGGCCTACAGCCCCGGCACCAGCTACAAGCCGGGGGATAAAGTGTCCCACAAGGGCAAGAACTACCAATGCCGGGACTTCCCCAACAGCGGATGGTGCGGGCAGTCGCCAACGCACTATGAACCGGGTGTAGGTTCCGATTGGAGGGATGCCTGGAACCCACTTTGAATTGCAAACTTTGATCCAACTTATGGCGCCGCACTTATGTGCGGCGCTTTAGTCCCAGCACGCTTTTTATATTCAATTATCTCATTACAAAAATAGCCAGGCGCTATAACTAACAATGGAACTTTGTTATTTCCCATCGCTGCTATAGTCAGTACTGATACAGGGACGCTTAGTTGTACTAATGGAGCAGGGGCAACAGTTCTGCCGGCGGTGCCCGTTGCATAACGGGCCGGGAGAGTTATACACAACCGCCTACCTTGGCACTCCCAGCAGGGTAACTTTCATGAAGCCGATATCCTTGTCACGCGCGTCCCATTCCCGTCGCACCCGTGGTTTCACCTTGCTGGAACTGCTGGTGGTGCTGTTAATCATCGCCCTGCTGGCCGGGTATGTCGGGCCGAAAATGTTCGATCGCCTGGAACTGGCCAAGGTGCAGACCGCCAAGGGCCAGATGAAATCCCTGGGCGACGCCCTCAACCAATACCGCCTCGACAACGGCCGCTACCCCAGCGAAGCCCTGGGCCTCAACGCCCTCACCGAGCGCCCGGCCAGCGAACCGGGCTGGCACGGCCCCTACCTGCCCAAGAGCGTGCCGCCCGACCCATGGAACACCCCCTACCAATTTAAAAACCCGGGGGCGGCCCATGAGGTGGAAATCATCTCCCTGGGCCGCGATGCCAAGGCCGGCGGCGAAGGCACCTCCGCCGACATCGTCCACGGCCTCTGAAGCCTGGGCACGCCCATGCCCAAGGGACTCGCCATGACCCTGCGCCGACTCGCCATCGCCCTGTTCGCCAGCCTGCTGGCCAGCACCGCCCAGGCCACCTGCTGGCAAGCGGCGGGCAGCCGTTACCACATCGACCCACTGCTGCTGTATGCCATCGCCAAGGTGGAATCGGGCCTCAACCCCGGCGCGCGCAACCTCAACCGCGACGGCAGCTACGACATCGGCCTGATGCAGATCAACAGCCGCCACCTGCCGCGCCTCGCCGCCTACGGCATCGACGAACACAGCCTGCAATCGCAGCCCTGCACCAGCGTGATGGTGGGGGCGTGGATCCTCGCCGAGTTCATTCGCCAGTCTGGCTACGGCTGGCACGCGGTGGGCGCCTACAACGCCGGCACCCGGCCGCAAGGAGATGCCCGCCGCGCCCGCTACGCCGAGGCGGTGTGGCGCTACTACGGCCAGTTGTCGCTGGCGCGCCAGCAACGGGCGGTGCCCACGCCATGAACGAATTCGACGCCCGCGTACTGCGCCAGGGCCATGTGCAAAGCCTGCGCATCCAGGCCCTGGACCTGGCCCAGGCGCGCCAGCAATTGCAGGCCGATGGCAGCCACGTCATCTCCCTGCAACAACGCCGCCAACTGAAGTGGCAGGGCCGTGGCGCCAAGTTCGGCCTGGGCCTGTTCATCCAGGAACTGGTGGTGCTGCTCGACGCCGGGCTGGTGCTGGTAGAAGCCGTGGAGACCCTGCGCGACAAAGCCGCGCCGGGGATCAACCGCCAGGTCCTGAGCGAACTGCTGGACGCCATGTACCAGGGCAACTCGCTGTCCAAGGCCATGCAGATGAAAGCCGCGCTGTTCCCCTCGCTGCTGATCGCCACCGTCGCCTCCTCCGAACACAGCGGCCAGTTGTCCATTGCTTTGCGCCGCTACCACCACTTCGAGGCGCACCTGGAAAAGGTCAAGAAACGGGTGAGCGGCGCGCTGATGTACCCCTTGGTGGTGCTCAGTGTCGGCGCGCTGATTTTGCTGTTCCTGCTGTTTTTCGTGATCCCGCGTTTTGCCTCGGTGTTCGACTCGGTCGCCGACCTGCCGGCCACGGCGCGTTTTATGGTGTGGTGGGGCGCGTTGGTGGAACAGCGTGGCCTGGCGCTGCTGGGCGCGACGCTGGCGGCCCTCGTCGGCCTTGGCCTGCTGATGCGCACCGCCGCCTTCAAAAGCCGCGTGGCGGCGTTGTTCTGGAAGGTCCCCAGCCTCGGGGCTCAGCGCACCCTGTTTGTCCTCGCCCGTTTCTACCGCACCGCCGGCATGCTGCTGATGGGCGGCATGCCGGTGGTGATGGCGGTGGAGTTATCGGGCGCGCTGCTGCCCGCCGAGCGCCAGGGCGATTTGCACCAGGCCATGACCGACATCAAGGCCGGCCAGCCGCTGTCCACCTCCCTGGCCCGCTACCAACTGACCACCCCCGTGGCCGAGCGGCTGCTGCGGGTAGGCGAGCAGAGCGGCGAACTGGCGGCCATGTGCGAACGTATCGCGCAGTTCCACGACGAGGCGCTGGAGCGGGCCATCGAATTGTTCAGCAAGGTGTTCGAGCCGTTGCTGATGCTAGTGGTCGGCGGCTTGATCGGGCTGATCGTGTTCATGCTGTACATGCCGATCTTTGAATTGGCCGGCTCAATTCAGGGGTGAGTGATGAGCGACCTATGGCACGCCTGGCAGGCCCAGGCACTTGAGCAAGGCCAGAGCCTGCCGGATTTTTTGCACGCTTTGCTCAGCGCCGAGCCGCAGCAACTGGAGGCCGTGGCCGCAGGCGTGGGCCTGCTGGCAATCCCCGCCACCGCGTTGGCCGAACATTGGCGCTTCGACCTGCTGGCGCTGCCCCAGGCGCTGATCCACGACTTGTTGCCTATCGACTGGCAAGGCGCGCCGTGCCTGGTGTTGGGCGAACCGTTCTCCCTGGCCGCGCGCAACTGGGTGCAAGCCAGTGCGGCCCTGCGCGGCCTGCCCCTGGCCATGAGCCTGCCCGGCGCGGTCAAGGCGCAACTGACCCTGGCCGAGGCCAGCCAACGGGTGATGCAACCCTTTGGCGGCGACGACGAAAACGCCCGGGTCATGCAGGCTGCCCAGGAGATTTCCCTGAGCAGCATCGCCCGCGACGACAACCCGGTGGTGCGCCTGGTCAACTCCATGCTGTTCGACGCCTTGCAAAGCCACGCCAGCGATATCCACGTGGAATCCACGCCCCAGGGCCTGGTCATCAAGTACCGCATCGACGGCGTGTTGCAGCAGATGGGCCAGGCACCGGGGCTGGACATGGCCGAGCAGGCGCTGTCGCGGCTCAAGGTGTTGTCGGAGCTGGACATCGGCGAGCGGCGGGTGCCCCAGGACGGGCGCTTCAAGGTGCGCATGCAGGGCCGCGAGGTGGATTTCCGGGTGTCGATCATGCCCAGCATCCACGGCGAGGACGCGGTGCTGCGGGTGCTGGACAAGTCCCAGCGCGGCGAATCCCTGACCCTCGACACCCTGGGCCTGGACGCCGACACCATTGCCCGCATCCGCACCCTGGCCAGCGAGCCCTACGGCATGCTGCTGGTCACCGGCCCCACCGGCAGCGGCAAATCCACCACCCTCTACGCGGCACTGTCGGAAACCAACACCGGCGAGAAAAAAATCATCACCATCGAAGACCCGGTGGAATACGAACTGCCCGGCGTGCTGCAAATCCCGGTCAACGACAAAAAGGGCCTGACCTTCGCCCGCGGCCTGCGCTCGGTGCTGCGTCACGACCCGGACACCATTCTGGTGGGCGAGATCCGCGACGGCGAAACCGCCGGCATCGCCGTGCAAGCGGCGCTCACCGGGCACCTGGTGATGTCCTCGGTGCACGCCAACAGCGCCTTCAGCGTGCTGGAGCGTTTTATCTACATGGAGGTGGAACCGGCCAGTTTCGTCGAGGCCCTCAACGGTGTCGTGGCCCAGCGCCTGGTGCGGCGCATTTGCAGCGAGTGCGCGGTGGAAGCCAAACCCGACCCTGAACTGGTGCGCCTGGCCAAGCTCTCACCCCAGCAACTCAAGCAGGCCCATTACCGCGTCGGCACCGGGTGCGAGGCCTGCCGCCACACCGGCTACCGCGGGCGCCTGGCCCTGGCCGAAGTGCTGAGCGTCACCGACAGCATCAAGGAAGGCCTGCTGCACCGCAGCTCCGCCGCCGCCCTGCGCGAGCTGGCGCTGGAATCGGGCCACGTGTTCATCCGCGACATCGCCCTGGCCCATGCGGCGCTGGGCCACACCACGCTGCGGGAGATTCACCGTGTCATCTCTTTGTATTGAGCACGCTGTGCTACTGGGCGGCGAAGGCACAACCTGGGCCGCCCGCGACCGCTGGCGCGAGGGCCCGGTGTGGCACGCCCAGCACAACGGCGAGCCGCTGGAAGCCTGTGCCGAGCTGCTGGAACAGGCACCACGCGGGCGCCTCAAACGCCTCGACCGCGCCCACGTGCTGCTGGGCTTTCCCCATGTGCACTACCTGATGCTGCCCTGGCAGGACCGCCTCTACAGCCCGGATGACTGGCAAGGCTTTGCCCGCGCCACCTTCCTGCAAGACGCCGGCGTGGACCCGGCGCAGTGCCAGGTGCAAATCGCCAGTGCGCCGTTCGGCGCCGCACGCCTGGCGGTGGCCACCCCGCTGGAGTTGCTGCACGCCTTGCGCCTGCTGTTCCAGGCCCAACACCTGCCGCTGGGGACGTGCCTGCCGTTGCTCACCGCCACCGCCCAGCGCTACTGGCAGCAACTGCCCGCCGACGGCGTATTGGCCGTGCCCGAGGCTAGCGCCCTGAGCTGCCTGTACCTGCATGGCGGTGAAGCGACCCAGGCCTGCGCCCTGCCGGTCGCCCCAGGCACGCCGCTGCACAGCAGCCTGTTCGCCGCCGCGGTGCTGAGCGCCGAGAACCCTGCCGCGGTGGTCGTCGCAGGCCCGCGCCCGCCCACCGCCAGCGACGGCCACTGGCTCGGCCCGCTCCACCCATGGATGCAGGAGGACGCCGGATGATCGCCCCCCTGCGCGCACGCCTGCACCGACACTGGCAGCGGGCCCGCGCCGGCCAAGGCCCGCGTGTCGACTTCCAGCGCCAGCACCTCGCCCACAAAGGCCTGGTGGCGGTGCTATGGCTCCTAGCCTTGGTGCTGGCGTTCATCGCCTGGCAACACTGGCAGGCGTTGCAGGCGCAACAGCGCCACACCGACGAACTGGAGCAGCACTTCGTGCAGTTAGCGCGGCAACAGGAACGCCTGATCCAAGCCGCGATCCGCACCACGCCGCAGCAGAAAAAACAGCTGGCGCTGTTCGCCGAGCAGGCCCTCACCCCCTTCCCCTTGCTCGACACCCTGGGCCAGGCGTGGCTAAAGGAAGTGGCCGTGACGCGAGTGGAGGTCAACACCCTGACCCGCGAACTGAACCTGGACCTCGAAGCGCGGGTGCTGCGCGATGCCTTTCGTTTTGTCGAGCGCCTCAAGGCGCAACCCAACCTGGCCGTCAGCCTGCAACAAAGCGCACGCAAACCCAACGACCCGGCGCGGCCGGTGGTCGTCAAACTGAACATCCGCGGGCAATGACGCCATGAACCGCCTCCCCCGCGCCCTACAACCCGAGCCTCTGCTGGCGCGCCTGCGCTGGGGGTTGATGCTGGCGCGCCAGGCCCTGGGTTTTGCCGGAGGGTTGGCGTTGCTGGTGATCGCCGCCGCCGTGCTGATCGACATCGGCGTCACCGGCCCGGCGCGGGCCCAGGACAGCGTGCGCCGCGCGGAGCTGGAAAGCGCCATCGCCGCACGCCCCCAGGAGGTCTTTGTCACAGAACCCTCGGCGGTCAATAAACTGCCCACCGCACAGGCCTTCGCCATGCGCCTGGAGCGGGTGTTGAGCCTGTTGCAAGAACAGGGTTTCAGCATCGACCAGACCAACCTGGCCTACTCCAGCCCCGGCGACGCCCAGGTGCAGCGCCTGGAGGTGGAAATCCCCGTGACCGGGAGCTACCCGGCGCTGCGCAGGGCCCTGGACGACATCGTTCAGCAACCGGCCGTGCGCGTGGAAAACCTGGTGCTGGAGCGCAAGGACATCACCGCCAGCCAACTGGCGATCAACCTCAAGGTAAGCCTGTTGGGGGTGCTCGAATGAAACTGCCCCTGTACTTGCGCGTGTTGCTGGGGCTGACGGTGCTCGGTTGCGCCTGGCTGTTTTGGCAAGACAGCCCCCCGCCACCGCAGGAAACGCCCGCGCCCAACACCCGCCCCACGCCCGCGCCAGCCCCGGACGACAGCCCCCCTCCCGCCAGCGACAGCGCCGAGGCACTGGCCAGAGTGGACATCTTCCCCAGCCAGACCTGGATGCCACCGCCCCCCGCCGCCGCCCCGGTGAGCCAGGCACCCCGCGCGCCACCGTTCCCGTTCACCGTCAGCGCCCAGTGGCGCTACCAGAACCAGGCGAAAATCGTCGTCCTGCAAGGCCAGGGCACGCGCTACACCCTGTGCCGACGCTGCGCGGTGCCCGGGCATATCGAACCCGGCGGCAAACTCGATGCGCACTATCGGCTGGAAAAACTCAGCGACAGCGCCGTGGTCATCCAGTACCTGCCCCTGGGCCAGGTGACCACCCTGCGCCTGGATTCACCTTGAGCCTCACGCAGGCAAGCGAAGAGAACGATCATGGCGACCCGTACGTTCATCTCATTAGCCCTGGCCCTGGTGCTCCTGCCCGGTTGCGAAACCCGCCGCGCCCTGGAGGAAAGCGACGAACTGCGCCAACAAGGCGATTTGGTGCGTTCAGTGGAAGTGCTCCAGGCTGAAATGAAAGACAACCCCGACGACGTGCAATTGCGCACCGCCACGTTCAGCAAGCTGGAGCTGCTGGTGGCCCACTACAGCCGCGAGGCCAACAACGCCCTGATGCGCGGCGACGATGCCGGCGCCATCGCCGCCATGCAGACCATCCTCAAGTACGACCCCAGCAACCTGGGCGCGCGCCAGGAAATCCAAAGCATCGAGACCATGCGCCAGTTGCGCCCACAGTTGCAGCAGGCCTACGCGATAAAAGACTCCAACCCCCTGGAGGCCCTGCGCCAGGTGCGCCAGATCATCGCGCAAAAACCCAACTACCGCGCCGCCCTGGACCTGCGCAACCTGCTGACCCAGGACCTGGTCAAGGCCGACAACCTCAACCCGAACCTGAGCGAGGCCATGCGCAAACCGGTGAGCCTGGAGTTCAGCTCCCAGAGCCTGACCACGATTTTCGAGACCATCGCCAAGCTCTCGGGGGTCAACTTCGTCATCGACAAGGACGTCAACCCCGGCGCCACCGCCAGCCTCACGGCCAGCCGCACCACCGCCGAAGACGCCCTCAACCTGCTGCTCTCGACCCAGCAACTGCAAAAGAAAGTGCTCAACGCCAACACCTTCCTCATCTACCCGGCGCGCCCGGACAAAGAGCGCGAATACCGCGAACTGGCGGTGCGCACCTTTTACCTGAGCCACAGCGACCCGAAACTGATCGCCGCCGAGATCAAGCAAATCCTCAAACCCAAGGAAGTGCTGGTGGACGAGCGCCTCAACGCAGTGATCGTGCGCGACGGCCTCGACACCCTGGGCGCCGTGGAAAAACTGGTGGAAGCCATCGACATCGCCCAGTCGGAAGTAACCATCGACATCCAGGTGCTGGAAGTCAGCCTCACCGACGAAATGAACCTGGGCATCGCCTACCCCGAAAGCATCGGGGTGTCGGTGGGCAACTTCGCCAACCTGCCCGCCGTGATGGCCGGCACGCCCATCAGCGCCCTGCGCGGGATCAACGGCGACAACATCCTGCTGGACGCCGGCAGCACCTCGGCGCGCATCAACATGCTGCAACGCAGCGGCAACACCGTAACCCTGGCCAACCCCCGGGTACGGGTGAAAAACCGCGAAGAAGCCTCGGTGAACATCGGCGACAAAATCCCGGTGGTGACCACCACCACCGCCAACCAGATCACCACTTCATCGGTGACCTACCAGGACGTGGGGCTGCAAATCAAAGTCAAACCCAACATCAGCCTGAGCGACGAAATCAGCCTCGACTTGTCGGTGGAAATGAGCCACATCACCAAGCGCATCGCCGGCTCGGAGAATGTCCCGGCCACCTTCGAGCTGGGCTCGCGGGCCACCAAAACCATGCTCACCGCACGCAACAACGAAACCCAAGTGGTCTCGGGGCTGATCCGCACCGCCGACATCGACGAAGGCTCGGGCCTGCCGTGGCTGAGCAAAATCCCGTGGATAGGCAAACACCTGTTCGGCACCAACCTGGGCACCCAGCAAAAAACCGAAATCATCCTGCTGCTCACCCCGCGCATCGAACGCAACCTCGACCTGCCGATCTCCCAGGTCAGCACCTTCAGCAGCGGCACCGAAGCGCGCAGCTCCACCGAAGGCATGATCTTGCGCGACACCCGCGACATCAAACTGCGCTCCACCGGCACCGGTGCCTTCAGCGGCGCCATCCCCCCGCCCATGCAACAACCCGACGCCAACTGGCAACCCCTGCCGCCCCCCGTCCCCCAACAAGTGGCCCCACCCACCGTGCCACCGCCGCCAACACCCCCAGCGCCAGCCACACCCGCGGCCCCGAGCCCATGAGCCTGGCCCGAAATCGAGGTCGGCGGGTTTGGCCCCATCACGGGCAAGCGGAGCGCCGCCTGGCCCGTTCCCACAGATGAACTGTGCTGTGGCTGGGATTTTCATTTTTCGTCTGTGGGAGCGAGCCTGCTCGCGATGGCGGCACTGAGTGGCGGTGACGAAGGGCAGGGGGAAGACAGTTGCTCCCACAGGGCTCAACTCAGTGCTGGCCTGGACTGATCCGGGCTCCAGAGCCAGAAGGTGTAGCCGTAGTCGCCTTCCAGTTTGGGAAAAATCGCGCCATCACGGAAATACTGCCGCGAACCCTCACGGGCGGGGCTGAACCACCAACCGGCGTGGGGGCAAGGCTCACCGCTGGCTTTGCGCGGCGGGTGCTGCGGCTCGCTGCCGGGCGCGTCGGCCATGGCGTCGGGGTCGCTGTCTTCGAACTCGCCTTCGAGAAGTTCGACGAAGTACCACTTGCAGGGACGTTCGGTGAAGGCTTCCTCTACTATTTTTTGTCGTGCCGGGTGCTGGATATTGGGAAAAATGCTGGTGTACTGGCGTTGTTGAGCAAACTGCAATAACCCTGCTTCGTCGCTCCATAAATTTCTGCCAACTACTTTCAACACATCAAGGCCAATTTCGCTGAAGGTTTGGCATTTTTTTAGTGGTCGAAACATGCCAATCCCCCCTCCTGTCCAACCAAACTGCAAAGCGCCGAAGGGATCATCTTGAGGTAAGTACACGCCGGTCCGAGGAGGAACTTGTCCCGTTTTACCTTCAATGTCGAAGTGAACTTTGAACTTGGGTAATTTATGGAAGCACCCTTTTACTTCTCGCCACGCGACCCAAAATGTGAAGTCTCGCCAGCGTTGCTCCATAACTCCATCAATGTTGAACCCGTGGGAAAAAACCTCGTTGGCACGTTTGCGAAACGCTTTCTCCTGTTCTGCGGTGGCCCATTGCATTGAAAACTCGCCCAGCATATGGGCGCATTGATTGGTTCCCGTGATGCCGTAGCACTGGTCGGCGCGTTTGGCCATATGCCACATGGTGCTTTGCCGATAGGCAATCAAGGCCGGAAAACCGCCGGTGCTCCAGTTGGCTGCGGTATCGCGTACACCCCAGCGTTCGCTGACCATCAGGGGGTCGAGAATCGAACGGCGCTCCAAAAGCATCTCAGCCATGACGATCAACTCTTCGATCTTCGGCAACAACGCGTCCAGGTAACTTTGCGACGAGTAGTAATAGAGCATGGCTGCCTGGCGTTTTTGCCAAAGCGACAGGTGATAAGTTGGGGTCATCGGATAAAGAGCGTTCATGTTGTGTGCCCGGGCAGTGCAGACCAGACGGGTTCACCTGGCCTGCATTTAACGATCAAAGTGTTGGCCTGGACTGATCCGGGCTCCAGAGCCAGAAGGTGTAGCCGTAGTCGCCTTCCAGTTTGGGAAAAATCGCGCCATCACGGAAATACTGCCGCGAACCTTCACGGGCGGGGCTGAACCACCAACCGGCGTGGGGGCACGGCTCGCCGCTGGCTTTGCGCGGCGGGTGCTGCGGCTCGCTGCCGGGTGCATCGGCCATGGCGTCGGGGTCGCTGTCTTCAAACTCACCTTCGAGAAGTTCGACGAAGTACCACTTGCAGGGGCGTTCGGTGAAGATTTTATTGCCCAGTTGGTAGTAAGCAGGATCCTCTGAGTAAGGGAAAACATTGGCATGGCGTGGCTGCCTGACGAAGTTCAACATCGCAGAGGCGTCTACCCATAGCTTGGCCCGTCCCACCGAGCTCAATGCCTCCAAACCAATATCGTTAAAGGTTTGGCATTCTTCCAGGGGCTTGAAGAAGCCCTCCCCCCCTCCAATCCAACCAAACTGTAGTGCGCCATTGGGATCATCTTGAGGAATGTACACACCCGTGCGAACAGGTACTTTCCCCGTCTCACCTTCAATATCCAGATGAACTTTAAACTTAGGCAATTGCGGGAAGAGCTCTTTGACTTCTTGCCATGCAAACCAAAAAACAGCGTCGTTCCACGATCGTTGCATAACGCCATCAATATCATAGCCGTACCGAAATACTTGCTCTGCACGCTTACGAAACTCGTTTTCCTGTTCTGCAGTGGCCCATTGCATCGAGAACTCGCCCAGCATATGGGCGCATTGATTGGTGCCCGTGATGCCATAGCACTGGTCGGCGCGCTTGGCCATATCCCACATGGTGTTTTCCCTGTACTCGATCAAGGCTGGAAACCCGCCGGTGCTCCAGTTGGCTGCGGTGTCGCGCACGCCCCAGCGTTCGCTGACCATCAGGGGGTCGAGAATCGAACGGCGTTCTAAAAGCATCTCGGCCATGACGATCAACTCTTCGATCTTCGGCAACAACGCGTCCAAGTAACTTTGCGACGAGTAGTAATAGAGCATTGCTGCCTGGCGTTTTTGCCAAAGCGACAGGTGATAAGTTGGGGTCATCGGATAAAGCGGATTCATTTTTTAAACTCCGTTACTTGGCCGGGTAAGTTGGGCAGGCCGAGGCGCACGTTATTAAGTTGGGTATCAAAGTCGGTCATGCCCCAGGCGGTATCAAAGGGGCCGCTGATGGCGGGGTGATTGATTTTTTCGCGCAGGCACTCATAGAACTCCTGTTCTTCTGGCGACATGTTCTTGTAACGCTCGTAGTTCATGTCCGGGGCAGGCTCCATGCGACCGGTCTGGCGATCCACGCGGTAGTAGGTCAGGGTGTCGAAGGCTTCAGCGGTACTTTCGCCGGCGCTGTTGCGGATGAACTTGGCATCGAACTTGATTTGCTCCCAGCCGCCCTCTAGATAGCGATCCGGCAAACCAGCCTTGGGCGCTTTGACCTGGGACGCCGCGGGGCCTTTCCAGACCTTGAGGGTTTCCCCGGCCTTGAGTTCGTACACCACGAACTGGCCATTGACGTTCCAGTCCGGCCACACCGCCAGGTACTTGCGCCAGGCAGATTTGGGGTTGGCTGAATCCATGATTTGCTTGAACACGGCTTCCGTGACCCAGTCCTGGGCGCTGGCGACACTGCCGGGGCCTATGATGCGGTAAAGGCGTAGAGGACCGACCAGTTCAACTGCCTCCAATCCCTTGGCAAAGGTTCTGATCTGCTTATCATCGAGGCGCGGAAAGCCTTGCTCAACTTTCTCGTTGACATAATTGAGGCGAAATTTAGGATCAAGGGGCTTGAATTTTCCCGGCTTCCCCCGACTCAACCACCCCGGCAACGGCTTCGCATCCCGCATCAATTTCACCGCCAGTGCCTCGGGCAATCCGCCGTGAAAGTGCACATTCACCGTGTTCAGGATCGCCCGATGCTGCATCAGGTCTTCCATTTCCAACCGGCGGATCACGATGTCGAGGGCGTCGCGTATCGGTTGCAACGCTTTGCCGATATGGGCATTGGCCTGTAGGCGCACGGCCTTGACCATGTTCAGGGTTTGCTCGGCCTTGGCGGCGGCCCCGGGGACGTATTTGACTTTGCCCAGCAAGGTGTTGAGCAGGGCAATGCCCCGGTCGAAGGCGTGCAGTAACCTCAAGACGTCTATCTGATTGCGCACCTTCTTGATGGCGTCAGCCAGTTCCTTGAACACCTGGCCCCACTTGAGAGCATCCCAGTACGTCATCACCTCCTTTTTACGCAGCAAGGTAATGACCCAGGTCATCGCCTCGTCCACGGCCTTCTCCACGGCATGGCCACCGGAGCGGCGGATAAACAGGAAGAAGATTTTCAGCACACCTTTAACCAGGGAACCGAGCACCGGAAACAGGCCGATCAGGGTCAGGCACAGGCCGACCCAGGCCCAGGTGTTGCTGTGGTCTTTTTGCAGTTCGCGGCAGTTGGCGACCAAGTCGCGCATGTCGCAGATCTGGTCCACCAGCGGCACCATGGAAACCGCCGCGTCGAAGGCGATTTGCCCGGTGCTGCGGTCTTGGTTGAAATCCCCTTGGATCGCCTCCCACACCCAAAGGGCGGTATCGACACTGGCGTCGAAGAGTTTTTCCGGGGCGCCGGTGATGTACGCCAGGGCGACGCGCATGTTGTCGGCGGGGACTACAGGGTCGGTGTTGGGGGGTTGGTTCATGTGCGCTCTCCTGATGTTTGCGGTGTCTCTGCGCAGGCCTGTTCCAGGGCCCGATGCGCGGGTTCCTGCGCGCCGGTTGCCAGCGCGTAGTTCACGTAAGCCACCTGCTGCGGCGGCACGTTGTCGTGGCGGGCGTCGCCTTGGGGCTTCAAGTTGCCCGCGTGTTGGGGGCCCTTGTGTTGCTGAATTTGATAGCCCGCCTCGCGAATGCCTTGACGGGTTTGCTTGTCTCGATAGTTCACCGCCACCCACTGCGCCGCCGGCCCCGGCATGGCCTGCGACCTGGGCAGTGCGGGTATTTGCGGCTGGTTGTTTGCCCCGTTCAGCAACGGATGCTCGCTGCCCTTGACGCTGA
>NZ_JCBCUY010000058.1:0-15759 GCF_059862705.1 Pseudomonas sp. MF08817
GGCTGAAGCCTTGGGCATTGCCGATTTGAATGGTGGCGCGTTCTTCAACGCTGAGTTCGGAATAGGACATAGGGGCAGCACCGTACCGGAAAGGTCAGGTGTTGCACTCAGTTTTTGCCGCCGCCCAATAAAAAACAAGAAAAAAGCATACGCACTAATAACTTATTAAGAGCTGACTGCTTAACCCCGCATAGCATCCCGAATACTAAAATAAACTCTACAGCTAGCACATCACTTTACCCAATCCTTCAGGACAGGATATAGTTACAACATCGAAAAACAACCAAGACATTCGCAGGCAGGAACACATGACTGACAAACCTCTCAACAATCAAGAAATAGATAAAATCAGTCAAAAAATGGATTTACTGATAGAAACCTCAAGCACCAACCTCATAAACTACTGCCAGACAGCCCAGAAAAAGAAAGGTGAAACTAAATTTCTGACAGCTCAACTTTATTACACAGTCGGCACGGGATATTACTCAGCATACAGAGCTATAATCGCGGACGAGTGGAGCTCGCCCCACATAAAAAGAGCAATCTATTATTTGCGAAAAGCCTTACATGAACTGACCAATCAGAAAGATAAATACTATAGCTTTGAAAGCCGTAAAGGACTTGCCCACTTTAGCACTGCACACCTACGCTCAAAAATAAGTATAAATCTTGCAAATTATCTTACCGAGCAACACCGGCATCTTGAAGCCTTAGAATTTTATGATTTGGCTATTGATGAAAAAAATGCTTTCGGCCTCGCCACCAAGGCCCGATGCCTGATAGAAGCCAGCGAGAGCATATATGATGAAAACTCAAGATTCTTCTTTTACAAACAATCATATAGGCTTTCTAAAAAAGCAAAACTATCAGAAAGCGTGAGCACTCCGGGAGAACAGGACTTATTTGAGCAGCTAAATCACCGCCTCAATCATTACTGCAAATGGTTTGAAGCCCAATACCCTGAATATCTAGATTCCGACCACTCAGACACTCACAAAGAAAACTTTATGAACAGAAAGCATAAATCATACCTTGACTGGGTGGGGAAGAATAAACTATTCCTGAACTTCACAAACAATGTCATCACAGAGGAATACGCATACGAAGATTGTCTTTACTTGCCTTCATTTAGTGGCAAAATAAATCACTTATTACTCCCCAGTGAAGAGCTTGCATACCACTCTCACTTTGAAGAGATAAAAGACACCTATAAATATGCTAGATACCTATTCCATACCGCCTTACAAACCCCAATCGAAACTGAGCACATGTATAATTCGACAACCTCACAAGTCGAAAGCTACGATTCGACCTTCTACGACTTAAAGACCAATCACTACAGAACAGCTCTTCGCTGCCTTTACTCTATACAAGACAAAATCGCTTACTTCATCTATAAATTCTTTAAAGTCTCAGACAATGAAATACCCGAACACAAAGTCAACATAAACAGCATATTTTCTTCTAACCAGAAACCCGCTATTTGGTTGAGTGAGGTCAAAAACCCATATTTGAGAGCACTTTATTTTCTGAGCCAAGACATACATGATACTGGCGAAAAAAATAGCACTACCAATAAAGACCCTAACGCTAACCTTTTCCTAGCCGATGTTAACTACCCAAGAGCAAACGTTGTAAATAAAATACGGAATGCTCTTGAGCATAAATCGCTGAAAATAGTTGACTCGTTCGGATATGAGCTATCCCAGAAACCCTACAACCCGGAAAACACCCTAAAGGCAGCCGAAACAAAGCTGAGCGAGCTGGATGCTGATAGCGAAGAGCACAAAGAACTAGTCGAGCTTATAAAAGAAAAAAGACGGCTCCAGTCGTATGGTGAAGCCATATCAATCGAGGACCTTGAACAGCAGATCATGGGCCTATTCAAAATGTCCAAAACGGCAATGATGTACCTAGCCTTGTCCATTCACCACCAAGAAAAATCGCTACCTGATGACGACACCCTAATCGCATCTAGAGAGGTTCCCTATCGCTAAGTTTGGCTTTACCCAGAAACTAGGACCGCATATTTTCGTTCTTTTTATGATTGCAAAGTAAAGTGGTAAGGCTAGCGTCAGGCACTAGCGTGCCTGACGTATTTTTGCTTTCATGATTGTGAGTAGAACAATCAGCTAGAAAGAGTCCTTTTTATAAAATCCTGATAGTACAATGGGAAATCCCTCACACAGTTGATCAAAACCTCTTCAGAGTTTTTAATTCGAATATTAATTGAGTCGCTGGACTGGACCAGAGCATTCGATAAAACCTGAGAAATATGACGATCTGTGACACCCATTTCGTACAACTGAATAGCATCTACGGAGGGTAGTCCATACCGTAGCTTTTTCTGTAAGCTCGATAGATTATCTATAAGCTGCTGATCGGCCTCTGGCTTTATTAACTTTAGTAGTTCAATCACAGAGCCCAAAAGCAAAGTTCCATCGTACGCAACTCCAGACTCGCAAGCATCGATGACATGCTCATTTGTAAGCTCTCGCCTTTTGCTCCCCCAAATAAGTTTAGATCCTGCTTTTACTAAGTGCGTTCTTAACTCATGGTAAGGGATGCCTTTTATCCACTTCGACACTAACGACCTAAGATTATCACTTGACTCAATCTTACGAATACTTTTGCTATTCGATTGCAAATAAATAAAAGGCCACAAAAGATCTAAAGCCTCAGACTCACTGGTGCATCGCTCGAGCAAATGAATATTAGATGTTATCCAGTCTTTTATTTCTTGGGCTTGTGTTAGACCGAATAGCGTTTTTCCAAATGCACGCCGTTCGACCTCCAAGGGGCAGTTGCTTTCAATATTTTTCGCAATAATTTCAAAGATTATTAAAATAGTTTCTTTATTTTCATCACTACTGAGACTGTAAGCTAATGTTTGTTGAGCTAAGTGTACAGCACCATTTTCTCCGAAGGTTTCCTTTGTATCATCCCAATGAGCAAGCAAGTACCCTTCTATTGATGCAACGATATTTGCTTTCTGTTCGGCTTGTTCAAGAACACCTTCAATGGAAAACTTAAGAGCCGACTTGCCTTTAGCATATTCTATTAACTCACCTAGGAATTTTTTCGGAGCCTCAAGATAACTTTTTAAATAATCTATTGGGTCAACATTCAGATAATATTTCTTATCGTCACTCCTAATAGGCTCCAAAATATTTAATATACTACTAGTACAAGGCTCAGAATTCTCAAAATTAAGAATTCTTTTGAACTCAGCCCATTTCCAACGACCCTTATCAGAAGACCTCATATCAAAAATATCAGGATCGGCAAAAATTATACTACCTTCGGTGTACATACCAGAACGACCAGCTCTACCGATTAGGTTATGAAAATCCCTGACTTTTATGGGCTTGCCCGCTTGATAGATACTCGTTATCAGCAGATACCTTATTGGGAGATTAACACCTTGTGCGAGAGTGGAAGTGCAAACAACAAATTTTATCAGGCTTTTCTGCATCGCATATTCTATCGCAACTCTCAACCCTTGCGGCGTATTACTGCTGTGAGAGTAAACACCTAAGGCAGCACATTTAGTAGTTGCACTATTCTTACCCAAATGAACTTTGTGCAGATTCAGTAATTTTTCTACCTCAACATCATTTGAATATTCACTTGGCTTAGGAATGGGTAGATTTCTCGCGTAAATATCAACTGCCGCTTTGGCAAGGGTTGAGACAGCTGATTTAACGCCGCAAAATATTGCTACGCTACCATTAGACACCAGTTTCAAACCTAGATATATCGCAATACTCTTTCCATCGGCCTTGTCCGGGAAAAATCTATCAGTTCTCTCTCTTGGCTTGCGTGAAAGCTGATATTTTTCAATTACTCTCGGAACGAAAAAGGTTTTTTCATCAGTGTTATTCTGCTCTACAAACTCAAGCCTACCCAGTGAGTCTTTCCAACTTGCAAACGCCACTGTTCTATACGTTGAAAGTATGCTTGCACCATTGACATTTACTCCTTCATCGCCATTAAGCCAACTACCTATAGCATGAGAGTTGTTAATAACTGCAGATATAAGTATGGTCTGGGCATCTTTAGGGATCAAAGACTTTAGAGATGAAAGTAAAAGCTCATAAGTAACACCCCTAGGGCCACTATCGAATTGATGACCCTCATCATAAATTACAACCCCAATCTGCTCTGCGAGTTCTGGTGTTTGACGCAGTATGTACATCAATTTTTCGGGAGTTAGAACTAATATACTGTCCGTTTCTATTGAGCTAAAATCAAGATCTAAAAATCCATCAAGATCAAATTCAGAAAAATCCATCTGCGGTACATCGGATACACCATCAATACTGACAATTTCACCGTCGAAGCTTCTGGAAAGCTCACTCCTAATTTCTTGACAAAGTGCTTTGAATGGAGCAACTACAATTACCAGACTTGCTCTCGCCGATAAAAACGCACTGCGAATAATTAGTTCGATTGACTTTGTTTTTCCTGCACTAGTAGGCATCTGAATTATTGCTGACGAATCCTTAAGCACCCCTTCCTCCCCCAGCAGACGCTGAGAGGGCCAAAGCTCTTTAATCGAATCGTCTTTTGAAAGGTAGCTACTCCAAGTTTCTTTTGGCAGGCCGGAGAAACGAGGCAACAGCATCCAAGATGAATTCTTTAGCCTGAACTTAACTATGGCACAAATCACATCTGCAAATAATAGCTCTCTGTCTGAGCCTATATCATAAGCTTTTGTTCTAAGATTAACTAACTCCACCTCAATACCAGAGACGCCTTCGCCGCTACCGTAATAATCCGAAAGTTTCTGCGAAACTCCAATAATATTAGATTTGTACTTCTCTCTAGCATCATTAAAATAAGTGGAAAAATCACCTACTAACAGCCAGTGCAATAGATCCTCTAAGTGCGACGCCTCTAGGTAAGGACACTCTGATGGCAACTTTCTTATTAAAACACTTGAGCTTCCGGGTAAATCACACAAGTAATACGACGCCGACGCCAGCAAAATCAAATAAGGATCTATTTCAACATCAAGTTTTGATTGAAGGTATGAATCAAAGAACTGAGCGGAAAATTGCAGATCAGCTTTCAACTCAGCTAACCGCTCGGCTGGTGTATCTGTAGCGTTAACGGCTAAGCATACCTCACCAAGAGTTGCGATGGAGAGTATCAGCAACTTTGAAGGATCGCTATTAGTCTCAATATGATGTTCGGACGGAACATTATACTCGTACATTTTAGCTTTTGAACGAGTCACACCCAGCAAAACACGCGACGCTCTTTCAGGCTTCATCGGCTGCTCTCTTATATAGGCTATGCACAAGCTCCATAAAATCTTTGCCCTTTATGATAATAAGAGCCAGCGAATTCTTACTGGGATGGCCAGTTGCATCTGAGCTAGAAGCTTCTAATGGTTCATATATTCCATTTTCATAAAGAGCAACTGCCCCATAAACATCTTTATAAGGCCTATCAACTGGATTTTGAAAGCGACCTATTTTTTGTGCATCTTGAATGCTACCAGCCTCATAAAACCGCTGCCTTATGGCATTTAGTGACTCTGCCTTCCTAACGTTATCTTTACCGGAGTCATCTATCGCCACCTGCAACCTCTCATTGGCTTTTTTTCCGGAAAGTTGAGCTTTAACTTCATACATGGCCAAGCAATCATCAGGAGAATCGGTTGGTGACAGCATTTTGAATCCGAGGACATCAGAGCCCTTAGTAGATTCATTTCTGATAGTTTTTCTATCGTACCTCGTTCTAGGAACCCAATACCCTGAAATGAACTCAAGATAATCCGAAACCAGTATTTCAGCGAAGTCACCTGATCTAGTACCGGGTCCAAACCCTCCTGTTTTTGTTGGAAACTTTAAATCATTCAAATACTCGGCTCTGGTTTTTCCTGTGAACTCTCTTAGAAAGTCAATATGCAAATCACTACAGTACTGGCTCCTGAAGTGTTTAGCCCACTCTGACAATATAGCCTGATCCGTCTCGTGTACTAGCTCAAATACTTTGACAGGAGCACCGTCTTTTGTTTTGAGTGCGACACCAGTATCTTGCAGCCAATTAAGGTAAGCTGGAGTAACTGCCATACCTACTTGACCTTCTGAATTCTTGATAATTTTCGATGGATGCTAATTGAAGGCAATTCAATACTCAAGACTTCCAATATGCTCGATTTGCTTTTAAACATGCAGTACTCCATTACTAGGCGAGAAACTCTCAAAAATTCAACCCTATATGATTTCTGCACTGATGTCGATTAGCCACCCATTTGGCCGCTTTGTGCTCGACCCGAAAGATTAAGTTTTGCAGAGCACCCTTTCTGGGGAGGCTCGTGTTGCTCTATAGGCGACCTAACACGCATCTCGTGGTCATCGACCCTATAGACCTAAGGTGCCATTGCTATCCCTTGGCATGTCTATCCCTATCAAGAAGCCTCATTACTTGAAGCTACGTTCTACTCAGAGCTCGAAAGGTTCCCTACCGCTAACGCAGCCCATGCATGTGGTGCAGTACTTTGAAAGAAACCCTTATATTTAGAATTCTACCCATATAAATCAACTAGATAGCAACTTTCCAGTTTGGTTGCTAAATTGCCTGTAGTGGGCTGCCGTTGCTGGAAACCATCGCCCATAAGCTCGGCCTGCCACAGATCGAAGACCAACGCTGGGCCCGCCACCCATTGGTCTACTTGATGGAAGCCGCCGATGACATCTGCTACGCCTTGATCGACCTGGAGGACGGTGTGGAGATGGAGCTGCTGAACTACGCCGAAGTGGAATCTCTCCTACTTGACTTGGTGGGCGATGACCTGCCGCAAACCTATCGCCAACTCGGCCCGACGGACTCTCGCCGGCGCAAACTGGCGATCCTGCGTGGCAAGGCCATCGAACACCTGACCAACGCCGCCGCCCGAGCCTTCGTCGAACAGCAAGACGCGCTGCTGGCGGGCACCCTGCATGGCGACCTGGTGGAACACATGCACGGGCCTGCCAAGCGCTGCGTATTGAATGCCAAGGACATGGCGCGCAAGAAGATCTTCCAGGACAAGCGCAAGACCCTGCACGAGATCGGCGCCTACACCACCTTGGAAATCCTGCTCAACGCCTTTTGCGGCGCGGCACTGGAACAGCATGGCGGGCGCACGCCCTCGTTCAAGAACCGGCGCATCCTCGACCTGCTCGGCAACAACGCACCCGACCCCAGCAAGCCCCTGCACAGCTCGTTCCTGCGCATGATCGACTTCATTGCCGGGATGACCGATAGCTACGCCACCGAAATGGCCCGGGAAATGACCGGACGCTCCAGCCCTCAATAGAGGTGAAGCCAATAAGACGTGTAGGAATAAGCCTCCACGTCCGATTGAAAACACTCAAATATTCCGCGCATTTCAGCGCCTAGAGAATCGCCCTACGCCTTGTAGAGAGCGAACTGATCGAATCTATCAATGTATTCGCGAAATAATCGCCGACTATCTTGCTCAACAGAACGAGCCGTCAACCGAAGAGCCCTGCAGGCTCATCCCGGGTGAGCGCCTTTGCCATGGAACACACAATGCTCAAACATGACCTGCGCATCCTGGTGGTGGAAGATCATCCTTTTCAATTGGCTGCCACCCAGTGCCTGCTTAACAGCTACGGCTTTCACCACCTCACCGCCACCCATGACGCCGAAACCGCGCTATTGCTGATGCGCCAGGCACCGCAACCCTTTGATCTACTGCTATGCGACCAATGCCTACCGGACCTGGGCGGCCTGGAACTGATCGGCCTGGCCAGCAGCCAACGCCTGATTCAGTCCGCGATCATCCTCAGTAGCCTGAGCCTGGGCGAACTCGAGGCCCTTGAGCGTCAGGCCAACCTACGCCGGCTCCCGCTGCTGGGCTATCTGAGCAAACCACTTAACCGCCGGGAGTTCAGCACGCTGTTGCAGCGCAAGCCCTGACCCCCGACGCCCTCTTTAAACCCTATGCACTCCGGGAGAAACCAGGCGTTGACACGGGGTCAACTGGGCAAATTTACTCCCTACCCAATAGTGCCCAGCGTACCCATTGCGCCTCGCTCTTATAGGCAAGTGGATTTTTCATTAATACCCAATAAAAACATTATTTCAGCGAACAAGAATAAACCGCCAGACAAGTAGGAATAATTCTGACTTACGCAGCGAAAAAGAATGCCACCGAAATAATCTCGCCAAGATTAATGCATTAAACTAACGTGCCTCTCCCCCTCCTTACACATTCGTAATCCAATGCCTTTTTTTGTGTAGGAATAATCTTATATTGCATCAACAGGCCCGTCGGTTCATGCGTGCCTGCCCCCTTCTGAGCTAAGGTGCGCGCTTTATTTGCGCTCGTATGGGATTTGATTATGAACTCCGTTTTTATTGTCGACGATCACCCCGTTATCAGACTTGCAGTTCGCATGTTGTTAGAACACGAAGGTTATAAAGTGGTCGGCGAAACCGATAATGGTGTCGACGCCATGCAAATGGTCCGCGAATGTATGCCAGACCTCATCATTCTCGACATCAGCATTCCCAAACTCGACGGCCTGGAAGTCCTATCGCGTTTCAACGCCATGAGCACGCCCCTGCGCACACTCGTACTGACTGCGCAATCGCCGACTCTCTTCGCCATACGGTGCATGCAGTCCGGTGCTTCCGGCTATGTCTGCAAGCAGGAGGACCTCAGTGAGCTGCTCAGCGCCATCAAGGCCGTACTTTCAGGCTACAACTACTTCCCCAGCCAGGCATTGAACCCGGCGCGCCGGGATGAAGAAGTAAGCCTGGAGCTGGATCTATTCAAATCGGTGAATGACCGGGAATTGATGGTGCTCCAACTCTTTGCCCAAGGCCGCACTAACAAGGAAATCGCCAAGGGCATGTTTTTAAGCAACAAAACCGTCAGCACCTATAAGAAAAGACTTATGCAAAAACTTAAGGCCAAGTCCTTGGTAGAACTTATCGAGATGGCAAAACGCAACGCATTAGTGTGAGAAATAGGATGCCCAGGCAGTTAAAGGACTACTTAATATTACTGAGCACGGGTTTATGCCTGAGCACTTTCGCGGTCGCCGAGAACAACGATGTGCAGTCCTATTCACTGCTCAGTCGCGCCAGCAAAGGCCTCACCCAAGTTCATCTGGATAAAGCGCAATTGCAATGGATTGGCAACAAGCGCGAGCTGGTCCTGGGCACTTCTGCTCCCGATTATCCCCCCTTCGACCTGACCCTCAGCGGACACGACTATGAAGGGTTCACCGCAGACTATGCCGGCATTCTCGCGGCCACCCTGGCCTTGCCCGTGCGGGTGCAGCGCTATGGTTCCCGGGAGGCGGCCATCGCCGCGCTAGAACAGGGCCGCGTGGATATGCTGGGTACCGCGAACGGCTTCGAAGCCAGCAATCCGAACCTGGCGCTTTCGATTCCCTACGCGGTGGATCAGCCAGTGCTGGTCACCCGCGAGCGGGAAAACCGATCGCTGAGCGACGGCCTGGCGGACATGCGCTTGAGCATGGTCTACCACTACTTGCCGCTCGAGGACGTCAAGGCGCTGTACCCCAAGGCCACCATCACCGCCTACCCTTCCTACCAGAACGCCATCAATGCCGTGGCTTTCGACCAGGCCGACGTATTTCTGGGCGATACCATTTCGACCCACTACATGATTAACAAGGGCTATCTCAAGAACATCCAGATGGCCAACTTCGGCAAACATGAAGCCAATGGCTTCAGTTTTGCCGTGCGTAGAAGCGATCAACCCTTGCTGGACCTCATCAATGCCACGCTCAAGGCCATCCCCATGGCCGAGCGCGATAGCATCGCCCAGCGCTGGAGTGCCGGCAGCGACATTCTGCTCACCGACCAGAAGCTGCAACTTACCGCGCGCGAGGAGCGCTGGTTGAAACAGCACCCCACCGTGCGAGTGGTGGTCAACGAAACTTTTGCCCCACTGACTTTTTTCGATTCTCAGAACAACTTCCGCGGTATCACCGCCGATCTGCTGGAACTCATCCGGCTGCGCACCGGCCTGCGCTTCGAGATCCAGCGCAGCCGTGGCGTCGATGAGATGACCCGCCAGGTCGAACAGGGCAACGCCGAGATCATCGCCGCCATGCTGCCCAGCGATGAGCGCGAGGACCGCCTCACCTTCAGCCGCCCTTACCTGGAGAACTCCTTCGTACTGCTCACCCGCAAGGACGCCCCGGTGATGGGCAGCCTCGAGCAACTCGCCGGCAAACGTCTGGCAATCACCCAGGGCAACCCCTTAATGGAGTACCTACGCACCGAGTACCCAGAGGTACGCCTGGTCGAAACCGACGACACCTTCCGTGCCGCCGAACTGCTGGCTCAGGGCCAGGTCGAGGGTGCCGTCAACTCGCTGGTAGTCGCCAACTACTTCATCTCGTCCCGCGTATTTCAAGATCAATTGCAGATCAGCGCCACCATCGGTACACAGCCGGCGGCCTTTACCCTGGCCACCGCCCGAGGCGCGGTGGAACTGAGCGCCATCCTCGACAAGGCCTTGCTCAGCATCGCGCCGGATGAACTGGGCATCATCAACAGCCGCTGGCGCGGCTACACCGCCGACCCGGACAGCTACTGGCGCAACTACTCTCGCCTGATCTACCAGATCGTCCTGGGCGCGGGCCTGTTGCTCCTGCTTTCCCTGGCCTGGAACGCCTACATGCGGCGCCAGATCAAGCAGCGGCAACAGGCCGAACGGGCGCTGAACGACCAGCTCGAGTTCATGCGCACGCTGGTCAACGGCACGCCCCACGCCCTCTACGTGCGTGACCGCGACGGCGTGCTGCAAAGCTGCAACGACAGTTACCTGGAGGCCTTTTCCACCTCCCGCGACGAGGTCATCGGCAAAACCGTGATGCAGGGCGCCTTGAGCAACGAGTTCGAGGCCCGGGAGTTCGAAGCCGACTATCAGCGGGTCATCGCCGAAGGCACGCCGATGATTCTCGATCGCGCGCTGCACATCGGTGATCGCCAGTTGACGATCTATCACTGGATCCTGCCCTATCGCGACTCCACGGGAGAGGTCCAGGGCATCATCGGCGGCTGGATCGACATCAGTGAACGGCGCCAACTCTTCGATGAACTACGCGCCGCCAAGGAGCAGGCCGATGACGCCAACCGCGCCAAAAGCACCTTCCTGGCGACCATGAGCCATGAGATCCGCACCCCCATGAATGCAATGACAGGAGGCTTTTGTATAAAATGCTAGAATGCACAGTCTACAAGGGGTTCAGAGCATTATGTCAGTCAAAAATACACTGCCCAGAGCGTTCGCTGACGTGTTTCAGAGCGGCGAAACCATAAACGTATACAGTTACATACGTTTCTCATCGAAAGCGCAAAGCCTTGGCTTTGGCGAGGTTCGACAGCTTGAACAGCTCAACCGTTTTTTTGAGCAATACCCCCTAGCAAGACAGGTCGAACGCTATGAAGACCTAGGAGTTTCAGCCTTCAAGGGCAAGAACTTAAAGAGCGGTCAATTAGCGAAATTCGTTGAACGTATCAAGTCAAAAGAAATTCTCCCAAACGCTCTCCTATTGGTCGAGTCATTCGACCGAATTAGCAGGATGGGCGGATATGATGCATTAGAGTTAATCATCTCAATTATTCAATCGGACTGTTCAATCTACACGCTTTTCGACAACCGGCTTTACTCAAAACGAAAAAAAGATAGTAGTGTTGATATTAGTCTCATTCAAAACATCCTTGAACGTGCAAACGATGAAAGCAAATCAAAGAGTGAGCGAATATCAGATGCAAAAGCCCGAAATCTCACCAAGGGCGAAAACGGCGGGATTATTACAAAGCGGTGTCCTTTTTGGATTTCGTTTACTGATGGTAAGTTCGTTTTAAATGAACACGCCAAAGCAGTTAAAAGAATGACAGAGCTTTGCTTTGATTATGGCTTCCAGTCAATTGCAAAGGAACTGAATAAAGAAAACCATCCCAAAAAATACACTGATAGCACAATCGGTAAGGTTCTACACAAGCATGCAATTTATGGCTCTTTTCTCGCTATGAAAAACGACGAGCATGGAAATAGAACAATCGTTAATAAAGAGATAAAGAACTATTACCCTGCCGTCATTAGTGAGTCGGAATTTCATCGTATTAGCGAGAAGCTAAAAGAACGACAAGACCCAAAACTTGCGGGTCGAAAAGCCGAAGAGTTTAGAAATATTTTGCGAGGCTTGGTATTTTGCGCTTGTGGCTCTACGTTTCGCTTTCATGCTCAAAAAAACTTATACGTTGATTTAGTCTGCCATGCCTCAACTTTGGGGCAGTGCAAATATGCAATGCCGGGGAAAGGCATAAGGCACAGATATGCACGTATTGAAGAAATATTTCTTGCGTATCAATCCCTCATTCCATTCCACAAAATCATTGTAAAAAACGACGACATAAAAGCACTTGAAAAAGAACATCAAGAAATTACTGGGCAGATAATAATTAAAGAAAAAGCATTGGCAAATAACTTTTCGATACTTGAGAAATCTTCGGACAGTGCGCAAAAATATATTACGAATAGAATTGACGAAGTGAGTCAAGAACTAGACAAACTCAAAGCAGACGAACACAAACTAAACCTTAAAATTAGCTCAATGCACCTCGCAACAAAATCAGACGTAAACGTAATGGAGGTTTACAGGCTTTTGATAACAGAAAAAGGTCGCATTAGAATAAATAACTTTCTTCACTCGCAGAAGATAAAAATCGTTATCACTCCTGTAAAAAAGAAATTTTTCGCCCTTGATATTTATCACGACGACAAGCATATAGATACGATTGATGTTACGCCAGATGGTTACGTTGCGCGGCGAGGATTGCACATCTAGCAGTAACAAAGGCGTGATTAAAAATCACGTCTCTGTTACATGCTTCTAGCTTTCAAAACTGGTAACTTTATTTTAAAGAAGCAAGCAGAATAAAAAACCATCACGACTATCGTCGTTCGGTTGTTTTATGCTCGCCCACTCCATTACCCACAAGGGGTAATTACGGGGACACGATACTCCCACAAGGGTCGTATCTAAAAGCACAGCAAAGCACACGGCTGATAAATCAGCGCAAAGGGCATCATTAGAAAAACAAAATGCTAAAATATGCTCACAACAAACAAAAACCCTAATGAGCAAATACAAAGCAAGTACCCGTTTAACTGAAATTAACGCCGAACAAATCGAACAGCTCCGAAGAGAATATAACCAATTATCCGTTTCGAAATTTTCTCTTTCAGAAGCATTTAAACAATACGCCCTACAAAATCGTAGCTATGTCGTGATAGCCAAAAATGGAAATTTTGAGGAGTTTTCAAGGTACAATCAGATACTGGCAAATCTCTGCACTAATCTATCTCAATTCAAAAGTGCTGACCCTGAAATCAACAGGCGCATAAACAACACCCTTCGAAATTTAATAAAGATGAAGCTCGATGTTAGTCGTTTGCGATTCAAGACGCTTGAAATAAAAACATCCACAAAACCAGATTTTGCAGCGATTATAAATTCTTCGCTATTTGACGACAGTCATTCAGAAAGAAAGAAGCAATACACGATTAGCTTCACCAAAAAAGAATGTAGCGAGTATAAAGAGAAATTCCCAAAGCGAGACTTTTATAATTTGCTACGAAATTTCTTCGATGAGTTTTCTGTTTACGAAAAAGAGTTTACTAATCCATCTATAAATCTTGCATTAGATAATAATCTTGTCAAATGCGGAGAAGCTGCAAATGCTTATGTGGTAGAGAAAAAGCATAGCGAGGCGATAATAAAAAACATTCTCGATTATCTTCAAGGGACTTTTTCAGAAAAAATTCACCCCAATATAATCAAAGGGAGCGCTGACCTAATAGCATTTATAGATGGGGCTAAATAATGTTAATTAAAGAAGTGCCCCGCATTCAGCCCAACACCAAAAACCTCGCCAAGTACGTTTTAAATAAAGCCACTCGCATAAGTGGTAATATCCCCGTAAATATGGGCGACATTAATGAATCAGCCAATGCTATCGAGGCAGATTTTAATAGCAGGTTAACAGCAAAACAGAAAAGCAATGAGATGCACTACATCGTTTCGTTTGAAGAGCAACACAAAGATATTACAGACGATAAGTTAATAATGATTGGCAATGAGTTGGTAAAGCGCCACTTTGGTGATAATCGTAATTTTTTGCTTGCCGTTCATAGAGACACGAACAACCCACATCTTCACCTTGTGATGGAAAATAGAGATTTCGACCATAAGGCTTTTTTCAAGAAAGATAATTATCGAGCATTGGAAAATCTTGCCCAAAGGCTCGAAAAAAAATACTCACTCAAAAACGAGAAAATCTCTGAAAGCAGAAATGCCCCAAACCCCGTTAGGCTTAATTATGCTTCTAAACAGTACGAAAGCCGTACTGGTCAAGAATCTGATGAAAAAAAATATAAGAACGAGTTGAAAGGCATTATTTCCAACGCCAAGACGCCGGAGGCGTTGTTTAAGGCGATGATTGATGAAGGGTTTACTATTCGTGCAAATAAGAGCAAAACCGACCCTAGCAAGCTATCGGGCTATTACATCACAAAAGGTTCAACATCTATAAAGCCAAGTTCAATCGGCTTTCAAATGAGCAAGCTGATTGAAAAATACAAGTTTGATGAGAATGGCATTGCAGAGTTAATCTTACGTTTTGAGTCTCCGTTACCTCCCGACGAATCAGGCGAAATTTCTTCGAGTCCAGGTACAGACCCAAAACCACAACCTAACCGCCGTGAAAGCCTTTATACAAAATTTCAAACCGTGGATGGTGTGAACTACACAAGCAAAAATGAGAAGTACAAAGCCAGTTTTACAGTCAACGACAATAGTGTTTCTTTCACAAATCCAAATGAAATGAGTATCAAAGCAGGAATGCAGGCATTGATCGCAAAAGGTACTAAAGGACCGTTTTACCTCACCGGGTCGGAAGATTTTAAACGTAAAACTTGGCTCGTCTCCGCAATGATGGGTTTAGAAGTGTCCAATTATCAACCAACTCAATCGGATTTATCTGCGCTTTTCGAGCGTGTAAAAGCCAATCAAGATAAATACCCAAAGACAAAAATCAAGCTTCTTGAACGTCATATTAACGAACTGAAAAAAGAAAATTTTGAGATCGATGATTTATTTAAAACGTCTGTTTCATTCTCTGATTTATTCCCAAACCATTCATCATCAGAAAATATTGAAGCTCCTGAAACTGAAAAGCCTGAAAAGCCTAAAAAAGAAAAGCCCGCAACGTCTACTGGTACGAAAACAAAATCAAAGGCAGAAAAAATATTCGACAATCAAGAGACTGATAGAAAACTGTTAGAAAAATTAACCCGCCAAGGGGAAATGGGACTTGACCCATTACAACCTTTAAAAGTATATAAGCCCTAAATTTTTAGGGTTTGTCTTTGTAAATTATTGAATAATCTATCTTTGTCGCTAATTCTATATTAGACCCTATGACCCTCAATCCAACATTAGATGTCATCATTTCTTCAAAATCGTATAGACGCTCAACAATTTTAAGCTCTGTAATCCACTCTAAACGCTCTTTTGCGAGTTTGCAGAAGTCTAAAAACTTTAACTCTTTTCGCAGTGATGCTAGGCTCTGTACGTAAAGTATTGTCGCAAGCACCGCATAGCGCAGGCCAATGAGACCATCGCCGCAAAACTTGTTGCGAGCTTGTCGAAGCGCGTCACGATGCGACGGTTCTCCTTCAGCCAGCCA
>NZ_JCBCUY010000059.1:0-15756 GCF_059862705.1 Pseudomonas sp. MF08817
TGAGTCAGCTGCCGGTAATGCGTAGTCATCTGCGCTTGAATCCTTCGGTGTGAGAGCCTGGATTCTACCGGTGGCTGACTCTCTGCCTATCGTTTCAAACGTTGCACTTATTCTATGAATTCAGGGTGGATAAACAACCCCAGCAACATCCATATCGCAATCAGAGCCAGGAAGGGCGCGGCTCTACTCGGTGTTATTTGACCAATCTTCATAGCTTCCTCAGTTCGGCGTGTAGGGTTTGCGTTCAGCTGCAGGCGGCGGATTGTATCTGCTGTCGATACAGACTGCGACTTGTGGGGTTTTTGTTCATACGGCAGGACGCCCGGGGGTGGGGGCTTCCACCGCCGGCCAATAAAACTCGCCTTTGGGAATGCCGGCGGCGGCGCGCCGCTTTATCAGAGATATTATCAACGCCGACAGTCGGCGATTGTGACCAGCCCTTGAAAACCGATCCCCCCGAAAGCCCCGCATTTCCTAGCCCACACCCTCCTCAGAGTCAATAGGTAACCCCGGTCATTTGAGCGTTCATTCCTCATTCTCCCGTTACCTATTTTGTTGAAACGCGCTTTATCCATCGTTCAGATTTTTTCCGGGGAAACTACCCACACGCTGCAGGGTAACTTGTACAGCAGATGTTCTACCGTACTGCCAACCAACCGCTCCATGCTGCGGTGTCCAACGCGTCCCATTACAATCACATCGGTGTCATAGGCCTGCGCATAGCTGGACAGCACCTTGGCCGGATTGCCCATGATCATGTGCTGGTGTTCCGGCGGGATACCATTGCGTTCAGAAAGGTCGCGAAACGCATCAGCCTGCGCCTTGAACAGCGACTTGGCTTTTCCCGAGGAGAAAAACGCCGATCCATTGCTGAAACCGAACTCGTCCGCACTGATGCTGGAAAGGTCATGGGCGTAGATCACGTCCAGTTCTGCATTACAGGTGCTCGCCAGTTTGGAGGCCTCGCGCAGAATACGGTCGTTGAAGCCTTCGTATTGCTCATCAGAATGAAAAGGGTCAACGGCGGCGACGATCTTGCGCGGTAAAGTGTTGTGCGAATGACTGACAAAATGCAGGGGCACCGGGCATTCACGTAGCAGGTGGATATCCAATGGCGTAAACATCAGGCGTGACAACAGCGATTCGTGTTCCAGTGCCTTGATCAATACGGCCATCGGCTGTTCTTTGAGATGTATGAGGATTTCCTGCAAAGGCCTTTCGACCCAGACGACTTCCGTGGTGACGTGCACACCGATCTTGCGCAGGGGGCGGGCCTGGTCTTCGAGCCACTGACGATGGCGCTCGACATAGCCCAGCCGCATCTGTTCCAGTGCCTGTCCATTGACCAATCCTGCAGTCGCCAGCCCTTCAAGATAATCGAACGCCACGATGTGCAGGGCAGCACCTGAGGCCTTGGCCAAGGCAGCGGCCCGGTCGAAGGCGGGGCTGTTTTCCATCAACGGCGAAACGACCAGCATGAAGCGTAATTGATCGGACATGACAGATCTCCGGTAGGTAATCGCTTGCCCCGATGGCTGCGGTGTTATTGGGCAGTGAAGCCTTGAATCTAGCCTGCCGCTGTTCAGGGCGCCGGGTTTGATCTTTGTCAAATGGAAGGGAATGGAGGGTGTTGCCCGACGTGCGGTTGTCCCGGCTTCGTCCAGTGACGAAATTGTTGACCATTATCAATCTTTCGTCCGATACCCAGGCGCAGTCTTTGGGCTCCTGCAGACTTTGGCTTACATAAGTAAAAGGAGGGGTCACCATGGCAACCATGAGAGCGGCTGTTTTTGTCGAAAAGAACCGAATCGTACTGGAAGACAAGCCCGTCCCTGAAGTCGGACCGCTGGACGCATTGATCCGTATCACCACCACAACTATTTGTGGCACTGACGTACACATCTTGCGCGGTGAATACCCTGTGGCCAAAGGGTTGACCGTGGGCCACGAGCCGGTGGGCGTCATTGAGCGGCTGGGATCGCAGGTGCGCGGTTTTATCGAAGGGCAACGGGTGATTGCCGGTGCCATCACGCCCAGCGGGCAAAGTTATGCCTGCCTGTGTGGCTGCGGCTCCCAGGAAGGACCAGACACCCGCCATGGCTTTCGCGCAACCGGCGGCTGGAAGTTCGGCAACATCATCGATGGCTGCCAGGCCGAGTACGTGCTGGTGCCGGACGCCCTTGCCAATTTATGCCCGATTCCTGATGAACTCAGTGACGAGCAAGTTCTGATGTGCCCGGACATCATGTCTACCGGGTTTTCGGGGGCCGAACGAGGTGAGGTGAATATCGGCGATACCGTTGCCGTGTTTGCCCTTGGCCCCATCGGCCTGTGTGCGGTCGCGGGTGCGCGCCTCAAAGGCGCGACGACGATCATCGGCGTGGATGCCGTGGCCGAGCGGATGACTGTCGCACGACAATTGGGTGCGACCCATGTGGTCAACTTCAAGGACGGTAACGTAGTCGAGCAGATCATGGCGCTTACTGATGGCCGCGGTGTCGATGTGTCCATCGAGGCGCTGGGTACCCAGGGTACTTTCGAATCTGCCCTGCGCGTACTACGTCCGGGTGGTCGACTGTCCAGCCTCGGTGTTTACTCCAGCGATCTGCGCATTCCCCTGGACGCCTTTGCTGCAGGGCTGGGGGACTACAGCATTGTCACCACTCTGTGTCCGGGCGGGAAAGAGCGCATGCGTCGCTTGATGGCAGTGGTGCAAAGCGGTGGAGTGGACCTGTCGCCGCTGGTGACCCACCGTTTCAAACTCGATGATATTGAAGCGGCTTATGAATTGTTTGCGCACCAACGGGATGGCGTGATGAAGGTCGCGATCACCCCGTGAGGGTGTCCTCGTTTACTCGAAGCTGTACGGAGGTCTCTATGATCATTGATATCAAGGAGAGACCGGCAAGCCATTGCTGGGTCGTGTGCATGGATGCCTTGCAAGTGAACGTCTACACGCTGGGAGAAGCACCGGCGTTTGTTGGCCAACTCAAGGCGCGTATCGAGGCGCCACATGTCTGGCCAAGTGGTACCGGCCGGGCAGACGACACAAGACCGATGCCTGACCGTCAAACGGCTTACTTCAATGGCAAGCGTGTCTACGTCGACCGCGTGGAGTAACAACGTGGACCAGTGTGGGGCGCAGTTCAACCAGTTGACGATCCAATGAACGGAGCCATTGGGCTGACAGGAGCAGCCGCAGCGCTGGGGATTGGCATGCTCATCGGTCTTGAGCGCGAACGGCACAAGGATCAGGGTGAAACCCGCGCTTGTGCCGGTTTACGGACGTTCGCCATTACGGCGTTGCTGGGTTATGTGGCGATGCAGGTCGGTGGTGGTTTGCTGGTGGGCATCCTGGCCATCGCTCTGGGGTTGCTCGTCACCGTGGCTTATTGGCGAAGCCTGAGCAACGACCCCGGGGTGACTAGCGAAGCAGCATTATTTACGGTGTTGGTATTGGGGGCGTTGTGTGCCACAAACCCCGAGCTGGCGATTGCTGTCGGTGTGGTGATGGCAGGATTGCTGACCTATCGGGAGAAGCTTCACTACTTTGCCCGCAGCCAATTGACTGATGCGGAGTTAGGCAACGGCCTTATCCTGCTGACGGCTGCGCTTGTCGTGCTCCCCTTGGCACCGGACCGTTTTATCGGTCCCTACGCGGCCATCAATCTACGCACTATTTGCAGTCTGACCGTATTGCTGATGGCAGTGGGGGCAGTTGGGCATATCGCCGTTCGGGCCCTGGGGACCCGCTACGGATATGCGATCAGCGCCATTGCCTCCGGTTTCGCTTCCAGCACTGTGACGATCGCTGCCATGGGTCATCTCGTCGCCCGGCAGCCCAACAATATCAAGGTTCTGAGCGCGGCCGCGATCCTGTCCAATATGGCCACCGTTACGCAGGTCGGCTTGATCCTGGGGGCGGTCGATCCCGGTTTGCTGCGCCATATGTGGGGGCCATTGATGTCGGGAGCCGCCGCCACGGTGTTGTATGGGGGATGCCTGATGTTTCCCAAGTCAGCGATCGAGGCCAACCAGCCGATTAAAGTCGGTGGGGCGTTCAACCTCAAGCTGGCCCTGATCGTCACATTGACCATGACCGGCATTACCTTTGTTTCGTCTGTGATGCTCAGCCATTTCGGCCAGCTGGGGGTAATGTTGACGGCAACGTTCAGCGGATTTGCCGACGCACATGCTTCCACAGCGTCGATTGCCACCTTGGCCAAGTCTGGTCAGTTACCCTTTGATGCCATTGTCGGGCCTGTACTGATTGCGATCAGCAGCAACTCCGTCAGCAAATGCGTGGTGGCGTGGGTCAGCGGCGGGCGCCGCTTCGCCGCTTACGTGATCCCGGGCCAGGTGTTGCTGACCCTGGCGTTATGGGCAGGAATGGGGCTGTTCTGATGGATATCGCGCGCGCAACTGATAAAAATCAAGTGGTCGGAACAAGGAGTAATCAATCTGTGGTTCTACTCTCGGATTGAAATAGCCGTGTGCTGAGGTGCCCCATGTCGCAATCTCAACGTTTACTCTTGATCGCTCCTTCAACCATGGCTCGGACACCGGCATTTGACCGGGCTGCTGCGCTGGCGCTCGCGATGCAATTTCCGTTGCATATCGTGGCGTTCGACTATTCCCAGGCCCTGGCGGTGGCCGGGCTGTTCGCCCCGGAACAATTCAAGCGGGCTCGGGACGGCTATTTGCAAACCCATCGCCAATGGCTCGTGGAGCAGGCCGGATTGATGAGCAAGCAGGGTGTCGAGGTCACCAGCGAGGTGGTATGGGTACAGCATCCTTATGAGGAGATTCTGAACTTCATCAATGAGATGCCGCTGATGTTGATCATCAAGGACGCCCAGGAAGAGTCAGCGTTCAAGCGAGTATTTTTTACTCCGCTGGATTGGCAGCTGCTGCGCGATTGTCCTGTACCGGTGCATCTGGTGACGACTGCGTTGAATGCCCGACCACGCAACGTGCTGGCCATCATTGATGTGTTGCGCGATGAAGATCAGGACCGTGTGTTCAACGACCAGATTATCGAGGCAGCGGCGAAACTGGCGGCGGTCTGTGATGCCAGTCTTGAGTTGCTGCATGTGTATGACTGGACGGCTATATACGTCCAAGACATGGGCTTTGGCGCATTGCCGCTGGCCACCGGCGTTTATGAGATGCTGGGAACGGCACAGCATGAGACATTTGCCTCCATCGCTGAACGTCACGGCGTGCCTCCGGAACGTCGTCACTTCATTGAGGGGGTACCCGTGCCGAGTATCTGTGAATTCGTCTCGGACCACCTTACCGATGTCGTTGTCATGGGCACGGTGCAGCACAGGGGCTTGAGCAAATTAATCGGAACCACCGCCGAGCAACTCCTGCATCGGGCGCCGTGCAGTGTGCTGGCGATCAAGCCAGGAAGAAAGCTGCAGTCCTGAGGGCTGGATCGCCCCGCGATGAGCCATTGGCGGGAACATCGCGGGGGCGATTTTCTACAGGTAAAGTCGATGAATCACCTGATGGCTGTCGTCGGGATCATTGTGCGTTTCGAATCCGAGCGCCTTGGCCAGGTCGCGCATGGGGGCATTGCTGGACGAGTCCACTGAATACATCTGGCGAAAGCCGTTTTTGCGGGCTGCCTTGATCAGGTGGTCCATCAGCAATGCGCCCAGGCCCAGGTGCGTCCATTCATCGGCGACCGTGACGGCACATTCACACTCCTGCTCACGGGTGGCCGCGTAACGGCTGATACCGATCTCGACCAGTTGCCCGTTGTCATGGACCAGGGCGATGTAGGCCACACGCTGTTTGTTGTCCGTGTCCATCAACTGATTGAGCATCGCAGCGCCGGGTTCGCTGATCTGCGCGAGAAAGCGCATATGACTGGATTCGGGAGACAGCCGTTTGATGAAAGCGTATTCACGGTCGCGATCCTTCTGCGCCAGTGGTCGGATCAAAACGTGGCGACCGTCCCTGAGCGCTTCTATCCAGTATTGGCCGTCGACCGCGGCATAGGTGGCCGCGGCCCGATCGTTGTGGTCTTTGACGGTAAGCATGGGGTGTTCCTCCAGTGCGGTTTGCAAGATTGGCATGCGGCAAAAAATTCGCGTTTGAGTTCTTTTCTACTCCGCTGGCCACGTTTGAATCTGATCTGGATCAGACAGCTGTGCCGGCGGCACCGGTTTGCGTGGGCTTGATGTAAATCAAACCGCGCCAGCTGATAGAGCGCAGTCTTGAAAACATCCCGGCACTGTACGACCGGAGTCGGACGGAGGTGTGTGATGGGGCAATATCAACGTTTTCTGCTGATCGCTGACCAAACCCTGCATCAATCTCCCGCCCAGCTACGTGCCGTCGCCTTGGCCAAGGCAGCCGGGGCCGTACTGGATGTGCGGGCCTTTGTCGAACCGGCACCGGTGGTGCATTTATGGCAAGAAAAAGTCGATGACGCAGAGCAACAGCGGTATTTGCGTCGCTACCGCCGCTGGGAGGCCGAAGAGCTCGATCGACTCAGCGACCTGGGGCTGGAGGTGACGGTCAAGGCCGTCTTCACCACCCATGCACTGCTGGATATCTTGAAGACGGTCGAGGATCTCAAACCCGACCTGTTGATCAAGGATGTAACCCTTGAACCTGTGCTCAAGCGAGTGTTCATCACCCCGCTCGATTGTCACTTGTTGCGTGAATGCCCGATCCCCGTGCATCTGGTCAACCACGTTCGTTACAGCTTGCCGCACCGAATCGTGGCGGCAGTGGATCCGTTCGATCCGTCGACACAATTGAGCGGTTTGAACGACACCATCATTCAGACGGCCAACGTCCTGGCCCTGCAATGCGATACGCCGTTGCACCTGCTTTACGCCTATGACCTATCGCCTGCTTTCAACAGCGACGCGCCATTGGCCGGGGGCGGTTGGGGCGTGGATCTGAGCGAAGAACTGCGTCAATCCTTGCACCAGGCGTTTGTTGCACTGGCGGAGCGTCACGGGGTGCGACCGGAGCGACGGCATTTCGTCATGGGACTGCCGGTGCCGGTGATCAGTGAGTTTGTCGAGCAATACCTGGCCGATGTCGTGGTGATGGGTACTGCGCATCGGGTGGGGCTCGATCGGTTGATCGGCAGCAATACAGAGCGGGCGTTGTACTCTGTGCCGGGCAGTCTGTTGGTGGTCAGGTCGCGTGTCAGGGAATGAGCATTGTCGCGTCGTTGAACTGACCTGTGCGCAACAGCGCCATCCAGAACCATGGCACGCATGTAGATTCTCCAGGTTGGAGGTGTCAACGGAGGTTGCGATTGCAGCCCACGATCAGTTGCTTGAGCCCGCCCATGTTCAGGATGTTGACGTCGCGGCCGCTTATTTCCACCAGTCCCTGGTCACGCAGGTGCGCAATGCCTCGACAGATGGTTTCCAGGCGCAGGCCCAGATAGGAGCCAATTTCCTCCCGACGCATTTTCAGCACAAAACTGCTGGACGAATAACCACGGGCCTTCAAGCGCTGCGACCAATTGAGGAGAAAAGCGGCCAGGCGTTCATCCGAGTTCATGTTGCCCAGCATCATCAGCATGTCGTGATCGCGAACGATTTCCCGGCTGAGGATTTTGTTCAGGTTGTGCTGCAACGAAGGCAGTTCTCGGGCAAGTTTTTCCAGGTGAGCAAAATGGATGGGGCAGACCTCGCTATCTTCCAAAGCAACGGCATTACACGCATGCAGATCGGTGCTGATGGCGTCCAGACCAAGCGTTTCGCCGGGGATCTGGAACCCCGTGACTTGCTCGCGACCATCGACCGACAGCACGCTAGTCTTGAACGAACCGATTCGCACCGCATACAGCGAACGCAACGGGTCGCCTGCGCGATAAAGCGCCGCGCCCTTTTTGACCTTGAATCGTTGCACGATCAGTGTGTCGAGACGTTCGATTTCCGGACCGGTCAGGCCAAGCGGCAGGCACAGCTCCAAGACGCTGCAGTTGGAACATGCAGACTTTAGGTTTTGACTTTGAAACGGCCTGGCTTCAGACATGATCTAAATGCCCCCGTATGGATGGGCTTAGCATAGGTGCTAATAGCCCAAACCACTGTTTTTTCCGACCTATTGTGGACGTAACAGACAAACGGGTAGAAAACCGTTCTGTCGGCTGGCTCCCATGCGCAATTCAATTCATATGCAGTCTTTGAGATTTGATGCAAATCAAGTCATGAGCGCTGCAGGCGCTCAGAATCGAAAAAACCTGTTGGTGGCCTGATCCTCTAGAGGAGAAGTTCATGAGCGATTATCTGAGTGCCGAGCAACTGCAGGCACATGACGTCCAGGCTGAGCCGAATATCCACCCCACGGGAGATTTTTCATGAGCCAGTATCAACGCCTGTTACTGATCATCAACCCGGCGTTGCGCCATTCCTCAGCCATTAATCATGCAGCGGCGCTGGCCAAGGCCAGCGGTGCAAGTTTGCATATCGCGGCGCTGAGCCCTTCGTCCAAATGGTTATCGCTGCTTGAAGAGGGCGATCGAGAATCAGGTCGGGAGCGGTACCTGCAGGACCATCGCGGCTGGCTTGAGGCTCAGGCCGAAAATTTGCGTGGCAGGGGGATAGAGGTGACCACCGAGGTGGCCTGGGCCGAGGACATCAAGCAAGACATCATTGAACACGTCACGGACATGCAACCCGACGTGTTGGTCAAGGAGGTTCAGCATGAGTCCGCGCTCAAGCGGGCCTTCTTCACCCCGTTGGATTGGCATTTGTTGCGTCACTGTCCAGTGCCGGTGTTTCTGGTGGGCGGGAGCAGCTTCGTTTTGCCTCGCAAGGTAGTAGCAGCGGTCGAGGTATCGGATGTCGAGTCTACCGACAATGAACTGAACGACCGAATCATCAAGCAGGCTTGCAGCCTTGCGATGCAGTGCAACGCCGAGCTGCATTTGCTGTATGCCTGCGATATCTCGGCCGCTTTTCTGGCGGACATGGGCGGCCTGACCCTCGCTGACCTGACCCACGCGCTTCGCAGAGACCTGGAAACGTCGTTCATTGAGTTGGCAGATCGGTTCGGAGTGCCCTCCGATCGTCGGCATTTCATTGAGGGAAACCCGGTAAAGGCGTTGAGTGAGTTTGCCGATGAACACAATGTGGATGTGATCGTGATGGGCAGAGTCCAGTCCCATGGTGTGGACAAGCTTCTGGGCAGCACGACAGAGCATATTCTGTATCAGGTGCCCTGCTGCGTTCTGGCGGTCTAGATCTTGTGCGTACCAGACTTGATCCAGACCGTCAGCTAAGTCTGATACGAGTCAGAAAGGGGATTATTTGCGCTTCCAGTACTTTTGCATTTCCAGAAACAGGAAGGATGCGGTCCATGTGATGAGCACCAGCCCGGTAAGGGCTTGCAGGCCGGTCAAGTATTTGAGGTTGCCCACAGGCGAAATATCGCCGAAGCCGATGGTCGTGTACGTCGTAAAGGAAAAGTAAACGCAGTCCATCAGCGAACCGTCGAAGTTGCCCGTCAGGCTGCCCCATCCCCCTGAGTGCACCATCAGGTAATAGACCAGCGCAAAGCACCAGACCTCTATGGCGTGGGCCAGGAGGGCGCCGAATACGCCAACCACGATTCTGAAGCGGTTCCACACCTTGAGCCGGGGCAGCCAGTCATTCAGGCGTAACAGGCATTCGTAGTGGATCACTACGGCGATGACCACCACCAGCGTATTGATCAGCGTGACTGCCAGCATGGCAAATCTCCAGCGATAGGGGAGGCAGTGCATCTGCGTAGTTCTGCGCGAGGAAGCCGGAAAATCGTTGAGCTGAATCAACAAGGGTTTAAGTCATCGAAAGCCAGTCGCTCCGTTAACGATAGCTGTTGAATAGTTGATAAAAGTCAGATCCCCCCTCGGCATAACGCCAAATAATCGAACTGCCGCTTTCCGGTCGCAACAAGTCGACAGGACTTGTTGCTGGCTGCAGTCATGAGTTCGCTCGAAGTAACAAACGTTTGACCCAAGGCTCGACAACCAGGCGGGTTTGCACTCAGGCAGGTTTCAGGGCGAGGTATGTGATGCTCAAACTCAAACGCATTCTATTGATAGCCCCCAGCGAAATGACCCTGACCCCGGCGTTTGAGCGTGCACATGCCTTGGCGGGTGCAACCGGTGCCTTATTGCACATTGTCGCGTTCGATTATGTCCAGGCCCTGGCGGTAGCCGGTCTGCTTGACCATGACGCGATGGCACAGGCACGAGAAGGCTATCTGCAGGTTCACCGTCATTGGCTGGAGCAGCAGGCCCGATTTCAACGATGCAGCGGCATACAGGTGACCACCGAAGTGGTCTGGGCCAGGTCGAACCTGACAAACCTGCTGGAATACGTGAACGACTTTCTTCCGGACCTGGTGATCAAGGACACCCATTATGTGCCGGCTCTGGACCGCGCCTTTCATCGGCCTGTGGACTGGCGATTGCTACGCGAGTGTCCGACCCACCTGCACCTGGTGACCAGCGCCCAAAATCCCAAGCCCTTGAAAATTCTCGCGGCGATCGATCTGTCCCATCTGGAGGAGCTCACTCAGGGATTGAATGACCGAATACTCGACCTGGCCTCTACTCTGGCGGCCAGTTGCGGTGCGCAGTTGCACTTGCTTAACGTCAGTCGTTGGTCAGAGATAGGCGATGCGCCGATGAGTGTACCGACAGGCAGTCTTGATGAGAATTTGAGAGACGCTATCGAGGATGCCCAACAAGAGGCTTTCGATGTGCTTGCCGAGCGCTACTGCATCAAGGATGCCCACCGACATTTATTGACGGGCTCCCCCGACAAGGTTATTGCACTGTTCGCTCAACAGCATGCTTTCGACATGGTGGTGCTGGGCACGGCTTATCACCATGGGCCTGAGCGGTTTATCGGCGATACCGCCGAAAGCGTGTTGAACCGGGCACCGTGCAGCTTGATGATCGTCAAGCCATTAGCCTTGCCCGATTTAAAGCAACGCCGTAGAGCTTGCAGTTGATAAAAATCAACTTGCCGTGAGCCAAAAGGAGCGATCAATAGCGCTCCCCCTGAATGCGCAAGGAAAACGGCCATGCGAATCACATTTCTAGGTGCCGCGGGTACGGTGACGGGTAGCAAGTACTTGCTGGACCATCGCAACCAACATGTGCTGATCGATTGCGGTCTGTTCCAAGGCTACAAACAACTGCGATTACACAATCGGGACCCGTTCCAGCTTCCGGTCAGCGATCTCGACGCCATTGTCCTGACCCATGCCCATCTCGACCACAGCGGCTATTTACCTGTCCTGGTGCGCAATGGGTATCGCGGCCCGGTCTACGCCACGCCCGCTACCTGTGAGCTGGTGAAAATTCTGCTGCTGGACAGTGGCCGACTGCAGGAAGAGGAGGCTGAGTTTGCCAATCGGCATGGCTTCTCAAAGCACAGCCCGGCGTTGCCGCTTTACACTGAGCAAGATGCCGAGCGAGCACTAAAACTGTTGCGGCCGGTGGAGTTGCACCACAAGTTGAAAATTGCCTCGGATATGACCATTCAACTTCGTTGTGCCGGGCATATCCTGGGGGCCGCGACGGTGGAGGTGATTGCTGGCGGCCAGACGTTGGTGTTTTCAGGCGATTTGGGGCGGCCTGACGATCCTTTGATGTTCGCTCCGGAAGCTGTCGAACAAGCGGATTATCTGTTGGTGGAGTCTACCTACGGTGATCGCCAACATCCGGACGAGTCGCCACAGGCGCAATTGGCCGAGGTCATCACCCGCACGGCGCTACGCCGAGGGATCACCCTCGTACCATCGTTCGCGGTTGGGCGCGCTCAGTTGCTGATGTATCACCTGTATCAGTTGAAGCGCAAACGGGCGATTCCCGATATCCCAATCTACCTCAACAGCCCGATGGCCACTGATGTCACGATTCTGTACCAGCGCTTTCGGAGCGAGCACAGATTATCCATGGAAGACTGCGAAGGTATGTGCCATGTGGCGCAATTCGTACGCACCGTAGATGATTCGAGAGCGCTTGATCAGCAACGCACCCCAGCGGTGATTATCGCCGCCAGCGGCATGGCGACAGGAGGGCGGGTGGTCCATCACCTCAAGGCACTGGCTCCCAATCCGATTAACACGCTGCTGATGCCTGGCTTCCAAGCCGGTGGCACCCGTGGCGCGCAAATTGTTGCGGGAGCGTCTTCGGTTCGTATCCACGGCAAAGAAGTGCCAATCGGTGCCGAGGTAGTTCCAATGCAAACACTGTCCGCACACGCCGACGCCGATGAAATCATGCAGTGGCTGCGTGGGTTCAAGCGACCTCCAAAACATACCTTTGTCGTCCACGGGGAACCTAACGCGTCGGATGTACTGCGCCGGCGTATCAGTCTGGAGTTGGGGTGGTCGGTTTCAGTGCCGGAGTATCGCGATAGCGTCGAACTCTCCAGCATTGAATCGCGCGTAGATGAGCCGTAGCAGTGCTGTAAGCGCGATGTCTGAGTTTGAGTTGGACGTAGATGAACGGAATGAGTATGGGCAATGGCGCCGCTGGACCATCCTGCACAAGCAGTGGCACGCGCTGACCGGACGAGAAACGACACTGAACCAGCTTCATTGGCGGCCACCTCATTACACGGGTTTGTCGAATCAGCAGCTTAGGAGGCTCATGAACATATCTGACATAGCACCTTATTGAACAAGTGGGCGATGTCATATGTTCATAAGTCGATCAAGGGCCCGAGATTGCTGACTCAATGGTCTCTAAATCAGCGCGACTGTTCATCGATTAGTGTTCATAGACCTAGCTTTCCCCCGGTCATTAGTCTCGTCGCCCCGACCTTTATCCGTCCATCCAGTGATGGTGGAGGTATGTTCGACGGCGGTACGGGGTGCGCTTGCGTGGTGTTTCGTGACCGAATATGTCATATAGCCGCTATTGTATTTTGTTGCAGCGCCACCGCTGCATATTATTAGCGGTCATTCGCCTGCTCGGCGGGACACGGAAGGCCATTGCATGAGATCTGGGTAGATGCTGGGAGCTATCAAAAATCGTCTAGGCCTGGCGTGGGAAGCGCTTGTGGTTGGAGGGAGAGCTGCGTGGAGGGTGCTGTCCACACGGCATCAGAGAGGCAACGTTGATCCTTTCTTTGAGCCGTTGACCCCCGTCATTGTCACGGACGGCCGATCGGCCCGGTATGAGCGCGAGTTGCTACATGCCCTGGAAAACTCCGATGTTCTGAACATCGCGCTCACAGGTAGCTATGGCGCGGGTAAGAGCAGCGTGCTGAAGACATTCTTCAGCAACCATCCACAGTTCAACCACACCTATGTGTCCCTCGCGACCTTCAGCAAACCCACCTTGGGTTTGACTCCTCAGCCTAGTGGCCAACCTCCCGACCCTGACTCCGCACCTGAGGGCCCGGCTGTTACCGGGGGCGAGCACTCACCTGGGGATGTCGATCTGGTCAATCGCATTGAAGAGACCATCGTCCAGCAACTGCTCTACGCGGTGCCCGCAGCGAAAGTGCCCAAGACTCGACTGAAACGGATAGCCCAGGCCTCAAACTTCAGTATTAGCATGCGCACCCTGGGGTTCACTTTGCTTGCCGTCTGCGCCTTGAGGCTCTATGTACCCAAGCTTGCGATGATAAAAACCGTGTCGCTTGAATGGCTGATCAAGGGCTTAATGGTTCTTCCCGAGTCTGCAGCGCTGGCTGGAGTGGCGATTGGTGCAATCTATCTGTTGTACGCCGGGTTGAGGTTCATGTCCCTGTTTACCATCGATGGGCTGACCCTCAAGGGAGGCAAGCTTGAAGCGACTCACCATGGCTCGGTGCTTCATAAGAACGTCGATGAAATCATCTACTGCTTCGAGCGCAGTGATATCAACGTGGTGGTCATTGAAGACCTGGATCGCTTCGACATCCAGGACATCTTCTTCAGGCTGCGAGAGATCAACTTCATCATCCAGCGATCACCCCAGGTCAAGCGTCCTGTCCATTTCGTCTACGCCATCCGTGATGAGCTGTTCACGGTCACGGACAAGACAAAATTCTTCGACCTCATTATCCCCATCATCCCTGTGATCAACTCCGAGAACTCCAGGGAAAAGCTGGTCGAGCTCATGAAGGCCCGCCAGGTGGCCGGCAAACCGCTCGATGATGGCTTGAATCTCAAACTCATCGAGACGGTGTGCTACTACATCGACGAAATGAGGCTGATCAAGAACATCGTCAACGAGTATGACGTCTACGCGAACGTACTGGCTAAGGACGGTCTGGAGCTGGATCCCAACAAGCTGTTTGCGATGGTTGCGATCCGAAATCTGCACCCCAATGCCTATGCGGACTTGGTCAAGCGGCGGGGCACGATCTATGGCGTCATTGATGGCTACGCGAAGTGGGTAAAAGCCGAAACCGACTTACTCGAAACGGCAGCTCAAGCGCTAGAGGATCAGCGTGCGGCACGTGAAGACGAGGTGGCCGATAGCGTGGAGCATCTACGTTTGTCCGTCTGGTTTGAGATTTTGAAACTTGGGAACAAACCCACTGCAAACCACGTGCGGCTGGATGGCGGGTCTACGGTCACGCTACTGGACTTTGTATCGGATCCTGTATTCGCCCAGGTAGTAGCATGTCGAAGCGTGCAACCAATTGTGATTTCACACTGGCAAGATAACGGCCAAGCTGTCCTGTCTAAAAAGGCTTTGCAAGAGGCACGTTACGATGAGCGCCTGCAACGCTTTCAGACCTCGCTCGATGAGTTGGATGAGCAACTTGAAACGAATCGAAGCAAAGTGCTACGCCTCAAAACGGCAGGTTTTCGGCAGATCGTTTCCCTGGGGTACGGCGCAGAGCTTGCCAAACGCCTAAAAGGGCTAGAGCTCATAACGTTCCTCGTTCACCGCGGTTTCTTCGACACGGATTACGTCGATTACCTCGGATATTTCTACGAGGGATCACTCACCCAATCGGATAAGAACCTCATCATGGGGCTTGTCAGGGGGGAGGAGTACGACGTGACCACTCCAATACATAATCCGGAGCTTGTGATCAGGAAGCTGGATCTGGATTCGGTAGATGGCGGGCGCGGCATTATGGTCGATCTTATTCATGAGCTTTTGCAGTCGCGCAAGGATGAGATGGTTGCCAGAAGGGACAAACTTCGCTTGATCCTCCAAAGCGGTCATGATTACAAGGAGCGTTTCGCTGAGGTGGTAGCACCGATTGTTCCTGGGACGTACGGTTCTGCGCTTATGAGAGCAATGTATGGCGCAGATCGCGATCTCATTCCGTTACTGCTCAGCCATGATCGATTCAAAACATCCACCTTGCGGCAGCAGTTCCTCATTGCTCTTCTGGATGCGCTGACGCCCAAGGAGATGCAGACCCTCGACGATAAGTCTGGCCGGTTGAGGAAGACTATCAATGAGCTGCGTGATGCTTCGGTTCTTGCAGCGAAGCTTGCGAGTAGTCAAAACGGATGGAGGTGGGTCAGGGAGCTGCCAGCGCAATTCTCCAACCTCGATTCGAGTGCCTCGTCTGGAGATTTGCGGCAAATGGTGGAGTGGGGTTGTTTGGCCCTTAACCTCAAAATGCTGCAATTGCTCTGCCAGACACTGGATCCGGGAAATCAGAGCGTTAGGGTAACGTACCATCGGCTTAGGGATGGTCTGAAGTAGCCCTGTATTTCTGGCTGACTTCAGCCTCCGCCGATTTTGAAAGCGGTCAACCGATCAAAAACGATCAGATCGCCCGCTTATTTCTGTGTTTTTAGCCGCCGCGAGCA
>NZ_JCBCUY010000006.1:0-167937 GCF_059862705.1 Pseudomonas sp. MF08817
CTGACCGTCGAGGCGGTCAGTCGCGTGGTAACGAAGATCAATTTACGCCCGCGAAAACGCCTGGGCTGGAAGACGCCGTACGAAGTTTATGCAGGGGTGAGCGTTGCACTTATGTGTTGAATTCAGGCCATGGAGTACTACGTTGTCAGAGAGGGAGACCCGACCACCACTGGCGGGAAAGTGGTTTTTTCAGCGGCATCCACGACCCTGTACGGTCCCCCGGTCGCCAGGGTTGGCGATCTGGTGACGTGCCCACGATGTAAGACCGTGGGTTACATCGCTGAGGGGCATGACTCCTTTACGGTTGGCGGGCTGGCGGTGGCGAGCGAAGGGCATGTCGTGCAATGCGGCTGCCCTCTGGGTAGCAACCGACTGCTAGCGACGCAAAGCAGGATGAGCGTGGAGGAAAGCCTCACGGCTATCGCCCCGCAACATGCCGCCCAGGCCCAGGAGGCGTCGCGCAGTTGGACACAGGCCATGAACGCCGGCGATTACCAGGGCGACTTGATTCGAGAGCTGCCGCCCCAAAGGTTTGCGGGCGCTACATCAGCGTCCAAAACACCCACTGCAACACCGACTGAAGCTGCGGAACCAGGCTTCCACATCGTGCAAAACCCAATGCCTCGAGCAGAATTAGAGGCGCTTCTGTTCCCACAACCCAATGCCGCAGTATTGGCTAAGTTCCGCACGCTGAACCCCCATCTGTCGAGCTTCGCCAAGCCCGGCCAAATGGTTGTATTGAGTGACCCACAGAACTTCCAGTGCACCCGAGAAGAATCGCTACTGATGGAGGCTGCGAAGAGGGTCAACAATGCCCTGGAGCCGCTAAGTGATGATGAGTCGACTTTTATGGCGCGCCATCACGACGAGATTGAACACTTTCTATCCGAGGGAGCAACGGCCATCGGTATTGGAGAGGTCATGTTTTCAAAGCACTTGGACAACTTGAAATTGACCTTAACGGAACTAGAGGCGCTGCATCAGCGAATATTCCAACAACATGGAAAATTGCAAACCTCCGAGTTCTTTGCGCACCGAAAACTTTTAATGTCTCAACTGGACAATAGCCTTGGCCCGCTTGTGCGCAAGGGTGTGGGGATACCCGATCACCCCAAGCTGAAAAACGCCTTGGGCATCTCTAGCCGTAGCCTGGTGCACCATTGGAGCAAAGCAGGGGCACCGGGAAGTATTCCGGGGTATTCCACCCACATTGATGGCGTCGCCAAGGCCAGTAAGTACATAAATGCAGGCGGCTGGATTGGCATTGGCCTGGGGGCATCCGCGTCGGTGCTGAAAGTTCAGGAGGCTTGTGAGGTGGGTCGGGAGAAGGACTGTCAAAAGGTGAAATTCACAGAAAGCGGAAAATTCACGGGAGGATTGGCAGGCGGAGCAATAGCCGGTGCATTGGTTTCCGGTGCAGCATCTACCACCCTATGTGCAGCAATTGGCGCAGGAACATTTGTTGTCGGCGGTATTATCTGTGGGCTTGTCGTCGTAGGCGGCGCTTCGCTAGCAGGGGGAAAGATTGGAGAAGCTGTCGGCGAAACTTATGGCGAACAACTTTACTTAATGAGCCAGTGACCTTGCCTAACTTATATTTCTATAGCCTGACACTTATGTTCATATCCGTATTTTTATCTTTGGGTTTATGGCTGCACACCAGCTACACCAAGATGGATGAAATCCTAAAACACCTTTCAAACTGCCGCGCCATTCAAATCAGAAGACCACTAATGGGAAATGATCCATTCGGACGACTGTTTATGATGGGAGCTGTCTCTGGCATTTTGACGGCTCCAAAACTCTACTTGAGAGATGGCGGAGCCGATCTCAGCGACATTGAAAACTTTCCCAAAAAACTAAAAAAAACAATCACCCGCCAGTACGGTTTTTTGGCGTTCAGCGTGGCTTTTATGTTTGTGACTTGGGGCATAGGACAATATATGAACTGGACAAATTGAAGAGTACAAACCAGTCATCTACAGTGACTGGTTTTAACGCCCTCCCAGAAATCCCCTCCCCCTTAACATCACTGCCAAGAGCAGATCCACTGCTCTTGCACATACCATTACAATCTTCAGGTTAGTATCCGTGTTCCTGAAGCCGAGCAGCCTCTTTAAAACCCACCCACCTCGCCTGCTGATCCAGGCCCCGGCCAGCCAATACAACCCTGGCCAATTCGTTCAGATCCACTTCCCCGCGAGCCACTGCGGCAAGTACTTCAGAGGGGGAAACACTCATGTATTGGTCAGCCGTTTCCATCGGTTTTGTCCTTCGTTTGCGTGACCACAGTAAGGCTCTACCAAAATCACATAGCAAGCAGATCAGACCCGTATCCAGGATCATCAGCCCCCCCAACGCCGCCGGCTCCCAGTTCATTATCACCAACTCACCACTGACTTCGGTCTTGCGCGGGCGAAGCCCTAGCTCTCTTGGTAGACTTGCAACCCGTCGCGTTTAGTCCGAACCCGGGCGATATGGCTGACACCGCCTGAAAACGCCCCAAAACATGCTGTAAAGACGTAGAGCAAAATGGCACAAGAACCCCGTTCCAGAGCAGCAAACACAAGGCCCGAGCTGTCCAGACGCTTTAGCGTTGCCCCGATGATGGATTGGACCGATCGTCATTGCAGATTTTTCCTGCGCCTTTTATCCAAAAACGCCCTGCTCTACACCGAAATGGTCACCACGGGCGCGTTGCTTAATGGCGATCATGAGCGGTTTTTGCGCCATGACGAGGCTGAGCATCCGTTAGCCCTGCAGTTAGGCGGCAGTGTGCCGGGGGATTTGGCGGCGTGTGCGCGGATGGCGCAGGCGGCGGGTTATGACGAGGTGAACTTGAATGTGGGCTGCCCCAGTGATCGGGTGCAGAACAATATGATCGGCGCGTGCCTGATGGCGCACCCGGCGTTGGTGGCTGATTGTGTGAAGGCAATGCGCGACGCGGTGTCGATTCCGGTGACGGTCAAGCATCGCATTGGTATCAATGGCCGCGACAGCTATGAACAGTTGCGTGATTTCGTCGGCCAGGTGCGGGATGCCGGCTGTACCAGTTTTACTGTGCATGCGCGGATTGCGATTCTGGAAGGGCTGTCGCCCAAGGAAAACCGTGATATCCCGCCTCTGCGTTATGAGGTGGCGGCGCAGTTGAAGGCTGATTTCCCTGAGCTGGAGATCATTCTCAATGGCGGGATCAAGACGCTGGAGGCCTGCCATGAGCACCTGCAGCGCTTCGACGGTGTGATGCTCGGCCGCGAGGCGTATCACAACCCCTATTTGCTGGCCGAGGTGGACCAGCAATTGTTCGGCAGCACGGCACCGGTGGTTTCCCGGGCACAGGCGTTGGCGCAGTTGCGTCCTTATATAGCGGCGCATCTGGAGGCTGGCGGGGCCATGCACCATATCACTCGCCACGTGCTGGGCCTGGGCACTGGGTTCCCCGGGGCGCGGCGGTTCCGCCAGTTGCTGTCGGTGGACATCCATAAGGCGAAGGAGCCTCTGGTTTTGCTGGACCAGGCGGCGCAGTTGCTCGAAGGCCGTTAGGCTGCACCGGTATTGAACCTGCGGCGCGATTGAGCATCGAATCCGTCAGGATGGCTTCATGGCGCCACGGCCCTGGCGACCGTGATGGCGTTATGAATCAGTACCCTTGAGTGGCTGCCGGCCCTCGGGTAATGTCGTCGAACCCACCGGATAGAGCACGCACATGACTTCCAAGCTGGATCAACTCAAGCAGTTCACCACCGTTGTCGCCGACACGGGCGATTTCGAGGCTATCGCGCGCGTCAAACCGGTAGACGCCACCACCAACCCTTCGTTGCTGCTCAAAGCGGCGGCGATTGCCGGTTATGCCCCATTGCTCGATGCCTGCGTCAGCGACTGCAAAGGTGACGTCGGCCTGGCCAGCGACCGTTTTGCGGTGGCCGTAGGGCAGGAAATCCTCAAGGTGATCCCGGGGCGTATTTCTACCGAGGTGGATGCGCGCCTGTCCTTCGACACGAACGCCATGCTCAAGCGTGCCCATCGTTTGATCGAACTCTATGAAAAAGCCGGCATTGGCCGCGATCGTGTGCTCATCAAGATCGCTTCTACCTGGGAAGGTATCCGTGCTGCCGAACAACTGGAGCGCGAAGGCATCCAGACCAACCTCACCCTGCTGTTTTCCTTTGCCCAAGCCGTGGCCTGCGCCGACGCTGGGGTATTCCTGATTTCGCCGTTCGTGGGCCGGATCTACGACTGGTACAAAAAAGCCAACGGCAGTGACTACACCGGCGCCGATGACCCGGGCGTACAGTCGGTGACGCGCATCTACAACTACTACAAGGCCAATGGCTACCAGACCGTGGTCATGGGTGCGAGCTTTCGCAACCTCAATCAGATCGAGCAACTGGCCGGGTGCGATCGCCTAACCATCAGCCCCGACCTGCTGGAAAAACTCGCCGCCGACACCGGCAAACTGGAACGCAAACTGGCCCCCGGCAATACTGGCGAAGCCCGCCAGAGCCTGAGCGAAAGCCAGTTCCGCTGGGCCTCCAATGAGGACGCGATGGCCACCGAGAAACTCGCCGAGGGCATCCGCCAGTTCGCCCGCGACCAGGAAAAGCTCGAAGCCCTGCTCACCGCCAAGCTCTGATTGACACTGGCCACAAAAAAGCCCCGCTCTGTGCGGGGCTTTTGTTTACTGGCGCACCAGGCGCGCGTTGGGCAGCGTTACCGCCTCGGTACTGCGGTAGGGATTGATGTCCAGGCCACCGCGGCGCACGTAGCGGGCGTACACCGTGAGTTTTTCCGGTTTGAGCAGGCGTTGCAGGTCGAGGAAGATCCGCTCCACGCACTGCTCGTGGAAGTCGGAGTGCTGGCGAAAACTCACCAGGTACGCCAACAGGCTGGCGTGGTCCAGGGCCGCACCGCGGTACTCGACCGCGACGCTACCCCAATCCGGCTGGCGGGTGACCGGGCAGTTGGATTTGAGCAGATGGCTGTGCACGCTTTCCTCGATCACCCGCGCAGCGTCGCAGCGCAGCAGCTCCGGGCGCGGTTGCTCGTAGTTACTGACGCTGATATCCAGATCGTCGATGCACACGCCGGGCAAGGCGACGACGCCTTCGGCCTCGACCTCGGCCAGGCTGCGGATACGTACGCCCACCGGTTTGCCGGCGGCGGCCGAGAGGTCAGCCTGCAAGGTCGTTTGCAACACCTGCTGATCGACAAACGGCGTTTGGTTCAAGGAGTTGAGGTACAGCTTGAACGACTTGGATTCGATGATGTTCGGCGAATCGGCGGGGACGCTGAACTCGCCAATGGCCACCACCGGCTTGCCCGACGGCAGCAGCCAGGACAACTCGAAGCAATTCCAGAAATCCACACCTTGATACGGCAGGGTCTCGGCGCTCAGGCCCAGCTCGGCCCATTTCGCCGCACGAGGGATCGGGAACAGCAAGGAAGGTGTGTAGGTGCTGATGTATTCACTGGACTTGCCCAGCGGCGAATGTTCGGCTGCGGGATGCATGGCGGAAACCTGACTGAAAAAACCCGACGATTCTATCGGGTTTATCCACGCCGTGCTTACTGGCCGACTTTGAGCTTGCCCACCATCCCGGCCTGGTAATGCCCTGGGATATTGCAGGCGAATTCAAGGTCCGTGGCCTTGTTGAAGGTCCAGGTCAGTTCGCCGGTCTTGCCCGGCTCCACCAGCACGCTATTGGGGTCGTCGTGCTTCATTTGGCCGTGGCCCATGCTGGCGTGGTCCATGGCCTTCATGGCGGTGGGGGTCAGTTGGCCACTTTGTTGCATTTGCAGCATTTCCTGCTGGTGGCGGGCGTGCATGGCGCCATCGCCGAGGTTGAACTCATGGAGCAAGCGGCCATTGTTGACCAGCACGAAGCGCACGGTTTCACCGGCCTTGATACTCAGGGAGGCTGGGTTGAACGTCATGTCGCCCATCACCACCTCGATACTGCGCGTGGCGCTGGCCGCCGGCGCGGGCTGGCCGAAGTCGTAGGTATGGGCGGGCGAGGCCCAGACTGGAAAGCTCACGAGCAACAGACAACCGGCCAGCCACAGGGGATTTCGCAAAAACATGGTCACACTCCAACAAGATGAGGTTCAGCTTGTGGGAAACTCTAGCGCCGCGCCGCTGCCAGCAAACTGACGCTCAGATGACAACTTTGTCAGCTTGCCTGCCCGCGCCGCCAGACGCGGTATAACGCTTGACGCCACTGACCACGGGTTGCCCATGAAACTGCTGATTGTCGAAGACCAACCAAAAACCGGGCACTACCTGCGCCAAGGCCTGAGCGAGGCCGGTTTCAACGCCGAACTGGTGGCCGACGGCACCACCGGCCAGCACCTGGCCCTGACCGGCGACTACGCCCTGCTGATTCTCGATGTGATGTTGCCCGGGCGCGACGGCTGGGAAATTCTCCAGGCTGTGCGTAGCGCCGGGCTCGATACCCCGGTGCTGTTCCTCACCGCCCGGGACGCGGTGCAAGACCGCGTGCATGGCCTGGAACTGGGCGCCGACGACTACCTGGTCAAGCCCTTCGCCTTCTCCGAACTGCTGGCCCGGGTGCGTAGCCTGTTGCGCCGTGGCAGCGCCGCGCCGCAGGACACCTGCCTGCAACTGGCCGACCTGCGCCTGGACCTGATCCGCCGCCGCGTGGAGCGTAACGGCCAGCGCATCGACCTGACCGCCAAGGAGTTCGCCCTGCTGGAATTGTTCCTGCGCCGCCAGGGCGAGGTGCTGCCCAAATCCCTGATCGCCTCCCAGGTCTGGGACATGAATTTCGACAGCGACACCAATGTGATCGAAGTCGCCATCCGCCGCTTGCGCCTGAAGATCGACGATGAGTTCCCAAACAAGCTGATCCACACCGTGCGCGGCATGGGCTACGTCCTCGAAGAGCGCGCACCGTGATGGGTCGCTTATCCCTGAGCGGCCGTTTGGCCTTGCTGTTCGCCGCGTGCACTGCGGTGGTATCGCTGTTGGCCGGGGTGTTGTTCAGCCGCGCCAGCGAGGGCCATTTCATCGAACTCGACCAGCAACTGCTGGACAGCAAGTTGGTGGCGCTGCGCAGCATCCTCGAGGGCGCCGAAAGCCCCGCTCAGTTGAACGAACGCCTCGGCCGGCTGCGAGATGAACTCAATCATCAACCGGACTTGGCGCTGCACATCCGCAGCGCCCAAGGCGAGCGGTGGTTCGACAGCGCCGCCCTTCCCCCAGACCTGCCGACCGCGCCCGGGCTGCACAGCCTAGACAGCGCTGGCACCGCGTACCGGGTCTACAACACGGCGCTGCAAACCCACCAGGCAAATTCGCCGCGCCTGAGCCTGGTGCTGGATATCACCCACCACCAGCACTTCCTGCAACGCATGCAGCACCTGATCTGGCTGACGGTCGGCCTGTCGGCGCTGGCCACGGCGCTGCTCGGGGCCTGGGCCGCCCGCAGCGGTTTGCGCCCGCTGCGGCGCATGAGCGAGGTGGCGACCAGCGTCTCTGCCAACTCCCTGGCCCAACGCCTGCCAGACGCGCAAATGCCGGCGGAGCTAGCGGACCTGGCCCACAGTTTCAATGCCATGCTCGGGCGCCTCGACGACGCCTTCCAACGCCTGTCCGCGTTCTCCGCCGACATCGCCCACGAACTGCGCACGCCGCTGTCCAACCTGCTGACCCACACGCAGGTCACCCTGACCCGACCGCGCAGCCTGGAGGATTATCGCGAGGCGCTGCACAGCAACCTCGAAGAGTTGCAGTGGATGGCGCAACTGGTGAACGACATGCTGTACCTGGCCAAAGCCGACCACGGCTTGCTCACCCCTAAGCATCAGGCCCTGGACCTGGGTGCGGAAATTGATGCACTGCTGGAGTTTTTCGCGCCCCTGGCCGAAGACGCCCAGGTCGCCCTGAGCCGCGAAGGCAGCGCACCGTTCGCCGGGGATCGCAACATGCTGCGCCGGGCCTTTTCCAACTTGCTGGACAACGCCCTACGCTTCACCCCCGCCGGCGGCGAGGTGCGGGTGCTGATCGCGGATACGGGCAAAGAGCTGCGCCTGAGCGTAGAAAACAGCGGCACCGGCATCCCGCCCGAGCTGCTGCCGCGCCTGTTCGACCGCTTCTATCGCGCCGACCCTGCCCGCCGCGAAGGCAGCAGTGAACATGCGGGGCTGGGGCTGGCGATTACCCAATCGATCATCCGCGCCCATGGCGGGCAGATTCGTTGCGAGTCGCAGGACGGCTGGACGCGCTTTGTGATCGAGTTGCATAAGCAGGCGTAAGTTAGAACGGACGCCTGACGGTGGGAGGCGATGTTGCGCTGGAGAAGCCTGCTCGCGATAGCGCAGGCTCCTCCAGCGCGTCAGGGCTTAGGAATAACGCAACGCATGGGCCGGCTCGATTTTCGCCGCGCGCCAGGCCGGGTACACCGTCGCCAGAAAGCTCAGGACGAAACCCGCGCCGCAGATCAGCGCCACGTCCGCGCCTTGCAGTTCCGAGGGCAGGTTGCTGACGAAGTACACGTCGGAACTGAAGATGTGCTGCCCAGAAACCCGTTCCAGCCAACCCACCAACTCACTTACGTTGAGCGCCGCGATCACCCCGAGGATGCCGCCGATCAAGGTGCCGACGACCCCGATCACAGTGCCCTGGACCATGAAGATCGCCATGATCTGCCGCGGTGTTGCGCCGATGGTGCGCAGGATCGCGATGTCGGCGCCCTTGTCGTTCACCACCATAATCAGCGTGGCAATGATGTTGAACGCGGCGACGGCAACGATCATCAGCAACAGCAGGCCGATCATGGTCTTTTCCATTTTCATCGCGCTGAACAGGCTGCCCTGGGTGTGGGTCCAGTCATCGGCCCGGTAGGCGGCGCCGAGGCTCGCGGCCACGTCACTCGATACCTTGGGCGCGGCGTACAGGTCCTTCACCGCCAGGCGCACGCTTTGCACCTGGTTGGGCTGCCAATGTTGCATCTGCGCGGCGTCGGCCACGTGGATCAACGCCATGGAACCGTCCAGCTCGGCGCCGACCTTGAACACCCCGACCACATTCAAGCGCTGCATGCGCGGTGTAATGCCGCCCGGTGCGCTGCTGACTTCGGGCACGATCAGGGTCAATTTGTCGCCGACATTGAGGCGAAAACGCCGCGCGGTGATTTCCCCTACCACCACGCCGAACTCACCCGGTTGCAGCGCATCCAGGCGCCCCTGGACGATGTGCTTGGCCACAATGGACACCTGGCCTTCAAGCGCCGGGTCAACGCCGCTGATCTGGATCGGCTGCATGGCGCCCTTGTAGGAGAGCATGCCTTCCATCTCGGTGAACGGCACCGCAGCGGTGACTTCGAGGTTTTTCAGGGCGGCAGCGGCCACCGGTTGCCAGTCGTCGATCGGGTTGACGCCGACGATGGTGGCATGGGGCACCATACCGAGAATGCGCGAGCTCATTTCCCGCTGGAAACCGTTCATCACCGACAGCACCACGATCATCGCCAGTACGCCCAGGGCAAGGCCGATCATGGAGGTCATCGAGATGAACGAGACAAACCGGTTGCGCCGCTTGGCGCGGGTGTAGCGCGTGCCGATAAAGATCGATAACGGTCTGAACATGGGCGAGGCACCGTAAAAAAGTGAACGACCCGGCAACGCGCCGGGTGCTGAATCAGATCGCGCTCAGGCGGCCTTCCTGCAGGTGCAACACACGGTCCATCTGCCGGGCCAGGTTCATGTCGTGGGTCACCACCAGAAACGCGGTGCGCATCGAGGTGCTGAGTTCCAGCATCAGGTCCTGGATGCCCTGGGCGGTGTGCGAGTCGAGGTTGCCGGTAGGCTCGTCGAGCATCACCAGCCCCGGCTTGTTCACCAACGCCCGGGCAATCGCCACACGCTGGCGCTCGCCGCCGGACAGCTCCGAGGGCTTGTGCTCCAGGCGATGGCCGAGGCCGACGCGCTCAAGCAACGCCGTGGCACGCTGGCGCGCCTCGGGGATCGCGGTGCGGCCGATCAGCAACGGCATGCAGACGTTTTCCAGCGCCGTGAACTCGGGCAGCAAGTGGTGGAACTGATAGACAAAGCCCAAAGAGCGGTTGCGCAACTGGCCACGGGCCTTTTCGCCCAGGGCCGACAACTCCTCGCCGGCCAGCCAGACGCTGCCCTCGGTGGGCGTATCGAGGCCACCCAGCAGGTTGAGCAAGGTGCTCTTGCCCGAACCGGACGTACCGACAATCGCCACCCGCTCACCGGGGTGCAGCTCCAGTTGCAGGCCGGACAGCACCACCACCGATTCCGGCCCTTCTTCATACGACTTGCCCAGGTTGCGGCAGCTCAGGATTGCTTTTTCACTCATGCCCGACTCACTCATAACGTAGCGCCTCCGCAGGCTGGGTGCGTGCCGCACGCCAGGCCGGATACAGGGTGGCGAGAAAACTCAGAACCAACGCCGCGCCACAGACCATCAACACGTCCTGAGCCATCAGTTGCGAAGGCAGGTAGTCGATGAAGTACACGTCGGCGTTCAGGAATTTGTGCCCCATCAGGCTTTCGACACCGGCGATGGCCGCGCTGACGTTCAACGCCGCGAACATGCCCACTACGGCGCCGATCAAGGTGCCAACGACACCGATCACCGTGCCCTGGACCATGAAGATCGCCATGATCTGCCCCGGCGTGGCGCCGAGGGTGCGCAGGATCGCGATGTCACCCTTCTTGTCGTTGACCACCATCACCAGGGTGGAAATGATGTTGAACGCCGCCACCGCGACAATCAGCAGCAACAGCAGGCCGATCATGGCTTTTTCCATGCGGATGGCCTGGTAGAGGTTGCCGTGGGAGCGGGTCCAGTCGCGGGCGTAGTAGCGGTCTTCGCCCAACTGCTGGGCGATGTTCCACGCCGTGCGCGGGGCCTGGAACAGGTCGTCGAACTTCAGCCGCAGGCCCTGCACCTGATCCGGCTGCCAGCGGTGCAGACGCGCCAGGTCGGTGAGGTTGGTCAGGCCTAGGTAGCCGTCGATCTCACCGGCGCCGACATGAAAGATGCCGACCACAGTGAAGCGCTTCATGCGCGGGAACATGCCCGCCGGCGTCACGGTGACTTCCGGGGCGACGAAGGTCAGCTTGTCGCCAATAACGGCGCCGAGCTTGGCGGCGGCCTTGTCGCCGATGACGATGCCGAAGCTGCCGGGGGCCAGCGCATCGAGCTGGCCCTGCTGCATGAACTGATCGATGATCGACACCTGCCGCTCCTGGGCCGGGTCGATGGCATTGAGCAGAACTTTCTGCACCTTGCCGTTGTTGGTCAGCAGGCCCTGCATCTGTGTAAAGGGCGCCACCGCCAGCACCTGCGGGTTCTGCTTGACCTTGGCGGCCACGCTTTGCCAGTCGCCGATGGGCTCGCCGGACTCGATGGTGGCGTGGGGCACCATGCCCAGCACGCGGGTGCGCATCTCATGGTCGAAACCGTTCATCACCGACAGCACGACGATCATCACGACCACGCCCAAGGCGAGCCCGATCATCGAAGTCAGGGAAATGAACGATACAAAATGATTGCGACGCTTGGCGCGGGTATAACGCGTGCCAATAAATACGAAGAGAGGTCTGAACATGTCGGGGCTTGTTCGGAGGGAAAAGGAACGTCCTTGTGGCGGGGGTCGATAACCAGCTTTACACTCAGACCACCGCCGCTACCATGGGTTCGCCATGTCGACATTAGATGAAGAAGATCGCCGCGAATACTACCGTATCGAGGACACGATCGCACTGGAAATTCGGCCCCTGTCCGCCCCCGAAGCCGCGGGCCAGGATGTGTTGCAGGATGCGTCACCCCTGTTCAACCTACTCAGCGAACTGCACCTGAGCGAGTTCGAGTCGCAACACCTACTCCGGCAAATCAGCGAACGCGACCGCAACACCGCCAGCTACCTCAAAGTGCTTAACAAACGCATTGATCTGCTCAGCCAGGTCGTGGCCCTGACCGTGCTCGGGCAGATCGGCGAACCGCAACCGGTGGTGATTTCCGAGGGCGGCATCGAATTCAGCGCCCCTAATGCGTTTGCCCTCGGCACCGCGCTGTCGGTGAAGCTCGTGTTGATGCCCCAGGCCCTGGGCCTTTTGCTACGCGCCCGGGTCACCCACTGTGCCGCTAAAGGGCCGCAGTTCGAGGTCGGCACCGAGTTCGAGCTCATCAGCGACGCCCAACGCCAGTTGCTGGCACGCTACATCCTGCAAAAACAGGCCCAGGAACGACGCCTGGCCCGGGAACAGAACGAATCGTCCGTCACCCAGAAGGAATAAACGTGACCCTCATCTACGGCCATCGCGGCGCCAAGGGCGAAGCACCGGAAAACACCCTGACCAGTTTCCAGCAGTGCCTCAAGCACGGCGTGCGCCGCTGCGAGCTGGACTTGCACCTGTCGCGCGACGGCGAACTGATGGTGATCCACGACCCGACCCTCAAGCGCACCACCGACCGGCGCGGCAAAGTGGCCGAGCATTCGGCTGCCGACCTGACCAGCTACGACGCGCGCAAGGGTGGCCCGGGCTGGATCACGCCCTGTCCGATCCCGCGCCTGGAGGCGTTGTTCGAGCAATGCGATTTCGAGCACTGGCAACTGGAGGTCAAGAGCGCATCACGCACCCGCGCGGCCACCACAGTGCTGGCGATTCGGGAGCTGGCCCAGCGTTTCGGCCTGCTGGACAAGGTCACCATCACCTCAGGCTCGCGGGAAGTGCTCAAGGCCGCCCTGGACCTCACACCGGACGTGTCCCGGGGGCTGGTAGCCGAGTACGCCTGGCTCGACCCGCTGAAGGTCGCCCAGGGCTATGGTTGCGAGATTCTGGCGTTGAACTGGACACTCTGCACCCCTGAACGCCTGGAAAAGGCCCAGCGCCAGGGGTTGCATGTGTCGGTGTGGACCGTCAACGAACCCGCGCTGATGCGCAGGCTCGCCGACTTCGGCGTAGATAGCCTGATTACAGACTTTCCCGGTTTGGCCACTGCCACCCTTGGGAATAGCTGAAATCGGTCTCCCCGGCCGGCTCAGGCCACCGGCCGGAGCCGCTCAAAAAAGCCGGTTGAGACCGTCGTACGCCGCTACCCGATAGGCTTCGGCCATGGTCGGGTAGTTGAACGTGGTATTGACGAAGTACTTCAGCGTGTTGAGTTCGCCCGGCTGGTTCATGATCGCCTGGCCGATGTGCACGATCTCCGAAGCCTGGTAGCCGAAGCAGTGAACCCCCAGCACCTCCAGGGTTTCGCGGTGGAACAAAATCTTGAGCATGCCTTGCGGTTCACCGGCGATCTGCGCCCGAGCCATGCCCTTGAAAAACGCCTTGCCGACTTCATACGGCACCTTGGCCTGTGTCAGCTCCTGCTCGTTTTTACCGATCGAGCTGATCTCCGGAATGGTGTAGATCCCGGTCGGCACGTCGTTGACGAAGCGCCAGCTGCCGTTATCGACAATGCTGCCAGCGGCCGAGCGGCCCTGGTCGTGAGCGGCACTGGCCAGGCTCGGCCAGCCGATCACGTCGCCCGCGGCGTAGATGTTCGGCACCGCGGTACGGTAGTTTTCGTCCACTTCAATCTGGCCACGGCTGTTGACCTTGATGCCGATATTTTCCAGGCCCAACTGGTCGGTGTTGCCGGTACGGCCGTTGCACCAGAGCAAGGCGTCGGCCTTGATCTTCTTGCCGGACTTGAGGTGCAGGATCACGCCGTTGTCCACGCCTTCGACCCGGTCGTAGTCTTCGTTGTGGCGCACGGTGATGTTGTTGTTGCTGAAGTGGTAGCTCAGGGCTTGGGAGATTTCCGAGTCCAGGAAGCTGAGCAACTGGCCACGGTTGTCCACCAGTTCCACCAGCACGCCGAGGCCGCTGAAGATCGAGGCGTATTCGCAACCGATCACGCCGGCGCCGTACACGATCAGCTTACGCGGCGTGTGGCCCAGGCTCAGGATGGTGTCGCTATCGTAGATACGCGGGTGGTGGAAATCGATATCGGCCGGGCGATACGGGCGCGACCCGGTGGCAACGATGACCTGCTTGGCCACCAGTTTTTCCACCACGCCATTGGCGCAGACCACTTCCACCGTTTGCTCGTCGGCAAAGCTGCCGGTGCCGAAAAACAGGTCAACGCGGTTGCGGGCGTAATAACCGGTGCGGGACGCCACCTGCTTGGAGATGACTTTTTCGGCACTCTTGAGTACGTCGGGGAACGAGAACCAGCGCGGCTCACCAATGGCCCGGAACATCGGGTTGGTGTTGAACTGCATGATTTGCCGTACCGAGTGACGCAAGGCCTTGGACGGGATGGTCCCCAGGTGGGTGCAGTTGCCGCCGACCTGACGGCGACTGTCAACCATCGCCACCTTGCGGCCGGCCTTGGCGGCGTTCATTGCCGCACCTTCTCCAGCAGGGCCGGAACCCAGCACCACCACGTCGTAGTTGTAGACAGCCATGCGTACTCCTCAGAACAGGCCGAGGCACCACTGCGGCGCCTGCGGCTAAATCATGCCGCGGCCAGCGGCATGAAGGAACAAATTGGGGGTCAAGCTAGAACCCGGACACAGTCTATAGAAGCCTCAACGCCGCGCACATTAACCCTTGGTCGTGTCGTAGGCTACTTTTGCCTGCACTACATCAAGGTCAAGGGGCCAGGTTTGTGCTCATGCGCTCAAACGCCGCGCTGCTGCGGGTGACAAAACCGTTATCGGCACGAATCACAAAAAATGCGGCGATGGCGTTTTTCTCTGCATATTCCCAGCCCCGTTGCGGCCCGAGAATCAAAAGCAATGTCGATAAGCCATCCGCCATCAATGCTTGCGGGTGAAGCACCGTCACCGAGGCCAGGGCATGCTGGATTGGCGCGGCGGTCTGGGCATCCAGGGTGTGAGAGTAGCGGCGCCCGTCGCGCTCGAAGTATTTACGGTAATCCCCCGAGGTGGACACCCCGAAGCCATCGACCGCGATGATACGTTCCAGCACTTGCTGGTCATCCCGAGGTTCTTCCAGGGCCACCCGCCAAGGCGAGCCATCAGGCTTGTGGCCGGCAGCCTTGAGTTCACCGGTGACTTCCACCAGGTAGCTGCCGATGCCCAGCCCTTGGAGCGTCGTGGCAATGCGGTCCACTGCGTAGCCGGCGGCGATGCTGTTGAAGTCCACCTGCACCGGCGCGTCCTTGCACAACTGCTCGCCCTCGATGCGCAAATGAACGTGACCGACACGCTGGCGGACCTGCGCCAGGGCCTGGGCATCCGGCACCTGCTCGCCCCGCGACTGCGGCCCGAAGCCCCACAGGTTGAGCAAGGGCTCGATGGTCAAGTCGAAAGCACCATTGCTTTGAGCCGACAGCTGCTCGCCGACCCGCGCCAATTCCAATACCGGCGCCGGCATCGCGCGGCAGCTGTTGGCGGGCAAGTCATTGAAGCGCTCGATGTCCGAATCGCTGCGGTAGGTGGACATCTGCTCGTCGATCTCAGCGAGGATCCGCCCCACCTGCCGCTGCACCTCACCCACTGAAGGCACACCACCGCGCTGCACATACTGAATGCTGTAGGTGCTGCCCATGGTCGGGCCGCCGAAGCGCTGCAACGACTCGTCCGGGCCGCAGCCCGCAACAACGGCCAACGCCAGAAAAACCCCTGCCATCGTGATTCGCCCCACGACTTCCCCCCTCCCCTTGCAAAACAGACCAGCCCTTATGGGCCCGCCACGAACGGCACAAACAAAAACGCCCCGAACCAGTCGGGGCGTTTTCAACAGCGGCTAAACCCTGGGCTTAGCGTGGGAAGGCAGGCGGGTTAACCCCGGCCATGTCTTCCATCACGCGTACGACCTGGCAGCTGTAGCCGAACTCGTTGTCGTACCACACGTACAGGACAACGCGGTTGTCCTGGGTGATGGTCGCTTCAGCGTCCACCACACCGGCGTGGCGCGAGCCAACGAAGTCGGTGGATACCACTTCCTGCGAATTGACGTAGTCGATTTGCTTATGCAGATCGGAGTGCAGCGCCATGTAGCGCAGGTACTCGTTCATCTCTTCGCGGGTGGCGGCTTTCTCAAGGTTGAGGTTGAGAATGGCCATCGACACGTTCGGCGTTGGCACGCGGATCGCGTTGCCGGTCAACTTGCCGGCCAGCTCTGGCAGGGCCTTGGCCGCTGCGGTGGCCGCACCGGTTTCGGTGATGACCATGTTCAGCGCGGCGCTACGGCCACGGCGATCGCCCTTGTGGAAGTTGTCGATCAGGTTCTGGTCGTTGGTGTACGAGTGAACCGTTTCCACGTGGCCGTTGACGATGCCGAACTTGTCGTTCACTGCCTTGAGCACCGGCACGATGGCGTTGGTGGTGCAGGAAGCGGCCGAGATAATCTTGTCGTCGGCGGTGATTTCGCCGTGGTTGATGCCGTGCACGATGTTCTTGAGCTTGCCCTTGCCAGGCGCGGTCAGCACAACGCGGTCAACGCCCGGGCACGCCAAGTGCTGACCAAGGCCGTCGGCGTCACGCCATACACCGGTGTTGTCCACCAGCAACGCGTTCTTGATGCCGTACTGGGTGTAATCCACCTCGGTCGGGTTCTTCGCGTAGATCACCTGGATCAGGTTGCCATTGGCGGTGATGGTGTTGTTGGCTTCATCGACCGTGATGGTGCCGTCGAACGGGCCATGGACCGAGTCGCGACGCAGCAGGCTGGCGCGTTTGACCAGGTCATTCTCGGCGCCCTTACGGACCACGATGGCACGCAGGCGCAGGCCATCGCCGCCACCGGTTTTCTCGATCAGAATGCGCGCCAGCAGGCGGCCGATACGACCGAAGCCGTACAACACCACGTCAGTGCCTTTGCGCGCCGACGCGTTTTGCTGGCCAACCACATCGGCCAGCTCTTCACGCACGAACTGCTCGGCGGTACGGCCGTTGCCCTGGGTCTTGAACTTGACCGCCAGTTTGCCCAGGTCTACCGAAGCAGCGCCGAGCTTGAGCTCGCTCATGGCTTTAAGCAGGGGGAAAGTCTCGTGGACAGACAATTCACTGTCGTCGGACTGGCGATGGCGAGCAAAGCGGTGGGCTTTGAGAATCGCGATGACTGACCGGTTGATCAGGCTGCGGCCATAGATCGAGCTCACCACATTGTTGTTGCGGTAGAGCTGGCCGATAAGCGGAATCATCGCTTCTGCGAGTGCTTCACGGTCGATCCATTCACCAAGACACTGGTCGGGCTTCTGAGTCACGGGAACCTTCCACATGTAGGGGCAGAAAAAAGGGGCTACATTATGCCGCCGAGTCGGGCGCGGATCAATGCGCGCCTGTCGCACCATGGTTTTGCTCGATTGGCGCCAGTCTGCAACTGACAGCCGGCACCTTCGCCCGCTACAATCGCAGGCTTTGTCGCAACGCTTGGAGCTCAACCTTCCGTGCCTGTTCTGCGTCTACCGCATCTCCCTGCTGCCGCAGGTAAACAGCACTGGGGCAACCTGCCCGGTGCCGCCCTGAGCCTGGCCATCGCCGAGGCTGCCAGCGCTGCCAAGCGCTTCACCCTGCTACTGACCGCCGACAGCCAAAGCGCCGAACGGCTGGAGCAGGAACTGGGTTTCTTCGCCCCCGATTTGCCGGTGCTGCACTTCCCGGACTGGGAAACCCTGCCCTACGACCTGTTTTCGCCCCACCAGGACATCATTTCCCAGCGCATCGCCAGCCTGTATCGGCTGCCGGAGCTGAGCCACGGGGTTTTGGTAGTGCCTATCACCACGGCCCTACATCGCCTGGCGCCGACCAAGTTCCTGCTGGGTAGCAGCCTCGTGCTGGACATCGGCCAGAAACTCGACGTCGAACAGATGCGCACGCGCCTGGAGGCCAGCGGCTACCGTTGCGTCGACACGGTGTACGAGCACGGCGAGTTCGCGGTACGCGGGGCGCTGATCGACCTGTTCCCGATGGGCAGCAAACTGCCCTACCGCATTGACCTGTTCGATGACGAAATCGAGACCCTGCGTACCTTCGACCCGGAAAACCAGCGCTCCATTGACAAGGTCGACTCCGTGCGCTTGCTCCCGGCCCGCGAGTTCCCCCTGCAAAAAGACGCGGTGACGCGGTTCAAGGCACGGTTTCGCGAGCGCTTTGACGTGGACTTTCGCCGCTGCCCGATCTTCCAGGACCTGAGCAGCGGCATCACTCCCGCCGGCATCGAGTACTACCTGCCGCTGTTTTTCGACGAAACCTCCACCCTGTTCGACTACTTGCCGCAGGACACCCAGGTGTTCTCCCTGCCGGGCATCGAGCAAGCGGCGGAAAACTTCTGGAACGATGTGCGCAACCGCTACGAAGAGCGCCGCGTCGATCCATCGCGCCCGCTGCTGCCGCCGGCCGAATTGTTCCTGCCGGTCGAAGACTGCTTCGCGCGCCTCAAGAACTGGCCCCGGGTGGTCGCCAGCCAGCAGGACGTGGACACCGGCCCCGGGCGTGAGCGGTTCGCCGCCCGGGCCCTGCCCAACCTGGCCATCGAAGCCAAGGCCAACGAGCCCTTGGCGGCGCTTTCCGGGTTCCTTGAAGACTTTAACGGGCGCGTGCTGTTTACCGCCGAGTCGGCCGGGCGCCGCGAAGTTCTGCTGGAGCTGCTTGAGCGCCTTAAGCTGCGGCCAAAAACCGTTGATAACTGGCCGGATTTCGTCGCCAGCAAACACCGTTTGGCGATCACCATCGCCCCTCTGGACGATGGCCTGCTGCTGGACGACCCGGCGCTGGCGTTGATCGCCGAGAGCCCGCTGTTCGGCCAACGGGTGATGCAGCGCCGGCGCCGGGAGAAACGCGCCGACGCCAACAACGACGCGGTCATCAAGAACCTCACCGAGCTGCGCGAAGGCGCGCCGGTGGTGCACATCGACCACGGCGTGGGCCGCTACCTGGGCCTGGCCACGTTGGAAATCGACAACCAGGCCGCCGAATTCCTCACCATGGAATACGCCGAGGGCGCCAAGCTCTACGTGCCGGTGGCCAGCCTGCACCTGATCGCCCGCTACACCGGCAGCGACGATGCCCTCGCGCCCCTGCATCGCCTAGGGTCGGAGACCTGGCAGAAAGCCAAGCGCAAAGCCGCCGAGCAGGTGCGCGACGTGGCCGCCGAACTGCTGGACATCTACGCCCGCCGCGCCGCCCGCGAAGGCTACGCGTTCGCCGACCCCAAGGCCGACTACGCAACGTTCAGCGCCGGTTTTCCCTTCGAGGAAACCCCGGACCAGCAAACCACCATCGAAGCCGTGCGCGCCGACATGCTCGCGCCCAAGCCCATGGATCGCCTGGTGTGCGGCGACGTGGGCTTCGGCAAGACCGAAGTGGCCATGCGCGCCGCGTTCATCGCCGTGCACGGCGGCCGCCAGGTGGCGATCCTGGTGCCCACTACCCTGCTCGCCCAGCAGCACTACAACAGCTTTCGCGATCGCTTCGCCGACTGGCCGGTGACCGTCGAAGTGATGAGCCGCTTCAAATCGACCAAGGAAGTCAACGCCGCCGTCGCCGACCTGGCCGAAGGCAAGATCGACATCGTTATCGGCACCCACAAGTTGCTGCAAGACGACGTCAAGATCAAAAATCTGGGCCTGGTCATCATCGACGAAGAACACCGCTTCGGCGTGCGCCAGAAGGAACAGCTCAAGGCCCTGCGTAGCGAGGTGGACATCCTCACCCTGACCGCCACGCCCATCCCGCGCACCCTGAACATGGCCGTCTCGGGCATGCGCGACCTGTCGATCATCGCCACCCCACCGGCACGGCGCCTGTCGGTGCGCACCTTCGTCATGGAGCAGAACAACAGCACCGTCAAAGAAGCCCTGCTACGTGAGCTGCTGCGTGGCGGCCAGGTCTATTACCTGCACAACGATGTAAAAACCATCGAGAAATGCGCCGCAGACCTCGCCGAACTAGTGCCCGAAGCACGCATCGGCATCGGCCACGGGCAGATGCGCGAACGCGAGCTCGAACAGGTGATGAGCGACTTCTACCACAAGCGCTTCAACGTGCTGATCGCCTCGACCATCATCGAGACCGGCATCGACGTGCCCAGCGCCAACACCATCATCATCGAGCGCGCCGACAAGTTCGGCCTGGCGCAACTGCACCAATTGCGCGGCCGCGTGGGGCGCAGCCACCACCAGGCCTACGCCTACCTGCTCACGCCACCGCGCCAGCAAGTCACTGCGGATGCGCAAAAACGCCTGGAGGCCATTGCCAATACCCAGGACCTGGGCGCCGGTTTCGTGCTGGCCACCAACGACCTGGAAATCCGCGGCGCCGGCGAGCTATTGGGCGACGGTCAGAGCGGGCAGATCCAGGCCGTGGGCTTCACCCTCTACATGGAAATGCTCGAACGGGCGGTCAAGGCCATCCGCAAGGGCGAGCAACCGAACCTCGACCAACCCTTGGGCGGCGGCCCGGAAATCAACCTGCGCCTGCCCGCGTTGATTCCCGAGGACTACCTGCCAGATGTGCATGCGCGGCTGATCCTGTACAAGCGCATCGCCTCGGCCACCGACGAAGAGGGCCTCAAGGACCTGCAAGTGGAAATGATCGACCGCTTCGGCCTGCTGCCTGAGCCGACCAAGAACCTGGTGCGCCTGACCCTGCTCAAGCTGCAAGCCGAACAACTGGGCATCAAGAAGGTCGACGCCGGGCCACAGGGCGGGCGTATCGAGTTCGAACCGCAGACGCCGGTCGATCCGCTGGTGCTGATAAAACTCATCCAGGGCCAGCCCAACCGCTACAAATTTGAAGGCGCTACGCTGTTCAAATTCATGGTGCCAATGGAACGTCCCGAAGAGCGCTTCAACACATTGGAGGCGCTGTTCGAGCGCCTCGCCCCGAAAACTGCTTGAAGGACGTGCCATGCGCCTGTTTGCCTCACTGACCTTGCTGCTGACCCTGGTCGCCCCCTTGGCGTTGGCCGATGAGCTGTACCAGATCGAGATGATCCTGGTGCGGCAGAATGCCGAACCCACCATCCTCAGCCGCCCAGCGCCAGAGGATTGGGCCGCCGCTGCCCGCCCAGTTGACCCGGCCAGCCTGCGCACGCCGAGCCTCAACAAAGAAGTCGAAAACCTCAAGGCCAGCACCGACTACAGCGTGCTGCTGCACAAGGCCTGGCAACAGCCTCTGGGCGAGGCGCCGAGCACAGTGGCGATCAGCGACGGTGCCGGGCAGTTCGGCCAGTTCCCGATCCAGGGCACCCTGGAGTTGAAACTAGGGCGCTTTACCGACGTCAACGCCAAGTTCTGGGTCAACCAGATCGACCGCAATGGCCTGATTACCGCCAGCGAAAGCCTGAGCCAGCAAAGCCACACCAAGAACGGCCAACTGAATTTTCTCGACAACGGCCACCTGGGCCTGCTGATAAAAATCACCTCGCTATCCGCCCCCGCCCGCAGCCAAGCCCCCGTTGAAATCCCGGACTGACTGAGTGCCCATGCCCGCGACCCTGACCAAACCCCTGGCACCGTCCTGGGTCAGTCGCTTCAAAGAACAGAGCCTTGAGCGCGGGCGCCGCTACGCGCTGGAAAACCGCGTGCGCTTCGTCCAGGTCGGCGACAGCACCATCACTGCCAGTTGCGAAGGCTCGGGCGGCAACGTCTACCGCCAGACCATCAACCTGCGCGAATCCGCGAAAAACACCCTGCTGATGGTGGACGCTACGTGCAGTTGCCCCGTGCGGGTCAACTGCAAGCACTGCGCCGCGGTACTGCTGCAAGTCGAAGAAACCCTGGCCTTCCCCGCCGCCGCCAAAGACGCCCAACTGTTGGAAAAACTCCAGACGGTCCTGGAAAACCGCCGCCCCGCCGCCCCGCCGCAAGTGCTGCTCGACGACGTGCAACCGGTGCCGCGCCTGTGGCTGGCCAGCGTCGAATTCAGCGCCTTTGAACCGCGTAACGGCAAAATGCAGCGCTATATCCAGCACCGCGCCGCGCTGTCCTTCAACTATCAGGGCGAATACGTCAGCGGGCAGAAAAACGCCGATATCCTGATCCGCCAGGAACAGCAGACCCTGCGCATCAAGCGCCAACTCGACGCCGAGAAGCACTACCGCGAACAGCTCAGGCTGCTGGGGTTTCGCATCGCCACCCGGCAAAGTAAAGCCCTGCCCGAAAGCGCAGGCGAATTGTTTGAGATGGTCAACGACAGCGCCTGGCTGACCTTCACCCTCAACCAACTGCCCAGCCTGCGCGAACAAGGCTGGGAGTTGCAGATAGAGGACGACTTCGGCTTCGACCTGACCGCCGTCGATGACTGGTACGCCAGCGTCGAGGAGGCGCCGCAGCGTGATTGGTTCGACCTGGAACTGGGCATCATCGTCAACGGCGAGCGCCTGAGCCTGCTGCCGATCCTGCTCAACCTGATGCGCTCCCACACCGAGTTGCTCAACCCCGAACGCCTGGCCAAACGCCGCGACGACGAGTTGATCCTGGTGAACATCCCCAACCGGCCCCCTACCGACAGCGGCCCGCTGCAAGTGGCCCTGCCCTTCGGGCGCCTGAAACCGGTGCTGGCCACCCTCGGCGAGTTCTACCTGCAAGAACCAGGCGAAACCCGCCTGCGCCTGAGCAAAGCCGATGCCTTGCGGCTCAACCCGCTGCAAGAGTTGCCCCTGCTGTGGGAAGGCGGCGAACACATCCGCACCTTCGCCCAACGCCTGCGCGACATCAGAGACTACAGTTGCCGCGCGCCCGATGGCCTCAACGCCACCTTGCGCCCCTACCAACTCGAAGGCCTGAGCTGGATGCAGTCACTGCGCCAACTGGAGGTGGGCGGCATCCTCGCCGACGACATGGGCCTGGGCAAAACCCTGCAAACCCTGGCCCACGTGCTCAGCGAAAAGCACGCCGGGCGCCTCGACCGGCCGTGCATGGTAGTGATGCCCACCAGCCTGATCCCCAATTGGCTCGACGAAGCGGCGCACTTCACGCCCCAGCTCAAGGTCCTGGCGTTGTATGGCGCCGGGCGCAAGAAGCACTTCGCCCAACTGGCCGAGTACGACCTGATCCTCACCACCTACGCCCTGCTGCCCAAGGACATCGAAGTGCTGGCCGCCCAGCCGCTGCATGTGCTGGTGTTGGACGAAGCGCAGTACATCAAGAACCCCACCAGCAAGGCCGCCGAAGCTGCCCGCAGCCTCAACGCCCGGCAACGCCTGTGCCTGTCCGGTACGCCCCTGGAAAACCACCTGGGCGAACTCTGGTCACTGTTCCACTTCTTGCTGCCGGGTTGGCTGGGGGACGTGAAGACCTTCAACCGCGACTACCGCGTGCCCATCGAAAAACGCGGCAGCGAAGTGCGCTTGCAGCACCTCAACGGGCGCATCAAGCCGTTCCTGCTGCGCCGCACCAAAGAGCAGGTGGCCACTGAACTGCCACCCAAGACCGAGATCATCCATTGGGTCGACCTCAACGAAGCCCAGCGGGACGTCTACGAAACCATGCGCCTGGCCATGGACAAAAAAGTACGCGACGAGATCACCCGCAAAGGCGTGGCCCGCAGCCAAATCATCATCCTCGAAGCGCTGCTCAAGCTGCGCCAGGTCTGCTGCGACCTGCGCCTGGTTAACGAAGCCCCACCCACCCGGGGCAGCACCTCGGGCAAGCTCGATAGCCTGATGCAAATGCTTGAAGAGTTGTTCGAGGAGGGGCGGCGGATTCTACTGTTCTCCCAGTTCACTTCAATGCTGACCCTAATTGAAGCCGAACTGAAAAAACGCGGCGTCGCCTATGCCCTGCTGACCGGGCAGACCCGCGACCGCCGCACGCCGGTCAAGGCCTTCCAGAGCGGCCAGTTGCAAATCTTCCTGATTAGCCTCAAGGCGGGCGGCGTAGGCTTGAACCTGACCGAAGCCGATACGGTGATCCACTACGACCCGTGGTGGAACCCTGCCACGGAAAACCAGGCCACCGACCGCGCCTACCGCATTGGCCAGGAAAAACCGGTGTTCGTCTACAAGATGATCGCCCGGGGCACGGTGGAGGAAAAAATCCAGCACCTGCAAAAAGAAAAGTCCGACCTCGCCGCAGGCGTGCTCGACGGGCGCCAGGCCGGGGATTGGAAGCTGCAAAACAACGACATTGAAGCGCTGTTCGCGCCGCTACCGGATAAAGCCAAGCATTAGTTTGTGGCGCGTCTATCGCGCCACAGATCGAGCACCGTAGCCTGTGGGAGCGGGCCTTGCCCGCGATAGGCGCGCCACACTCCCGAACTGCACTTATGCCATCAACACCCGAGCCAGGGTCGCCTTCGCCAGGCCCATGCCGTCATGCAGCGCCTGCTCGATTTGCGCCATGGTAATCACCGCCGTGGACTTGCCCGCCGCCGGGTTGACCACCAGGGCCAGGCACGCATAGTCCAGGCCCAGCTCACGGGCCAGGGCCGCTTCCGGCATGCCAGTCATGCCCACGATGTCGCAACCGTCACGCTCCAGGCGCGCAATCTCGGCCACGGTTTCCAGGCGCGGCCCTTGGGTGCAGGCATACACGCCATGGCTGCTGTAGGCGCAACCTTGAGCGGCCAGCGCCGCGATCAGACGCTCGCGCAGCGGCTCGCTGTAGGGGTAGCTGAAATCGATGTGGGTCACGTGTTCCAGGTCATCGGCAAAGTAGGTGTGCTCGCGGCCGCTGGTGTAGTCGATCACTTGGTGCGGCACACAGAAATGCCCGGTGCCCATGGACGCGTGAATCCCACCGACCGCATTGACCGCCAGGATCGCCTCGGCCCCGGCTTGCTTCAACGCCCACAGGTTGGCGCGGTAGTTGACCTGATGGGGCGCAACACGATGCGGATGGCCGTGACGTGCGAGGAACAGCACCTCGCGCCCAGCGTATTCGCCCACCTGGATCTCGGCCGACGGCGCGCCATAGGGCGTATCCAGCGGCAACGACTGGCGGATGTTCAAACCTTCGAGCTGAGTCAGCCCGGTGCCGCCGATAATCGCGTAAACCGTCATTGCAAGTTTCCTTTAATCAATCAATTGAGCGTCTTTGAGGGCGCCAATGGCTGCGAGCCAGCGCGGGTCCTGGCGGTACTCGGTGCCGGCGAAACCCTGGCCGCGCATCCGCGCGATACGCGGGCTGGGCGTGACCTTCAGGCGCTGGGCCGCGCACAAGGCCAACTCGGCCGCCGCCCGGTCATTGCATACCAGGCCCATGTCGCAACCGGCAGATAGGGCGGCCTCGATCCGACTGGCCGCATCGCCCACCACATGGGCACCGGCCATCGACAGGTCATCGCTGAAAATCACCCCATCAAATTGCAACTCGCCCCGCAGGATGTCCTGCAACCAGCGGCGCGAGAACCCGGCAGGCTGGCTGTCTACCTGGGGGTAGATCACGTGGGCCGGCATCACGGCGGCCAGTTGCTGGCTCAAACGGGCGAACGGCACCAGGTCATTGGCGCGGATCTCCTCGAGGCTGCGCTCATCGACGGGAATCGCCACGTGGGAATCAGCCTCCGCCCAGCCGTGGCCGGGAAAATGCTTGCCCGTGGCCGCCATGCCGGCGCTGTTCATGCCGCGAATGAAGGCCCCGGCCAGCAGCGCGGCACGCTGCGGGTCGCCCTCGAACGAACGGCTCCCCACCACTGCGCTGCGTTGGTAATCGAGGTCGAGCACCGGGGCGAAGCTCAAATCCAGACCAACAGCCAGCACTTCAGTGGCCATGATCCAACCACAGTGCTCGGCCAACACCTCGGCGTTGGGATTGTCGGCAATTGCCCGCATCGCCGGCAGGCGCACAAAACCCTGACGCAGGCGCTGGACGCGGCCGCCTTCCTGATCCACTGCCAGCAGCAGGTCCGGGCGTACGGCGCGAATCGAGGCACTGAGTTCGCGCACCTGGCGTGGGTGCTCAATGTTGCGCGCAAAAATAATCAGGCCGCCCACCTCGGGCTGGCGCAACAGGTGACGGTCTTCGGAGGTCAGCCAGGTACCGGCCACATCCACCATCAGGGAGCCTTGCAGGGCACCGGTCATAGCGATTCCTTTATTACGGGCACACGACTGCGCCGCCAGGAGCGAAGCTCGGCGGGCGCGGGTCGGTGCAGGGTAAGGAGAGAGTCTGGAACGGGAGTCGACATGGGCGGCAAGCTTAGCGGATGTCAGCCGCCGCGCCCACCCACCGGCCACTAAACCTTGGCAGGCGCCGGCGTGGACTTGACCCGCGGCCGCAACTGGGCGCTGGCCATGGTGTCGTCAGTGACCCCGGTTTCGGCGCGCATGCCAGCCGCGAGGAATGGCACCATCAGGCGCATTACCTGCTCAATCGAGGTATTGACGCCAAAATCGGTCTCGGCAATGGCGCGCAAGGCCTTGATGCCGGACATACTGAACGCCGCAGCACCGAGCATGAAGTGCACGCGCCAGAATAACTCGATCGGCGGGATCCGCGGCGCGGCCTCATTGACGAGCATCATGTAGCGGCGGAACACCTTGCCGTACATGTCCTCCAGGTAACGCCGCAGGTGGCCCTGGCTCTGGCTGAAGGCCAAACCAAGCAAACGCATGAAGATAGACAGGTCATTGCCGCTGCGCGGTTGCACCACGAGGGCCTGTTCGACAAGGATTTCCAGCAGTTCTTCCAGGCTTGGCTTGCTGTCAGGCTTGGCCTGGCGGCGTTCCAGCTCCCGGTCCAGGCTGATGCAAAAAGGCCCCAGGAAGCGCGAGAACACTGCCTGGATCAGCGCCTTTTTCGAGCCGAAATGATAATTCACCGCCGCCAGGTTGACCCCGGCCTTGCTGGTGATAAGGCGCAATGAAGTTTCAGCGAACCCTTTTTCCGCGAACAACTGCTCGGCAGCATCAAGAATGCGTTCAACGGTTTCCGACTGGGCCATGGTTACTCTACCTGACAAACACTTGTTTGAAACATACGTTTCAGCTTATGTCTTGTCAAGCCTGCCTGTCCGTTTTCCGGCCGACCAGTCACCTATTTAATCACACAAGGAAAACCCTGTAGGACCTCGCTACGACAACCCTAGCGTGCGCCCTTATTCAACCGTTCGGCGGGCGCCGGAAAAAGGAGGATTGCCAAGACGCCTTCACTGTATATAATCCCAGTCACTGTATAAAAAGACAGAGCGATCGACATGATAAAACTGACGCCACGCCAAGCCGAGATCCTGGCCTTTATCAAAGACTGCCTCAAAGAAAACGGCTTCCCCCCTACCCGGGCGGAAATCGCGCAGAAACTGGAATTCAAGTCCCCCAATGCCGCCGAAGAACACCTCAAGGCCCTGGCACGCAAGGGCGCTATCGAAATGACCCCGGGCGCTTCACGGGGTATCCGTATCCCTGGTTTCGAAGCCGAAACCGACGAGTCGAGCCTGCCGATCATCGGTCGTGTTGCCGCTGGCGCGCCGATCCTGGCCCAGCAGCACATCGAAGAGTCCTGCAACATCAACCCGACCTTCTTCCACCCTCGCGCCGACTACCTGCTGCGGGTACACGGCATGAGCATGAAGGACGTCGGCATCCTCGATGGCGACCTGCTGGCGGTACACACCACCCGCGAAGCTCGTAATGGCCAGATTGTCGTCGCCCGCCTGGGCGACGAAGTGACGGTCAAGCGGTTCAAGCGTGAAGGCAGCAAAGTCTGGCTGATTGCTGAGAACCCCGAGTTCGCCCCTATCGAAGTCAACCTGAAAGATCAGGAACTGGTGATCGAAGGTTTGAGTGTCGGCGTCATTCGCCGCTAAAGGAGGCTTTATGCAGTTCCCCTATACCTCACAGCAAGCTCAACTGCCGTTGTTCGAAGCCTTCATGGCGCAAGCGCCCATCCTCAAAGACGTGGTCGAATCGCCCTGGAGCGCCGAGCCCGAAGTCTTTAGCGAGCTGTCGCTGCGTGGAGCAGCCGGGAACTGCCTGAACCTACTGGCGCCGATCCTCAGGCAACTGAGCCAGGATCAGGACGCTCGCTGGCTGACCCTGATCGCCCCACCCGCCAGCCTGACCCAGGCCTGGCTGCGCGATGCTGGCCTTAACCGCGAACGCATCCTGCTACTGCAACCGCGCGGCATGCAAAGCGCCCAGCAATTGACGTGCGAGGCCCTGCGCCTGGGCCGTAGCCACACCGTCGTCAGTTGGCTCAACCCACTGCCATCGAGCATGCGCCAGCAACTTATCAGTGCCGCCCGCACCGGGGATGCACAAAGCCTGAACATTCGCCTGGGTTGATAACGAGGCCTCTCACGAATGGAGAAGCCGGGGTGACGCAACAGAAGCGAAACCGACCAACGGACTCAGTGCAGCACCCGCGGCCCGCTTTCCTTCTCCAGCTCACCTTCAGCGAGACGGCCTGCCATCTGCACGCCAACACTCAACATCGCCTTGGCTACTTCGACATGTTGGCCTTGCAGAAACACCTTGGCATCTTCAGAAAAATCCAAAGTCACCAGAGAACCCTCGTCCTCAGCCCGGCGCAGCTCTATACGGCCGTCAGGCAACTCAACAATTTCCAGAAAGGACGTTGGCATAAAAATTTGCTCTCCACGAAAGGCCGGCATTGTATCAGCCATAGGCCCGGATGCGCTTGGTGTTGCGACTAATGCATGAGCGACTGGTCTGTTTCCCCAGTCAGGCAAAACCCTGGCTTGGCTCTAACTCGCTTAGCACTCGTTAAGCCCGTCGCGAAAGCGAACGGCCAGGCTCTTAAGGTGTTGCCGCCAGCTCTCCAGTTCTTCACGGCTCAATTCTTCAGGCCCTAGCTCTTCATCGAGATTAACCGCGACGATCAACGGCTGAGTGACGTCGCCCTTGGGCTTATGCGGCGCCCGGGGCGGCTGGAACAACGCGGCATGAGCCGCCAACAACTTCGCCAGCCAGGTTTCGGGGTTGTTGGCCAACTCCACCATTTCTGCCATTTCCGGAATAGCCACCGCCTCTAGCACCTCTCGGGTCAGCAATAACTCCGCCCGCGGGGAATTGGCTTGAGGCAAACGGTAGAAACCGGCAATTTCATGGCACAACCCCAGTAAGGCCCCGTATAGGTGAAACAACGCGGACTCGCGACCTGCCTGGATCAGCGCCAGGGAGTTCATCGCCCGCCCCTCTTCAGCCCGGGCCAGCGCCTCTAGCGACAGCCCGGCGAAGTATATTTTCTGATTGGTACGGGTATAGAGCTCAAAGGCCATGACGGCACTCTCCACAGCGAAATAGGGCGTAGTACTGGCTTAACAGTGTCACGGATCAGTCACAGCCGCCGCAAGCCAAAAAAAAACCGCAGGCCAACCCGAGGGTTCGCATGCGGCTTTCTGCTACCAGGACGAATCAGGCAGAGGCGCACCGACAGAGAGGTCAGCCGCCCGCCTTCGTCACGCGCCCTGGCGCTTGTCTTCAACCTTCCATTTTCCACCTTCGTAGAACGCGCGCCAGCCTGTCGGCTTGCCATCCACTTCGGTCTGCACGTACTGCTCCTTAGTCTTGCGGCTGTAGCGAATGACGGCCGGACGACCGTCCGGGTCCTTCTGTGGGGCCGCGCAGAGGAAGTGGTACTTCGGATCGATCTCGTCCTTGTGCGGCACGATTTCCATCACCAGCGGTGCACGGGTTTCGCGGTTTTTCGGGAACTGGCTGGCCGCCAGGAACAAGCCAGACGCGCCGTCACGCAAGATGTAGGTGTCGTTAACCTTCTCGCACTTGAGCTCCGGCATTTTCACCGGGTCCATCTTCGGCGGTGCCGCTTCGCCGCTTTTCAGCAGTTTACGGGTGTTCTTGCATGCGGCATTGGTGCAACCGAAGAACTTGCCGAAACGGCCAGTCTTGAGCTGCATCTCGCTGCCGCACTTGTCGCACTCCAGGCTGGGGCCTTCATAACCCTTGATCCGATAGGTGCCTTCTTCGATCTCATAGCCATTGCAATCGGGGTTGTTACCGCAGATATGCAGCTTGCGCTTTTCATCCAGCAGGTACGCATCCATCGCGGTGCTGCAGATCGGGCAGCGGTGCTTGCCGCGCAGCACCAGGGATTCAGACTCGCCCTCGTCGTCGGCAGCGATTTCGTCGCCCGGCACCAGGTTGACCGTGGCCTTGCAGCGCTCTTTCGGCGGCAGGCTGTAGCCTGAGCAACCCAGGAACACCCCGGTGGACGCGGTGCGGATCTGCATCGGCCGCCCGCAAGTGGTGCATGGGATGTCGGTCATGACCGGCTGGTTGGCGCGCATGCCGTTTTCCGGGCTTTCCGCGACTTCGAGTTTTTTCTTGAAGTCGCCGTAGAACTCGTCAAGCACGCTTTTCCAGTCCCGCTCGCCCTGAGCCACGTCGTCGAGGTTCTCTTCCATGCCGGCGGTGAAGCCGTAGTCCATCAGGTTGGAGAAACTCTCGGACAAGCGCTCGGTAACGATGTCACCCATCTTCTCCGAATAGAAACGGCGATTGTGCAGCGCCACGTAGCCGCGATCCTGGATGGTGGAAATGATCGCCGCATAGGTCGACGGGCGGCCGATACCGCGCTTTTCCATTTCCTTGACCAGGCTCGCTTCCGAGTAACGTGCCGGTGGCTTGGTGAAGTGCTGGCTCGGGTCGAGCTTGATGAGCTTGAGCACATCTCCCTGAGCCATATCCGGTAGCACGTCGTCGTCGCCTGGCTTGGCCATTTGCGGCATCACGCGGGTGTAGCCGTCAAACTTGAGGATGCGGCCCTTGGCACGCAGCTCGAAGCCGCTGGCGGCGACGCTGACAGTGGTGGACAAATATTTGGCCGGCAGCATCTGGCAGGCGACGAACTGGCGCCAGATCAGCTCGTAGAGGCGTTCAGCGTCACGTTCCATGCCCGACAGTTTGCTCGGGTCGGTGTTGACGTCCGAAGGGCGAATCGCTTCGTGAGCCTCCTGGGCGCCTTCCTTGCTGCTGTAGACGTTCGGGGTTTCCGGCAGGTATTTGCCGCCGAATTCCCCTTCGATGTAAGTACGCGCCATCGCCACGGCATCGGCCGAGAGGTTGGTCGAGTCGGTACGCATATAAGTGATGTAGCCGGCCTCGTACAAGCGCTGTGCCATCATCATGGTCTTCTTCACGCCAAAGCCCAGGCGATTACTCGCGGCCTGCTGCAGCGTGGAGGTGATGAACGGTGCCGACGGCTTGCTGCTGGTCGGCTTGTCTTCACGTTTGGCGATGGTGTAGGCCGAAGACTTGAGTTTCTCCAGCGCGGCCATGGCCTGGGCTTCGTTCAGCGGTTTGAAGGCTTCGCCGTTCTCGCGGGCCACTTCGAAGCGCACGCTGGCGCCCTTGGCAGTGCCGAGGTCGGCGTGGACCTCCCAGTATTCTTCGGGAATGAACGCACGGATCTCACGCTCACGCTCGACCACCAGCTTCACCGCAACCGATTGCACCCGGCCAGCCGACAGGCCACGGGCGATCTTGGCCCACAGCAGTGGCGAAACCATGTAGCCCACCACACGGTCGAGGAACCGCCGCGCCTGCTGGGCGTTGACGCGGTCGATGTCCAGCTCGCCCGGCTTGGAGAAGGCTTCCTGGATGGCTTTCTTGGTGATTTCGTTGAACACCACACGCTTGTAGCGGCTGTCGTCGCCACCGATGGCTTCGCGCAGGTGCCAGGCAATGGCTTCCCCCTCGCGGTCCAAGTCCGTCGCGAGATAGATGGTGTCAGCATCCTTGGCGAGCCGGCGCAGCTCTTCGATGACCTTCTCTTTGCCCGGAAGGATCTCGTACTGGGCTTTCCAGCCGTGTTCGGGGTCCACGCCCATGCGCGAGACGAGCTGCTTGCGCGCCTTCTCCTTGGGCGAGAGCACAGGCGCTTCACCAGCGGCGGCCTTGCCACGCTTGGCAGCAGGCTCTTTGCTGGCGCTAGCCGAACCGCTGGTGGGCAGGTCTCGGATATGGCCGATACTCGACTTCACCACGTATTGGTTGCCCAGATACTTGTTGATGGTCTTGGCCTTAGCCGGGGATTCCACAATGACCAGCGATTTGCCCATGGATCAGAAAATTCCTGAATTCTAGAAGTGAAAGGCGGTTGGCGCCTGACGCGGCACCGCTATATATAGTGGCAACAAGGTGAGGTCAAGCGCAGGGTTTTGCCCGCACCGCCCTCAAGCCTGTGAAAAAAGGCTGGGTTCGGCCTGAATCAAAGCAAAGCGCGGGACCTGTTCGCCGTCAACTTCGACCGACTCCAGGAACATGCTCAAGGGGCGCACCCAAAAGCCGCAATCGCCATACAGCGCTTGGTAGAAGACCACTTCTTCTTCAGTCTCGGAGTGCCGCGCCACGTTGAAAACGCGGTACTGCGGACCTTTGTAATGCTGATAGAGCCCAGGTTGGACAGACATGCTTCGGCCCTCACGCAAACGATCAAAAATAAAAAGTAAAAAAACGACTAAAAACAAAAAACCGGGGCACATGGCCCCGGCTTCCGTAACCGATCGCTTAAACGCGTTCGAACACGGTGGAGATGCCCTGACCGAGGCCAATGCACATGGTCGCCACCCCGAAGGTGCCACCATTTTGCTTCATCACATTGAGCAACGTGCCGGAGATACGCGCACCGGAGCAACCGAATGGGTGGCCCAGGGCGATCGCGCCGCCATGCAGGTTAACCTTCTCGTTCATCTTGTCGAGCACTTTCAGATCCTTGAGCACGGGCAGGGCCTGTGCCGCGAAGGCTTCGTTGAGCTCGAAGAAGTCGATATCGTTGATGCCAAGGCCGGCGCGCTTAAGGGCTTTCTGCGTTGCCGGAACTGGACCATAGCCCATGATCGCCGGGTCCACACCCGCCACGGCCATGGAACGGATCACCGCCAGAGGCTGGATCCCCAGGTCCTGGGCACGCTGGGCCGACATCACGATCATGCACGAGGCACCATCGGTGATCTGCGAGGAAGTACCGGCCGTCACGGTGCCGCCCTTTGGATTGAAGGCCGGCTTGAGGGCCGCCAGGCTTTCCAGGGTGGTTTCGGGACGGATGGTTTCGTCGTAGTCGAACAGTTTCAGGAAACCGTTTTCGTCGTAACCCTGCATCGGGATGATTTCATCCTTGAACTTGCCTTCCACCGTGGCCTTGTGGGCCAACTGGTGGGAGCGCACGCCGAAGGCGTCCTGGGCTTCACGAGTGATGCCGTGCATCTTGCCGAGCATTTCCGCGGTCAGGCCCATCATGCCCGAGGCTTTCGCCGCGTACAGGGACATGTGCGGGTTCGGGTCGACACCGTGCATCATACTGACGTGGCCCATGTGCTCCACGCCACCGACCACAAACACATCACCGTTACCGGTCATGATCGCTTGCGCCGCGGTATGCAGGGCACTCATCGACGAACCGCAGAGGCGGCTGACGGTCTGGCCGGCCGCCGTGTGCGGGATCTGGGTCATCAGCGACGCCATGCGCGCGATGTTCCAGCCTTGCTCCAGGGTCTGGTTGACGCAGCCCCAGATCACGTCTTCGACTTCGTTCGGGTCGACCTTGACGTTGCGTTCCAGCAGCTTGCTAATCAGGTGCGCCGACATGTCTTCGGCACGGGTGTTGCGGTGCATGCCGCCCTTGGAGCGGCCCATCGGAGTGCGACCGAAGTCAACAATCACGACGTCTCTTGGATTCAAGCTCATAAATATTCTCGCTCTAGTCGTTGGGCGCTTAACCGAAGAAGCTTTGGCCGTTTTTGGCCATCTCGCGCAGCTTCGCAGTCGGGTGGTACAGCGCGCCCAGATCAGCGTACTGGTCAGCCAGGGCGACGAAGGCCGCTACACCCATCGAATCGATGTAACGCAACGCACCGCCACGGAACGGAGGGAAACCAATGCCGTAGACCAAGCCCATGTCGGCTTCGGCAGCGGTTTCGACGATGCCGTCTTCCAGGCAACGCACGGTTTCCATGCACAGCGGGATCATCATCCAGTTGATGATGTCTTCGTCGCTCACTTCACGCTGTTCGTAAACGATTGGCTTGAGCACTTCCAGCACCGACGGGTCGGCGACTTTCTTCTGCTTGCCCTTCTTGTCGGTCTCGTAGGCGTAGAAGCCCTTACCATTCTTCTGGCCCAGGCGCTTGGCTTCGTAGAGCACGTCGATGGCCGAGCGACGGTCATCTTTCATGCGGTCCGGGAAGCCTTCGGCCATAACATCACGGCCGTGGTGGCCGGTGTCGATGCCGACCACGTCCATCAGGTAGGCAGGGCCCATCGGCCAGCCGAATTTTTCCATGACCTTGTCGATGCGCACAAAGTCCACGCCAGCGCTGACCAACTTGGCGAAACCGCCAAAGTACGGGAACAGCACGCGGTTGACCAAGAACCCAGGGCAGTCGTTGACCACAATCGGGTTCTTGCCCATTTTCTTGGCATAGGCAACGGTAGTGGCCACGGCCAGCTCGCTGGACTTCTCGCCACGGATCACTTCCACCAGCGGCATCATGTGCACCGGGTTGAAGAAGTGCATGCCGACGAAATTTTCAGGACGCTTGAGGGCCTTGGCCAGCAGGCTGATGGAAATGGTCGAGGTGTTGGACGCCAGGATGGTGTCTTCCTTGACCTTGTCTTCCACTTCAGCCAGTACGGCTTGCTTGACTTTAGGGTTCTCGACGACTGCCTCGACCACCAGGTCGACGTGGCCGAAATCACCGTAGGACAGGGTCGGACGAATGCCGTTGAGCACTTCGGCCATTTTCGCGGCAGTCATGCGGCCTTTGTCTACGCGGCCAACCAGCAGCTTGGCGGCTTCGGCCAGACCCTGCTCGATACCGTGCTCGTTAATGTCCTTCATCAGGATCGGCGTGCCTTTGGACGCCGACTGATAGGCGATGCCGCCGCCCATGATGCCGGCGCCGAGAACGGCAGCCTGCTTCACGTCGCGGGCAATTTCGTCATAGGCCTTGGCTTTTTTCTTCAGTTCCTGATCGTTCAGGAACAGGCCGATCAGGCTCTGCGCGGCAGAGGTCTTGGCCAGCTTGACGAAGCCTGCGGCTTCAACTTCCAGGGCTTTGTCGCGACCGAAGTTCGCGGCTTTCTGGATGGTCTTGATCGCTTCGACCGGCGCCGGGTAGTTCGGGCCAGCCTGGCCGGCCACGAAGCCCTTGGCGGTCTCGAACGACATCATTTGTTCGATGGCGTTGAGCTTGAGCTTTTCCAGTTTTGGCTGGCGCTTGGCCTTGTAGTCGAACTGGCCCGAGATGGCGCCCTTGACCAGGTTCAGTGCGGCTTCCTGGAGCTTGTCCAGGGCCACGACTGCATCGACGGCACCGACTTTCAGGGCGTCTTCGGCACGGTTTTCCTTGCCAGCGGCAATCCACTCGATAGCGTTGTCGGCACCGATGATGCGCGGCAGGCGCACAGTACCGCCGAAGCCTGGGTAAATGCCCAGTTTGACTTCCGGCAGGCCGATTTTCGCGCTGCTGGCCATGACGCGGTAATCCGCCGCCAGGCACATTTCCAGACCGCCACCCAGGGCGATGCCGTTGATCGCGGCAACGGTCGGAACATTCAGGTCTTCGAAGTCGCTGAAAATTTTGTTGGCTTCGAGGTTGCCTGCAACCAGCTCTGCATCCGGCAGCTTGAAGTTGTCGACGAATTCGGTGATGTCGGCGCCGACGATGAACACGTCCTTGCCGCTGGTGACGATGACACCCTTGACCGAAGCGTCTGCCTTGATGGTGTCTACTGCCTGACGCAGTTCGTTCAGGGTTAGACGGTTGAACTTGTTGACGGACTCACCCTTGAGGTCGAATTTCAATTCGACGATGCCACTCTCAAGAGCTTTAACCGTGATGGCTTTACCTTCGTAAATCATCAACTGATCTCCACGATATGGAAGCTGAACAGTACACGTCGGAAGCTAACTTCTGGCTCGGCACTGACGTCACCGTCGATGCTACGCCAATCCGCCAGGCACACCCGCCAACGCGATAGTCGGGTTTCGTAGGAACGCTCTGTAATACAAACGCTCAATTCATACGCCCGTTTGATTTGGGTACGCCACCTTCAAGGAATTTCGAACAATTGTCAATCGCCCAAAACACGGGCTAGAACGCGACTTTACGGTCATTTCGCCAGCACGCAGGGATGCCCGCCCTGCGGCATATGCCGGAACATTCATAGAGTCAATAATTAGAAAAGTCGCCCTAAACAACGCTGCACCTGACAGGCGCGGCCAAACATCGAATTCAGGCCAGGGCTTTAAGTACAGCGGCGATGGCCTGCAGGACGCTCGCCTCACCCTTCTCGCCCCAATACAGGGTAATCATCTGCTGATCTGCCTCGACCTTGTAGGCATTGGCCGGCAAGGTGCGCAAATGCACCAGCATCGCCTCGTCCTCGCACACTTCGCGCCATTGGTTGACCCACACTCCCGGCGCCGACTGCCAGTAACTCCAGCAGGGGCGCTGGGCACTGCGCCGGGGGCGATGGTACTGCGCACAGGGGTTGGGCGGCTCCGGCGACATCCAGTGCGGCCACTCCTGCGGGGCCAATTGCATGGCCAGCCCTATGCGCCGAGCCTCCATGCGCAAGGCCATGCGACCGCTCTGCTGGCGTGAAGGCCGCAGCCAGGCGAGCGGGCTGAGAATCAGCGCAAGGATTGACACCACTATCCAGACCGTCATATGTGTACTCCCGATTCTTGATGAGCGGATTTGACCTGACGCAAAGCCATCCGCTTGAAACCAGCCATACTTCCCTTCTATCGCAAGCCTTTGGAGGTCTCCCCCATGCACTATGAACACATTCTGGTCGCCGTCGACCTCACCGAAGAATGCGACCCGGTCATTAAGCGCGCCCGCGAACTGGCAGTCAGTGGTAGCGCCAAGCTGTCACTGGTGCACATCGTCGAACCCATGGCCATGGCCTTCGGCGGCGACGTACCGATGGACCTTTCCCAATTGCAGCAACAGCAGTTCGACCAGGCCAAGGAGCGCCTGGATCGCCTGATGGCCAAGTACCCGGAGCTGTCCAAGGAAAACAGCCACCTGACCTACGGTCAGCCGCGCCAGGAAATCCATCATCTGGCCAAGGAACAGGGTTGCGACCTGATCGTGGTCGGCAGCCACGGCCGCCATGGCTTGGCGCTGCTGCTCGGCTCCACCGCCAATGACGTGTTGCACGGCGCGCCCTGCGACGTACTGGCGGTCAGGCTGGTAAAAAGCTGAGCCCGCGCTAGCCCATACGAAAAGCCCGGCCCCACTGAAGTGAGGCCGGGCTTTTTTGATTCAGGCAGATCGATCAGGCATCCAGCTCGGCCCAACGCTCCACCAACACCTCCAACTCGGCCTGCAATTGCTCCAGATGGGCAATGACCTTGGCCGTTTCGGCGGCAGGACGCTGGTAGAAGCCCGCATCGGCCATCTCAGCTTCGAGCGCAGCAATCTGCTGCTCCTTGGCATCGATGTCCCCTGGCAGGGCTTCCAACTCGCGCTGCAACTTGTAGCTGAGCTTCTTCTTCGCCACCGGCGCTTCCTGGGCGGGCGCGGGCGCCGCTGCGGCTACCACCGCCGAGTTCAGGTCAGCCTTGCCGGATTTACTCTCGGCCACGCCCAGCAGTTTCGGCGAACCGCCCTGACGCAACCAATCCTGGTAGCCGCCCACGTATTCGCGGACCTTGCCCTCGCCTTCGAAGACCAGGGTGCTGGTAACCACGTTGTCGAGGAATGCCCGGTCGTGGCTGACCATCAGCACCGTGCCCTTGAAGGTCAACAGCACTTCTTCGAGTAGCTCCAGGGTTTCCACGTCCAGGTCGTTGGTCGGCTCGTCGAGCACCAACAGGTTCGCTGGCTTGCTGAACAGCTTGGCCAACAGCAGGCGCGCACGCTCACCGCCCGACAACGCCTTGACCGGCGTGCGGGCACGCTGCGGGCTGAACAGGAAGTCGCCCAGGTAGCTCAGGACATGGCGGCTCTGGCCGTCGATATCGATAAAATCGCGGCCTTCGGCGACGTTGTCGATCACGGTTTTTTCCAGGTCCAACTGATGGCGCAACTGGTCGAAGTAGGCGACGTCGATCCGCGTGCCCTCCTCCACCGTGCCCGCAGTGGGCTTGAGGCCGTTGAGCATCAGCTTGAGCAGGGTGGTCTTGCCGGTACCGTTGGCGCCCAGCAGGCCAATGCGGTCGCCGCGCTGCAGCACCATGGAGAAATCCTTGATGAGCTGCGGCCCACCCGGGTGGGCGAAGCTGACGTTCTCCAGCACCATCACCTGCTTGCCCGACTTGTCAGCGGTGTCGAGCTGCAGATTGGCCTTGCCGGTGCGCTCGCGGCGTTCGCTGCGCTCCACGCGCAGGGCCTTGAGGGCACGCACGCGGCCTTCATTACGGGTGCGGCGCGCCTTGATGCCTTGGCGGATCCACACTTCTTCCTGGGCCAGCTTCTTGTCGAAGAGCGCATTGGCGGTTTCTTCGGCGGCCAGGGTCGCCTCTTTGTGTACGAGGAAACTGGCGTAGTCGCCGTTCCAGTCGATCAGGCCACCGCGGTCCAGTTCGAGGATGCGGGTGGCCAGGTTTTGCAGGAAGGAACGGTCGTGGGTGATGAACAGCACCGCGCCCTGGAAATCCTTCAACGCTTCCTCAAGCCAGGCAATGGCACCGATGTCCAAGTGGTTCGTCGGTTCGTCGAGCAGCAACAGGTCGGGCTCGGACACCAGCGCCTGCGCCAGCAGCACACGGCGGCGCCAGCCACCGGACAACTCGGCCAGGGTCTTGTCCGCCGGCAATTGCAGGCGGCTCAGGGTGCTATCGACCAATTGCTGCAAGCGCCAGCCGTCGCGGGCTTCGAGGTCGTGCTGGACGTGCATCAGTTTGTCCAGGTCGGCGTCGGTGACGATGTTCTGGCTCAGGTGGTGGTACTGGGCGAGCAGCTCGCCGACACCGTCCAGGCCCTGGGCCACTACGTCGAACACGGTCCGGTCGTCGGCCACCGGCAATTCCTGCGGCAATTCACCGATTTTCAAGCCCGGGGCACGCCACACGGAGCCGTCATCGGGCTTCTGGTCACCTTTGACCAGTTTCATCATGCTGGACTTGCCTGTGCCGTTGCGGCCGATGATGCACACCCGCTCACCACGGGCGATCTGCCAGGACACCTTGTCCAACAACGGCATAGCGCCGAAAGCAAGGGACACATCGCTGAATTTGAGCAGGGTCATGTTCTTCTCCAAAAACCGGGGCCGCATTCTACCTGACTTGCGCCCTCAGAAGGCCGGCAATTTCGTTGCCGGCGCACTGTGCCCGACAAATGTCGCGAACTGAGACCGACAGGCCGGCAAAGCTTTCGCCGCTTGCTGGCAAAAGGCTAAGCTACAGGCAATCAGTGCTGGCAACCTCGGCACTCGCCACGTTTTCTCTGTTCGGACGTCTCATGCGCAGTCGCCTTGTCAACTTTTTATCTTGTCTGCTTCTTTCTGCCACCGCCGCTCACACCGCCCAGGCAGCGGACCTGTCCCAACAACGCCAGTATTACGACGAAGCCAAACGCGCCCTGGCCAAGGGCGATTCAGGCCCCTACTTTCGCTACAGCCAGGCCCTGAGCGATTACCCGCTGACGCCCTACCTGGCCTACGACGAACTGACCGCGCGCTTGAAAACCGCAAGCAACGCCGAAATCGAGAAATTCCTCGCCGAACATGGCGACCTGCCCCAGGCCAACTGGATGAAACTACGCTGGTTGCGCTGGCTGGCCGACCGGGGCGATTGGCAACCCTTCGTCAAGTACTACGACCCCAAGCTCAATTTCACCGAGCTGGACTGCCTCTACGGCCAATACCAACTGAGCCACAACCTCAAAGCCCAAGGCTACGCCACCACCGAAAAACTCTGGCTCACCGGCAAAACCCAACCGGTGGCGTGCGATGCGCTGTTCGGCCAGTGGGCGGCCCAAGGCCAGCTCACCGAGCAAAAGCGCTGGCAGCGAGCCAAACTCGCGGCGGATGCACGCAACTACCCCCTGGCCAACAGCCTGGTCAAAGGCCTGACCACCCTCGCCCCGCAAGGCCGCCTGCTGGTGGATGTGGCGCAAAAGCCTGAGCTGCTGAGCCAACCGTCGCGCTTCACCCCAGTGGACGAAGCCATGTCCGACGTGGTCGGCCTGGGCCTGCGCCGCCTCGCCCGCCAAGACCCACAAAAAGCCATGGCCCTGCTCGACGGCTATGCCGCCAGCATGCACTTCTCCCGCGACGAGAAAGTCTCCATCGCCCGGGAAATCGGCCTGACCCTGGCCAAACGCTTCGATGGTCGGGCCCTGGACGTGATGACCAAGTACGACCCGGAACTGCGCGACAACACCGTGTCCGAATGGCGCCTGCGCCTACTGTTGCGCCTGGCGCGCTGGGACGACGCCTACGAGCTGACCCGCCGCTTACCCCAGGACCTGGCCACCACCAACCGCTGGCGCTACTGGCAGGCCCGCAGCCTGGAACTGGCGCAACCGCAGAACCCGCAAGTGCAGGCGCTGTACAAAAACCTCTCCCGCGAGCGCGATTTCTATGGCTTCCTGGCCGCCGACCGCGCCCAATCGCCCTACCAGTTGAACAACAAGCCGCTGGTGCTCAGCCAGCAATTGGTCAACAAGGTGCGCAACACCCCGGGCGTGCGCCGCGCCCTGGAATTCCACGCCCGCGGGCAAATCGTTGACGGGCGCCGCGAGTGGTACCACGTCAGCCGCCACTTCAACCGTGACGAAATGGTCGCCCAGGCCAAACTGGCCTACGACCTGAAGTGGTACTTCCCGGCCATCCGTACCATCAGCCAGGCGCAATACTGGGACGACCTGGATATCCGCTTCCCCATGGCCCACCGCGACACCCTGGTGCGCGAAGCCAAGGTGCGTGGCCTGCACTCGAGCTGGGTATTCGCCATCACGCGCCAGGAAAGTGCCTTCATGGACGACGCCCGCTCCGGCGTCGGCGCCAGCGGCCTAATGCAACTGATGCCCGGCACCGCCAAGGAAACCGCGCGCAAGTTCAACATCCCCCTCGCCTCGCCCCAGCAGGTTCTGGTGCCGGACAAGAACATCCAGTTGGGCGCTGCCTACCTGAGCCAGGTCCACAGCCAGTTCAACGGCAACCGCGTCCTCGCCTCGGCCGCCTACAACGCCGGCCCCGGCCGCGTGCGCCAATGGCTACGCGGTGCCGACCACCTGAGCTTTGACGTGTGGGTCGAGAGCATCCCATTCGACGAAACCCGCCAATATGTGCAAAACGTGCTGTCTTATTCGGTGATCTACGGGCAAAAGCTCAACTCGCCGCAACCACTGGTGGACTGGCACGAACGCTATTTCGACGATCAGTAGTGGCAGCTGCAAGCTGCAAACTTGCAGTAAAAAAACGCCTTCATTGAGAAATGCAGGCGTTTTTTTTGGGCTATCGCCCCTCCTGCTCACTGAACTGCAGCGCCGCCAGGCGCGCATACAACGCATTGCTGGCGATCAATTGCTGGTGGGTGCCGATGGCGATCAGTTTGCCTTGGTCCATGACGGCGATGCGGTCGGCGTTTTTCACCGTGGCCAGGCGATGGGCGATGACCAGGGTGGTGCGGTTGTGCATCAGCCGTGGCAGGGCTTGCTGGATCAAGTGTTCGCTCTGGGCGTCGAGGGCGCTGGTGGCTTCGTCCAGCAGTAGGATCGGCGCATCCACCAACAACGCCCGGGCGATGGCCAAACGCTGGCGCTGGCCCCCAGAAAGGCCCAGGCCACCGTCACCGAGGTGGGTCTGGTAGCCGTCGGGCAGTTGCAGGATGAAATCATGGGCGTGGGCGGTACGCGCAGCGTCTTCCACCTGCTCGCGGGTGGCCAGCGGGTTGCCGTAGCGGATGTTCTCTTCGACGCTGCCAAAAAACAGCGCCGGGCTTTGCGAGACCAGGGCAAAGCAGCGCCGCACGTCCTGCGGGTCCAATTGGGTCAGGGCCTGGCCTTCGAGCAAAATCTGCCCTTGCTGCGGGTCGTAGAAGCGCAGGAGCAAATCGAACAGTGTGGACTTGCCGGCACCGGAAGGCCCCACCAACGCCAGGGTTTCCCCAGCCCGAACGTGCAGGTCGAGGCCATCAATGGCAAAACGCTCCGGCCTTGAAGGATAGGAAAAACGCAGGCCTTGCAACGCCAACTCACCGCTGACCCGCTGCGGCAACCGGGCCTTATCAGTGCTTGGAGCCTGGATTTCGTTGGGTGATTGCAGCAGCTCGGCGATCCGTTCGGCCGCCCCCGCCGCACGCTGCAATTCGCCGATCACCTCGCTCAACGTACCGAAGGCGCTGCCGACGATCAGGCTGTAAAACACGAACGCCGCCAACTCGCCGCCGGTAATCCGCCCGGCGATCACATCCATGCCGCCGACCCAGAGCATCACGCCCACCGCGCCCAGCACCAGGACAATCACCAGGGTTATCAGCCAGGCACGCTGGACGATACGCTTGCGCGCCGTATCGAACGCCGCCTCGACGGTGCCGGCAAAGCGCTGCTCGTCCTGGGCCTGGTGGTTGTAGGCCTGTACGGTCTTGATCTGGCCCAGGGTTTCGCAGACGTAGCTGCCGACGTCGGCGATACGGTCTTGGCTCAGGCGCGACAGGCTGCGCACCCGACGGCCGAAGATCAGGATCGGCGCCAGCACCAGGGGCAAGGCCACGACCACGATGCTGGTGAGCTTGGGGTTGGTGATAAACAGCAACACGATGCCGCCGATCACCATCAAGGCGTTGCGCAGAAACAGCGACAGCGACGAGCCGATCACCGATTGCAGCAAGGTGGTGTCAGCCGTCAGGCGCGACTGGATCTCGGAGCTGCGATTGCCCTCGTAAAAGCCTGGGTGCAAGTAAATCAAGTGGTTGAACACCTGGCGACGGATGTCCGCGACGCAGCGCTCGCCAATCCACGACACCAGGTAAAACCGCGCGAAGGTGCCCGCCGCCAGGCCTAGCACCAACAGCAGAAACAGGCCAATGGACTGGTTGAGCAGGTGCGGTGAGCGGGTCATGAACCCCTGGTCCACCAGCAGGCGAATGCCCTGGCCCATGGACAACGTGATGCCGGCCGTGACGATCAGTGCCAGCAAAGCGCCCAGGGCCTGCCAGCGATAGGGCGCGATAAAGTGAAGCGCCAGGCGCAGGGCGCGCCGTTGACGGGAAGAAAGCATAGAAGTCATCTGCAAGCACCATCGTGAAAGGGCAGCGGCGCCAAGCCCCGCTGAATCGGGTGGAACTTCCGTGAATCACAATGAGTCCGGTTAAATATGACCGCCGCCGCTAGAGCTTAGAGGCTATTGATCTAACATCACCCTGGAGTTTGTAGGCAGTTTCTGATGGACTCCACCAGACCGCCCGGCCAATCGACAGGGAGCTGTCACAGCTTGGTCACCTGGCGGTTCTACATTAAGCACACAACCTGATGAGGAGACAGGCCATGTCCTTGCACACCCGCACCAACGACCAGATTGAAGTGTTCCGCATTCCGCAGCATGCCTCCCTGGGCTGCTCGATCATTGACGCCGAGGGTCGTGAAGTACCGATCACCGAAGACATGATCCAACAGGCCTGCCGCGAGCTGGAACTGCGCCAGGTCAAGCCCGCCGAGCACGAATAAGGCCTCGCCCCCCTCTTCCCGACCCGGCCCCATGGCCGGGTTTTTTCTGCCTGGTAGCCAGCGGGCATAGTCCTCGTTAAACCACGGTGGCGCCAAGGGCCTGGACCATCTGCCGTAACCCGCGGGCCTCGCCGTCGATCTGCACGGTCAAGCCGTCGATTTCACGACGCGGCGGGTAGTGTTTGCGCAACAGGTCGAAGGCGATGCGTTGTTCCTCGGCGCTGCCCATCAGGCTGCGACGGAAATCCCCATCGTCACGCCGCGGGTCGTAGACGCCACGGCAGATCATGGCCAAGGCCCAGGCCGGGTCGCAGTCGCCGTGCAGGCTGATGCGGCTCAGCCAGGGCGCCGGTAGCAGATCTTCGAGGCGCACTTGGGGCGCTTGGCCCAGGTGCTGGCAGAACGCCTGGTAGATCTGCGCGGTGCCACGCTGCTTGCCATCGAGGCTGTAGCCGGCGATATGGGGCGTGGCGAGCACGCAGAGGTCGGCCAGGGCAACGTCCACCGCCGGTTCACCCTCCCACACGTCCAGCACCGCTTGCAGGTCTTCGCGCTGCAACAGCACCTCGCGCAGCGCCCGGTTGTCCACCACCGGGCCGCGGCTGGCGTTCAGCAGCCAAGTACCGGGGCGCAAGCGGTTCAAGCGCTCACGGTCGAACAGGTGCCAGGTCGGCGCGGCGCCTTCGCGGGTCAGGGGCGTGTGCAGGCTTATCACGTCGCACTGGGCGATGATCTGCTCAAGGCTCACGCAGCTTCCGTCCCCGGCCGCTTGCCGAGGCGGGTCGCACACCAGCACGTTCCAGCCCAAGCTGCGCAGTACCTTGACCAAACGCCCGCCCACTTCGCCCGCCCCGACCACACCGTAGGTGCGCCGGGCCAGGTCGGCGCCTTCGATTTCGGCCAGGGTCAACAGGCTACCCAGTACATAATCGACCACCCCGCGGGCGTTGCAGCCCGGCGCGCTGGACCAGCCAATCCCGGCCTCGGCGAAGTAGCCAAGGTCCAGGTGATCGGTGCCGATGGTGCAGGTGCCGACGAATTTGACCTGGCTGCCGGCCAACAGCACGCGGTCCACCGGGGTCACCGAGCGCACCAGCAACACATCGGCTTGCGCCACCGCCGCGCGGTCGATGGCGCGCCCCGGCAAGCGGCGGATTTCGCCGAAACCCTGGAAAAAGGCATCGAGCAAGGGGATGTTTTCGTCAGCGACAATCAGCATGGCAGGCTCCTTTTGGCGGACCGGCAGTGTACACGCCTTGCGGGGCATCGATGCCGGGGCAGCGACTTACAAATCCCCAACACAGGATTTTTCCTGACCACTGTGTCAAGGCGTAGAATGCCCGGCCCTGCGCACCTTTACCCCTGGACGCTCTGCCTGTGAATGCCGTGACCGACACCCCTTCTAACGCTCCCATTTCCCGCCCCGCCCGGGTACGCATGGAGCTACGCGACCTGCTCGTCCTGGCGCTGCCGATCATGGTCGGCCAATTGGCCACCACGGCCATGGGCTTCGTCGATGCCGTGATGGCCGGGCGCTACAGCTCCCGCGACCTGGCAGCCGTGGCGTTGGGCAACTCGATCTGGATTCCGGTGTACCTGCTGATGACCGGCATCCTGCTGGCCACCACGCCAAAAGTCGCCCAACGCTTCGGCGCCGGCAAACACGGCGAGATTGGCCCGCTGGTGCGCCAGGCCCTGTGGCTGGCACTGGTGGTGGGCCTGATGGCAACCGGCCTGCTGCTCAATGCCGAACCGGTGCTGCGGGCCATGAAGGTCGACCCGCAACTGATCGACCTGTGCATGCAGTACCTGTACGGCATCGCCAGCGGCCTGCCCGCCACAGCGTTTTACTTCGTGCTGCGCTGTTTCAGCGATGGCTTGGGCCGTACCCGCCCGAGCATGATCCTGGGGCTGTGTGCGCTGGCGCTGAACATTCCGCTTAACTACGTGTTCATCTACGGCCACTTCGGCGTGCCGGCCATGGGCGGCGTCGGCTGCGGCTGGGCCACGGCCATAGTGATGTGGATGATGACCCTGGGCATGGTGGGCTGGACGCACTGGGCGCCGGTCTACCGGTCCAGCCAGCTGTTCACCCGCTTCGACTGGCCGCAATGGGCAATCATCAAGCGCCTGATAAGCGTCGGCCTGCCGATTGGCATCGCGGTGTTCGCCGAGTCGAGCATCTTTGCCGTAATCGCCCTGCTGATCGGCAGCCTTGGTGCCACAGTGGTGGCCGGGCACCAGATCGCCCTGAACTTCAGCTCGCTGGTGTTCATGATCCCGTACTCCCTGGCCATGGCCGTGACGGTGCGCGTCGGCCAGGCCCTGGGCCGTGGCGAACCGCGCGAGGCCCGCTTCGCCGCCGGTGTGGGCATGGGCGCCGCGCTGACCTACGCCTGCCTCTCGGCGAGCCTGATGCTGTTGCTGCGCGAACAGATCGCCGCCATCTACACCCCGGACCCCATCGTGATCCAGGTGGCGTCGATGCTGATTGTCTACTCGGCGCTGTTCCAGTTCTCCGACGCGATCCAGGTCACGGCGGCCGGGGCCCTGCGCGGTTACCAGGACACCCGGGTGACCATGATTCTGACGCTGTTCGCCTATTGGGGTATCGGCCTGCCGGTGGGCTACGCCCTGGGCCTGACCGATTGGCTCGGCGCCGCCAGCGGCCCGAGCGGCTTGTGGCAGGGTTTGATCGTGGGCTTGAGTTGCGCGGCACTGCTACTGTCGGTGCGCCTGACACGCAGTGCGCGTAAGCGCATCCGCCGGGGTTAAGACAGCTTCTTGCGGATCCAGTACAGGTAAGTCCCGCCCTCTTCGCGCTGTTCCACCAGTTCATGATCGAGAAACACACAGAACTTGGGAATATCGCGGCGGGTCGAGGGGTCGGTGGCAATCACCTTCAACAGGCCACCAGGGGCCAGGTCGCGGATGTGCTGGTGCAGCATCATCACCGGCTCCGGGCAATTGAGGCCGGTGGCGTCCAGCGTGCCGTCCACGGCGGTATCGTTCACGTCATTCATGGCTCACTCCCTGTAGGAGCGGGCTGGCCTGCGATGGCATTGACACGGTCACCCTGGCTCACCGTGGCGCCCGCATCCCAGGCCTACCCGCCCCCACATTCATTCAGCAAAAAATTCAAGATTTCAGCGGCTCTTGGCCTTCTTTACAACATCCAAACGGCGCAAGTGGCAGGTCACTTCTTCGCGGTCGTGGTAGAGCTGCTTGCAGCCGATCTCGACGCGAATACCGCGCTCCTTGAAGCCCTCTTCGATACGCTCCAGCAAACGCTTGACCTCGGCGTAACGCTGCTTCATCGGCAACTTGAGGTTGACCACCGCTTCGCGACAATGCCCTTCGCCGATCCAGGTTTCCAGCAGCGCCGCGTTGCGCGCCGGTTTCTCAACGATGTCGCAGACCATCCAGTCCACCGGTTGCTTGGGCTTGAAGGTAAAGCCATCGGCCATCAGGTGCTGGACCAGGCCCGTGTCCATCAGGCTCTCGGCCATCGGGCCGTTGTCGATGGCGGTCACCAGCATGCCGCGGTTGACCAGTTGCCAGGTCCACCCCCCAGGCGCGGCGCCCAGGTCCACACCGGTCATGTCGCTGTGCAAACGCTCATCCCACTGCTCGCGGGGGATGAAGTGGTGCCAGGCCTCTTCCAGCTTCAAGGTGGAACGGCTCGGCGCCTCGCGGGGGAACTTCAGCCGTGGGATGCCCATGGGCCACATCGCGCAATTGTTGGCCGGCGCCAAGCCGATAAAGGCTTCGCGGCCGCTCTTGAAGGTCAGTAGCAGGCGCGGTTTGCTCGCGTCTTCCACCAGTTTGCCGGCGGCCAGCAGCGCCTTGCGCAAATGCCCCTCGAATTTCTTGCAGAAGTTCGACAGTTCCTTGCCGTCGTTGGTATCGACCATCTCCAGCCACAGGCTGCCGCACACCGGAAACTGCGCCATGTGGGCAAGGATCACGCTGATGCGGTCGGTTTCCGGCAAGTCGACAAACTGCCCACGGGCCCACTGACGCGGGAATATCAAATCGACGAAACGTTGGCCGGCCATCAGTCGCTCGGCGCCATCGTCTTGCGTGCAGACAAACTCGGCGCAGGCACTCCCGGCCTTGGCCTTGGCGTAACCGGCCACATTCAGGCGCGCGGCGTGCTCGGCGATCTCGGAGCACACCTCGCCCTCAAAACCCGGCCGGCAGTGCATAAAAAGGGTGTTCATCAATTCTCCTGGGCAATACGGCGCGCAAACTTGCCCTGTAGCAAAGCCTGTCACGAAAACCCGCGCATGATAGCGGAGTTCGGAACCTTGAACTTGCCCGTAGAGTCCAGTGATTAGCCTTACCCCTCAAACAGAGCTAGGTTAAGGGCTCTGTTCGTCTCATTGGATCCGCCACCGTGCGGATAAAAGGAGTCAATGCAATGCCGTCCCTCGATAGCCTGAACACCCTAAAAACATTAGAAATCGACGACAAAACCTACCACTACTTCAGCCTGCCGCACGCGGCCCAGACCCTGGGCGAGTTGGACAAGCTGCCAATGTCGCTCAAGGTACTGCTGGAAAACCTGCTGCGCTGGGAGGACGGCAAAACCGTCACCGGCGCTGACCTCAAGGCTCTGGCCGGGTGGCTCAAGGAACGGCGCAGCGACCGGGAAATCCAGTACCGCCCCGCCCGCGTGCTGATGCAGGACTTCACCGGCGTGCCCGCCGTGGTCGACCTGGCCGCCATGCGCGCCGCCGTGGCCAAGGCCGGCGGCGACCCGCAGCGCATCAACCCGCTCTCGCCGGTGGATCTGGTGATCGACCACTCGGTAATGGTCGACAAATTCGCCACCGCCAGCGCTTTCGAGCAAAACGTCGATATCGAAATGCAGCGCAACGGCGAACGCTACGCCTTCCTGCGCTGGGGCCAAAGCGCCTTCGACAACTTCAGCGTCGTGCCGCCGGGCACCGGCATCTGCCACCAGGTCAACCTGGAATACCTGGCGCGCACCGTGTGGACCAAAGACGAAGACGGCCGCACCTACGCCTTCCCCGACACCCTGGTCGGCACCGACTCCCACACCACCATGATTAACGGCCTCGGCGTGCTCGGCTGGGGTGTGGGCGGCATCGAAGCCGAAGCGGCGATGCTCGGCCAACCGGTGTCGATGCTGATCCCGGAAGTGATCGGCTTCAAACTCACCGGCAAGCTCAAGGAAGGCATCACCGCCACCGACCTGGTGCTGACCGTCACGCAAATGCTGCGTAAGAAAGGCGTAGTCGGCAAATTCGTCGAATTCTACGGCGACGGCCTCGCCGACCTGCCCCTGGCAGACCGCGCGACCATCGCCAACATGGCCCCCGAATACGGCGCCACCTGCGGATTCTTCCCCGTAGACGACATCACCCTGGACTACCTGCGCCTGTCCGGGCGCCCCGCCACCACCGTGAAACTGGTGGAGGCCTACTCCAAAGCCCAGGGCCTGTGGCGCCTGGCCGGCCAGGAACCGGTGTTCACCGACAGCCTGGCCCTGGACATGGGCAGCGTCGAGGCCAGCCTCGCCGGGCCCAAACGCCCACAAGACCGGGTCTCGCTGCCCGACGTGGGGCAAGCCTTCTCGGACTTCCTCGACCTGCAATTCAAACCCGCCAGCAAAGAAGAAGGACGCCTGGAAAGCGAAGGCGGCGGAGGCGTGGCCGTGGGCAACGCCGACCTGATCGGCGAAGCGGACTACAGCTACGAAGGCAACACCTATCGCCTGAAAAACGGCGCGGTGGTGATCGCCGCCATCACCTCCTGCACCAACACCTCCAACCCCAGCGTGATGATGGCCGCAGGCCTGGTGGCAAAAAAAGCCGTGGAAAAAGGCCTGGCCCGCAAACCCTGGGTCAAGACGTCCCTGGCCCCTGGCTCCAAAGTGGTCACCGACTACTACAAGGCCGCCGGCCTGACCCCCTACCTCGATCAACTGGGCTTCGCCCTGGTCGGCTACGGCTGCACCACCTGCATCGGCAACTCTGGGCCGCTGCCCGAACCCATCGAAAAAGCCATCCAGCAAGCCGACCTCACCGTCGCCTCCGTACTGTCGGGTAACCGCAACTTTGAAGGCCGGGTCCACCCCTTGGTGAAAACCAACTGGCTCGCCTCGCCGCCCCTGGTGGTCGCCTACGCCCTGGCCGGCACCGTGCGCATCGACATCAGCCGCGAGCCCCTGGGCACCGGCAAAGACGGCCAACCGGTGTACCTACGCGACATCTGGCCCAGCAGCCAGGAAATCGCCGCCGCCGTGGCCCAGGTCGACACCGCGATGTTCCACAAGGAATACGCCGAAGTCTTCGCCGGCGACGAACAATGGCAAGCCATTGAAGTCCCCCAAGCCGCCACTTACGTATGGCAGGCCGACTCCACCTACATCCAACACCCGCCGTTCTTCGACAACATCGGCGGCCCGCTGCCAGTGATCGAAGACGTCAAGAACGCCAACATCCTCGCCCTGCTCGGCGACTCCGTGACCACCGACCACATCTCCCCCGCCGGCAACATCAAGGCCGACAGCCCCGCTGGCCGCTACCTGCGCGAACAAGGCGTGGAACCGCGGGACTTCAACTCCTACGGCTCACGGCGCGGCAACCACGAAGTCATGATGCGCGGCACCTTCGCCAACATCCGCATCCGCAACGAAATGCTCGGCGGTGAAGAAGGCGGCAACACCTTCTACATCCCCACCGCAGAAAAAATGCCCATCTACGACGCCGCCATGCGCTACCAAGCCAGCGGGACGCCACTGGTGGTCATCGCCGGGCAAGAATACGGCACCGGCTCCAGCCGCGACTGGGCCGCCAAAGGCACCAACCTGCTGGGCATCAAAGCCGTCATCGCCGAAAGCTTTGAACGCATCCACCGCTCCAACCTGGTCGGCATGGGCGTCCTGCCCCTGCAATTCAAACTCGACCAAAACCGCAAAACCCTCAACCTCACCGGCCACGAAACCCTCACGATCCAAGGCCTGACCGAAGCCGAACTGACCCCACGGATGAACCTGACACTGGTCATCACCCGGGAAAACGGCAGTACGGAAAAAGTCGAGGTACTGTGCAGGATCGATACCTTGAATGAGGTGGAATACTTCAAGGCGGGGGGGATTTTGCATTATGTGTTGAGGGAGTTGATTGGTTCCTGAACTACCCTCAAGGCCTACTCACCGCCTTCGGGCGGTGTTTTTATTTGAGCCGGCGCACAGTTTGAAAAAATAAACTTCATTATTCCCCCACCGCTGCCGACAACCTGTCAAAGCCTTGCGGATAGAAAAAAGCCATGCGTAATAACCAACCAATAACACAACGCGAACGTACCTTTCCGGCTCAGCAACGGTTGATTTCTACCACCGACGCAAAAGGCGTGATTACTTACTGCAACGATGCTTTTGTCGAAATCAGTGGGTTCTCCCGTGAGGAGCTGTTGCGTGCGCCGCATAACCTGGTGCGTCACCCTGACGTTCCGGCGGCGGTGTTCGCGCATATGTGGGGTACGTTGAAACAAGGCTTGCCATGGATGGGCATTGTTAAGAATCGCTGCAAGACCGGTGACCACTATTGGGTCAACGCCTATGTGACACCGGTGTTCGAAGGCAATCAGGTGGTCGGCTATGAGTCGGTGCGGGTCAAGCCCACCGCCGAGCAGGTGCGCCGTGCCGAAGCGCTCTACCAACGCATCAACCAGGGCAAGTCGGCCATTCCCCGTAGCGACCGCTGGTTGCCGGTGTTGCAGGATTGGGTGCCGTTTATCCTTATCAGCCAACTGAGTTTTCTGATCGGTATCTGGTTCAATTCCCACTGGGGTTTTGCCCTGGCGGCGGGGTTGTCGGTGCCGTTGGGGTTGCTGGGCCTGACCTGGCAGCAGCGTGGCCTCAAGCGTTTGTTGCGCCTGGCGGAGCAGACCACGTCCGACCCGTTGATCGCGCAGATGTACACCGACAGCCGTGGCGCCCAGGCGCGCCTGGAGATGTCGATCCTAAGCCAGGAAGCGCGCCTGAAAACCTGCCTGACGCGCTTGCAGGACACCGCCGAGCACCTCAACGAGCAGGCGCGGCAATCCGATGTGCTGGCCCACAACAGCTCCAGCGGCCTGGAGCGCCAGCGGGTGGAGACGGAGCAAGTCGCCACCGCTGTGAACCAGATGGCGGCGACCACTCAGGAAGTCGCCAGCCATGTGCAGCGCACGGCCGACGCCACCCAGGAGGCCAATCGCCTGACCAGCCGTGGCCGCGATATCGCCAGCGAAACCCGCGAAGCGATCCAGCGCCTGTCGGTGGTCGTGGGTGAAACCGGCGCCACGGTGACCCAACTGGCCAAGGACAGTGATGAGATCGGTGGCGTGGTGGATGTCATCAAGGGCATTGCCGACCAGACCAACCTGCTGGCGCTCAACGCTGCCATTGAAGCGGCCCGCGCCGGGGAAATGGGGCGAGGCTTTGCGGTGGTGGCCGATGAAGTGCGGCAACTGGCGCAGCGCACCAGCGAGTCCACGGGGCAGATCCACAGCTTGATCGCCAAGTTGCAGCAGACCGCCAGCACGGCGGTGCAGACCATGGACGCCGGGCATCGTCAGGCCGAGGAAGGCGTGGCCAAGGTGATGGAGTCCGACGCCGCGCTGGTGGGGATCAGTGAGGCGGTGGCCAACATCACCGACATGACCACCCAGATCGCCGCTGCGACCGAAGAGCAAACGGCGGTGGCCGAAGAGATCAGCCGCAATATCAGCACCATTGCGCAACTGGCCGATCAGACCTCGGAACAAGCGATGCACTCGGCGCAGTTGAGCGAAGCGCTGACCTTGACGGCGACCACCCAGTACTCGCTGGTGGAGCGCTTTAACCGTTGAGGCTGCGCTAGCGGCAACAACCTCACGCCGCACGCCCGTAGCAAGCGGGCTTGCCCGTGCTGGGGTGCGCCAGGCGCCACACCGATTACCACGGCTAGGCCGCCGAGCGTGGGCGAGCCTGCTTGCTACATCGCTACGTGATATCGGCCACGAAGGCGGCGATTTTTTGCGCCGCTGCGTCCAGGTGCTGTTCATGGGTGAAGCCTGAAGCCTTCAAGGGCTTGAGGTCATGGTCCGCCGCCACCAGCCACATCACCTCGATGCTCGGCGACAGCGCATAACCCTCCACAGTTTCGCGATTGCCCAGGGCGTCGCGCTCGCCCTGGACTATCAGGGTGGGCGTCTTCAGCCCTGCCAGGTGCTCGACCCGCGGTTTCTCGGGCTTGCCCACGGCGTAGAACGGATAACCCAGGCACACCAGGGCGCCCGCCCCCAACTCATCGGCCAGCAAACTGGCCATGCGCCCGCCCATGGACTTGCCTGCGACCACCAAGGGCCCAGTGACATGACGCCGCACCTGCGCGTACACCTCACGCCAGCATTCCAGTAGCTTGGGGGCCGGATTGGGTGGGCGCTTGCCACCGTCCAGGCGCCGCTGCGCCATGTAGGGAAACTCGAAGCGCAGCACGTTGATACCTAGCGCAGCCAGGCGTGCCGCCATGTTGCTCATGAAAGCACTGTCCATGGGCGCGCCGGCACCGTGGGCCAAAATCAGGGTTACGCCGGCGCCCTCGGGCTCGGCGTGCGCCTGCGGCTGAGCGGCGTCCCACAGCCAGCCGTGAACGCGCAGGCACCGCGCCCATTGATCCCCGTCAATACTGGCCTTGTGCTCTTTGTCCATGCTTGCCTCGCTTTTTAGTCTGCCTATAACTCCAGCTGAAGTGAGCGCACCCCTGCCCTGCGCAGTCGCCCTTGCTTCAGTTGAACCGTGGATGGGGAACCATGAACACTTCTATCAGTACCGCCTATAACTACAAGGTGGTCCGCCAATTCGCCATTATGACGGTGGTATGGGGCATCGTCGGTATGGGGCTCGGGGTTTTTCTCGCAGCTCAATTGGTCTGGCCTGAACTCAACTTCGACCTGCCGTGGACAAGCTTCGGCCGCCTGCGTCCGTTGCACACCAACGCAGTGATCTTCGCCTTTGGCGGTTGCGCACTGTTTGCCAGCTCGTTCTATTCGGTGCAACGCACCTGCCAGACCGAGCTGTTTGCACCAAAAATCGCCGCGTTCTGCTTCTGGGGCTGGCAATTGGTGATCCTGCTGGCCGCCATCTCGCTGCCACTGGGTTACACCAGCAGCAAGGAATACGCCGAGCTGGAATGGCCAATCGATATCCTGATTACCATCGTCTGGGTCGCCTACGCCATCGTGTTCTTCGGCACGCTGGTCAAGCGCAAGACCAAGCACATCTACGTCGGTAACTGGTTCTTCGGTGCGTTCATTCTCACCGTGGCCATCCTGCACCTGGTGAACAACGCCGAGTTGCCGGTCAGCCTGACCAAGTCCTACTCCGCCTATGCCGGCGCGACCGATGCGATGGTGCAATGGTGGTACGGCCACAACGCCGTGGGCTTCTTCCTCACTGCGGGCTTCCTGGGGATGATGTACTACTTCGTACCCAAGCAAGCCGAGCGTCCGGTGTATTCGTATCGCCTGTCGATCGTGCACTTCTGGGCACTGATTACCCTGTACATCTGGGCCGGCCCGCACCACCTGCACTACACCGCACTGCCAGACTGGGCGCAGTCCCTGGGCATGGTGATGTCGCTGGTTCTGCTGGCACCGAGCTGGGGCGGCATGATTAACGGCATGATGACCCTCTCCGGCGCCTGGCATAAGCTGCGCAGCGACCCGATCCTGCGGTTCCTGGTGGTATCCCTGGCGTTCTACGGCATGTCGACCTTTGAAGGCCCGATGATGGCCATCAAGACCGTCAACTCGCTGTCCCACTACACCGACTGGACCATCGGCCACGTACACGCCGGTGCCTTGGGTTGGGTTGCGATGATCTCCATCGGCGCCCTGTACCACATGATCCCGAAAGTCTTCGGTCGCCCTGGCATGCACAGCGTGGGCCTCATCAACGCACACTTCTGGCTGGCTACCATCGGCACCGTGCTCTACATCGCTTCGATGTGGGTCAACGGCATCGCCCAGGGCCTGATGTGGCGCGCGATCAACGAAGACGGCACGCTGACCTACTCCTTCGTCGAGACCCTGGTGGCCAGCCACCCAGGCTTCATCGTTCGTCTGGCAGGTGGTGCGATCTTCTTCACCGGCATGTTGCTGATGGCTTACAACGTCTGGCGCACGGTTCAGTCCGCCAAGCCCGCTGAAGTCGCCGCTGCCGCGCAGATGGCCTGAGGAGTCCGACATGAAACACGAAGTAATCGAGAAAAACGTCGGCCTGCTGATGCTGCTGATGGTGCTGGCTGTGAGCATCGGCGGTCTGACCCAGATCGTCCCGCTGTTCTTCCAGGACGTGACCAACACCCCGGTTGAAGGCATGAAGCCCTATACCGCGTTGCAACTGGAAGGTCGCGACATCTACATCCGCGAAGGTTGCGTGGGTTGCCACACCCAGATGATCCGTCCGTTCCGCGCCGAAACCGAACGCTACGGCCACTACTCGGTTGCCGGCGAAAGCGTCTGGGATCACCCGCACCTGTGGGGCTCCAAGCGTACCGGCCCGGACTTGGCCCGTGTCGGCGCCCGCTACTCCGACGACTGGCACCGCGCGCACTTGTTCAACCCGCGCAACGTGGTGCCCGAGTCGAAGATGCCGGCCTATCCATGGTTGGTGACCCAGCCGCTGGACAGCAGCCACACCGAAACCAAACTGCGGGCGATGCGCACCCTCGGCGTTCCGTATAACGATGCCGACATTGCCGGCGCCACCGCTTCGCTCAAAGGCAAGACCGAGATGGATGCTCTGGTCGCCTATCTGCAAGTGCTCGGCACCGCTATCAAGAACAAGAGGTGAGCCATGGGCTTTGTACTCGATAGTGGAATGATCCGCGGCCTGGGCACGTTGGTGGTGATGATCGCCTTCATCGGCCTGGCGCTGTGGGTCTTCAACGCCAAACGCAATCCGGAGTTCGCCCAGGCGCGGCTACTGCCGTTCGCCGACGAACCATTGCCCGGCACCGCCGGGAATCAACCTGAAGAAGCTCTCTCCCAAGAGCCTGCAACAAGGAGCATTCGGCCATGACTACCTTCTGGAGTGCGTGGATCTGCGTACTGACCATCGGCAGCCTGATCGGCCTGACGTGGCTGCTGTTTGGCACCCGCAAGGGCGAAACCAAGGGCAGTGTCGACCAGACCATGGGCCACAGCTTCGACGGGATCGAGGAATACGATAACCCGCTGCCGCAATGGTGGTTCCTGCTGTTCGCCGGCACCCTGGTGTTCGCCGTCGGTTACCTGATCCTCTACCCGGGCCTGGGCAACTGGAAAGGCGTCCTGCCGGGTTACGAGGATGGCTGGACCCAAACCAAGGAATGGGACAAGGAAATGGCCAAGGCGGACGCCAAGTTTGGTCCGATCTACGCCAAATTCTCGTCTATGTCCGTGGAAGAAGTGGCTAAAGACCCGCAAGCGTTGAAAATGGGCGGTCGCCTGTTCGCTTCCAACTGCTCGGTTTGCCACGGTTCCGACGCCAAGGGCGCCTTCGGCTTCCCTAACCTCGCCGACAACAACTGGCGTTGGGGCGGCAGTGCCGACACCATCAAGGCCACCATCATGGGCGGCCGCATGGCTGCCATGCCGGCCTGGGGTGAAGTGCTGGGTGAAGACGGCGTGAAAAACGTAGCCGCTTACGTTCGTCACGAACTGGCCGGCCTGCCCCTGCCTGCCGACAGCGGTGCCGACCTGGCCGCTGGCCAACAGGCCTACAGCACCACGTGCGTGGCATGCCACGGCCCGGCCGGTACTGGCATGGAGATGATGGGTGCGCCGAACCTGACGCAACCGGCCGGTTTCATCTACGGCTCCAGCCTGGCACAACTGCAACAGACCATCCGCCACGGTCGTCAGGGCCACATGCCTGCACAGACCGAGCTTTTGGGTAACGACAAAGTGCAACTGCTGGCCGCCTACGTGTACAGCCTGTCCCACAATGCCGACACCGCAAAAGCGTTGGCTGAAAGCAAAAGCGAATAATCCGCATCTGCTTGCCTGCCGCATCGTTCAAGATGCGGCAGTTCTCTACCCCTTTGCGACCAAGTGTCGCACCCTCCAAACGTCGCGCTTTGCGATCCCCGGATTCGGGTCTAAGCTTGCCTCCACGAGGACAGGCGTCACCCGTCCACAAGCCCATCGTAGCCGAACCGTACCCAGCATCTGATCGCTGATAAGCCGCAAAGGCTGGTAGATACCGGCTGTCGCGCCCATCACTGCTTGTCAGGCACTCAACTGCTTCCTACAAATTCGGTTACACGCTGCCTGTTACCCGCGCCGATTTCCTTCACTGCGACAATTTGTCAGGGGCCAATTTTGTCCCTACTCCGAGCATGGAAAGGGCGCAGAATCAGCTTCGGAAAGCATTGACGCAGGTCATGGCGCGTTGCAATGACCCCCCGCTTTCTACATACTTGCGGCCGATTTTTATCCCTAATAAAACACCCAAACCGTGGAACCTTAGAATGAGCACAGCAATCAGTCCGACTGCTTATAACTATAAGGTAGTCCGCCAGTTCGCCATCATGACGGTGGTCTGGGGGATCCTTGGCATGGGGCTCGGTGTCTTCATCGCCTCGCAACTGGTCTGGCCGGAGTTGAACCTCGGCCTGCCATGGACGACCTTTGGACGCCTACGCCCGCTGCACACCAACCTGGTGATCTTCGCCTTCGGTGGTTGTGCGTTGTTTGCCACTTCCTATTACGTCGTGCAGCGAACCTGCCAAACGCGACTGATTTCCGACTCACTGGCGGCCTTCACCTTCTGGGGTTGGCAGGCTGTGATCGTCGGCGCCATCGTTACCTTGCCGCTGGGTTACACCACCACCAAGGAATACGCTGAACTGGAATGGCCCCTGGCTATCCTGCTGGCGATCGTCTGGGTCACCTACGGCCTGGTGTTCTTCGGCACCATCACCAAGCGCAAGACCAAGCACATCTACGTGGGCAACTGGTTCTACGGTGCGTTCATCGTCGTAACGGCGATGCTGCACATCGTCAACCACGCGTCCCTGCCGGTCACCCTGTTCAAGTCCTATTCGGCCTATGCCGGTGCGACCGACGCGATGATCCAGTGGTGGTACGGCCACAACGCAGTGGGCTTCTTCCTGACCACTGGCTTCCTGGGGATGATGTACTACTTCGTACCCAAGCAGGCCGAGCGTCCGATCTACTCCTATCGCCTGTCCATCGTGCACTTCTGGGCGTTGATTACCCTGTACATCTGGGCCGGCCCGCACCACCTGCACTACACCGCACTGCCGGATTGGGCGCAGTCCCTGGGCATGGCGATGTCGATCATCCTCCTGGCGCCAAGCTGGGGCGGCATGATTAACGGCATGATGACCCTCTCGGGCGCCTGGCATAAATTGCGCACCGACCCGATCCTGCGGTTCCTGGTGGTGTCCCTGGCGTTCTACGGCATGTCGACCTTTGAAGGCCCGATGATGGCCATCAAGACCGTCAACTCGCTGTCCCACTACACCGACTGGACCATCGGCCACGTACACGCCGGAGCCTTGGGCTGGGTGGCGATGATCTCCATCGGCGCCCTGTACCACCTGATCCCGAAAGTGTTCGGCCGTGCGCAAATGCACAGCACTGGCCTGATTAACACCCACTTCTGGTTGGCGACCATCGGTACCGTGCTCTACATCGCTTCGATGTGGGTCAACGGCATCACCCAGGGCCTGATGTGGCGTGCAATCAACGATGACGGCACCCTCACCTACTCGTTCGTCGAAGCCCTGCAAGCCAGCCACCCCGGCTTCATCGTTCGCGCCCTGGGCGGTGCGTTCTTTGCCGCGGGCATGCTGTTCATGGCGTACAACGTGTACCGCACCGTGCGCGCCTCGACCCCGGCCGAAGCGGAAGCCGCCGCTCAGATCGCTGTAGTTGGAGCTCACTGATGAAGCATGAAGTAGTCGAGAAGAACATCGGCCTGCTGGCCTTCTTCATGGTCATCGCCGTCAGCATCGGCGGCCTGACCCAGATCGTCCCGCTGTTCTTCCAGGACGTCACCAACAAGCCGGTTGAGGGCATGAAGCCTCGCAGCGCGCTGGAACTCGAAGGCCGCGACATCTATATCGCCAACGGTTGCGTGCAGTGCCACTCGCAGATGATCCGCCCGTTCCGGGCTGAAACCGAGCGTTATGGCCACTACTCGGTCGCCGGCGAAAGCGTCTGGGACCACCCGTTCCTGTGGGGTTCCAAGCGTACCGGTCCGGACCTGGCCCGCGTCGGCGGCCGTTACTCCGATGACTGGCAACGTGCGCACTTGTACAACCCGCGCAACGTAGTGCCGGAGTCGAAAATGCCGGCCTACCCGTTCCTCGTGGAAAACAAGCTCGACGGCAAAGACACTGCGAAAAAAATGGAAGTCTTGCGCACCCTCGGCGTGCCTTACACCGACGAAGACATCGCCGGTGCCAAGGATGCCGTGAAGGGCAAAACCGAAATGGACGCGCTGGTGGCCTATCTGCAAGGCCTGGGCACCATCATCAAAAGCAAACGGTGATTTAGATGGATATCGGGATGATTCGTGGCCTGGGCACCGTCGTCGTGATGGTTGCCTTTATCGGCCTGGCCTTGTGGGTGTTCAGCCCCAAGCGCAAGTCTGAGTTTGAAGACGCGACCTTGCTGCCTTTCGCGGATGATCCCGAAGCCATCAAGCACGTCGAGCAAGCTTCTAGGAGTAACAAAGAATGACTACGTTCTGGAGTCTGTACGTCACAGTCCTCAGTCTGGGTACCATTTTCGCCCTGACCTGGCTGCTGCTGTCGACCCGCAAGGGCCAGCGCGCCGAACAAACGGACGAGACGGTTGGCCACTCCTTCGACGGGATCGAGGAATACGACAACCCACTGCCAAAGTGGTGGTTCATGTTGTTCGTCGGCACCATCGTTTTCGCCCTGGGCTACCTGGTGCTGTACCCGGGCCTGGGCAACTGGAAAGGTCTGTTGCCAGGTTATGCCTACCTGGATAACGACAAGAAAACCGAGTTCGCCAACGGCCAGCCAGGCTGGACCGGCGTGCACGAGTGGGAAAAGGAAATGGCCAAGTCGGATGCCAAGTTTGGGCCGATCTTCGCCAAATTTGCGTCGATGCCCATTGAAGAAGTGGCCAAGGACCCGCAAGCCCTGAAAATGGGCGGGCGTCTGTTCGCATCCAACTGCTCCGTGTGCCACGGCTCCGATGCCAAGGGCGCCTACGGTTTCCCTAACCTGACCGACGCCGACTGGCGCTGGGGCGGTACGCCTGAGCAGATCAAGCAAACCATCATGGCTGGCCGCCACGCCATCATGCCGGCCTGGGCCGAAGTGATCGGCGAACAAGGCGTCAGCGATGTGGCTGCCTACGTGCTGCTCAACCTCGACGGCCGCAAGCTGCCGGAAAATGCCAAGGCCGACCCTGTCGCTGGCCAGAAGCTGTTCGCCGCCAACTGCGTGGCCTGCCACGGCCCCGAAGGCAAAGGCACCCCCGCCATGGGCGCGCCTGACCTGACCCACCCGGCTGCGTTCATCTACGGTTCGAGCTTCGCTCAACTGCAGCAGACCATCCGCCACGGTCGCCAGGGCCAAATGCCTGCCCAGGCAGACCTGCAAGGTAACGACAAGGTCCACTTGCTCGCCGCCTATGTGTACAGCCTGTCCCACGCGGACAAGGCTGCCGAAGCCAAGTAAGGCAACGGCGTAGAACGAAACGGCCCCGCCAGGCAACTGGCGGGGCCGTTTTCATTTCGGGTAATGCAAAACGATCCACTCTCGACAAGTCAATTGACCCGGATCAAGATTTGCACCATTTGCTACACCATCTCAGCCAGCCGCCCAACGCGACCAAAGGTCGCACCCGCACGTTAGAGCTACAGGCGTATCATTGCGCCACTGCAATACCCTTCTGACCGCGGTTGGCATGCACTGACCGAGGCAATTTTCCACTGCCGTGGGATGCAATGATGAGCAATCAGATTCCAGTACACGACGTTACCCCGCCTGCCAAAAACTCTAATAACAGCGTCGATCTCTACGCCTCTCGGGAAAAAATCTACACCCGCGCCTTCACCGGCCTGTTCCGCAACCTGCGGATGGTGGGCGGTGCCGGTCTGTTCCTGCTGTATTTCGGCACGGTATGGCTCAACTGGGGCGGCCACCAGGCGGTCTGGTGGAACCTGCCGGAACGCAAATTCTTCATTTTTGGCGCGACCTTCTGGCCCCAGGACTTCATCCTCCTGTCTGGCCTGCTCATCATCAGTGCCTTTGGCCTGTTCTTCATCACGGTCTACGCCGGGCGCGTGTGGTGCGGCTACACCTGCCCGCAAAGCGTGTGGACCTGGATTTTCATGTGGTGTGAAAAGGTCACCGAAGGCGACCGCAACCAACGCATAAAGCTGGACAAGGCGCCCATGAGCGCCAACAAGTTCGTGCGCAAGCTCAGCAAACACACGCTGTGGCTGAGTATCGGCTTCGTCACTGGCCTGACCTTCGTCGGCTATTTCTCGCCGATCCGCGAATTGGTGATCGACTTCTTCACCGGCCAGGCCGATGGCTGGTCGTATTTCTGGGTCGGTTTCTTCACCCTCGCCACCTACGGCAACGCCGGCTGGCTGCGCGAGCAGGTGTGCATTTATATGTGCCCCTATGCGCGCTTCCAGAGTGTGATGTTCGACAAAGACACCCTGATCGTCTCCTACGACCCGCGTCGCGGCGAAGTCCGTGGCCCGCGCAAGAAAGGCGCCGACTACAAGGCTCAGGGCCTGGGTGACTGTATCGACTGCACCATGTGCGTGCAGGTCTGCCCGACCGGCATCGACATCCGCGACGGCCTGCAGATCGAGTGCATCGGCTGCGCCGCCTGTATCGACGCCTGCGACAGCATCATGGACAAGATGAACTACCCGCGTGGCCTCATCAGCTACACCACCGAGCACAACCTTTCGGGGCAGAAAACCCATAAACTGCGCCCGCGCCTGATCGGCTATGCCCTGGTGCTGCTGACGATGATTAGCCTGTTGGTCGCAGCCTTCTTCATGCGTTCGCTGGTGGGTTTCGACGTCAGCAAAGACCGCGTGCTGTACCGCGAGAACGCCGAAGGGCGGATCGAAAACGTCTACAGCCTCAAGATCATGAACAAGGACCAACGCGATCACACCTACCTGCTCGACGCCACAGGTCTGCCCGACCTCAAGCTGCAAGGCAAGCGGGAAATCAAAGTCGCCGCTGGGGAGATCTTCACCCAGCCGGTTGAACTGTCCAGCGCACCGGAGCAATTGCCATCGAGCACCAACGAGGTGAAATTCATCCTCAAAGATGCCGATAACGACAGCGTCCACGTTGAAGCCAAGAGCCGATTCATCGGTCCACAAATTCGTTGAGAGAAGTCGCCATGCCTGCAGCAAACGCCACAAGCCCCTGGTACAAGCACCTTTGGCCGTGGATCATCATCGCTATCCTCGCCTGCTCGGTGACCCTGACGCTGTCGATGGTGACCATCGCGGTGAATAACCCGGACAACCTGGTCAACGACAACTACTACGAGGCCGGCAAAGGCATCAACCGCTCCCTGGACCGCGAACTGCTGGCCCAGACCCTGGAACTGCGCGCCAGCATGCACCTGGACGACGTCACCGGCGAAGTCGATCTGCGCCTGAGCGGCAACAGCGCACCGGCCACCGTGGAGTTGAACCTGATCTCCCCGACCCAACCGGAGAAGGACCGCAAGATCACCCTGACCCAAACCGCCAACGAGCCGGGCCGCTACATCGGCCAGTTGACCGACAAGGTCGAAGGCCGCCGCTTCGTTGAACTGCTGGGCGTGCAGGACGGCAAGACCTGGCGCATGTTCGAGGAAGAACAGGTCAGCCACGACAAGGACCTACTGCTCGGCGATGAACCCCTGCAAGGCGCCGAAGATCTGAAGAAGTAACACCCGCCCTTCGCGCATCGCGGGCAAGCCCGCTCCCACATTTGACCGAGGTCGCCTGTGGGAGCGGGCTTGCCCGCGCTAAGGCCCCCCCAGACGACACAGACCCACCGCCATGACCTCCCCGACGCCCTGCTACCACTGCGCCCTGCCCGTCCCGCCCGGCAGCCGTTTCACCGCCGTCGTGCTCGGCCAGGTGCGGGAGATGTGCTGCCCCGGGTGCCAAGCCGTGGCTGAGGCGATTGTCGCCGGGGGCCTGGAAAGCTATTACCAGCACCGCAGCGAGGCGTCGGCCAACCCCGAAGCCTTGCCGGTGCAGTTAGTCGACGAACTGGCGCTGTATGACCGCGCCGACGTGCAAAAACCCTTCGTACGCCATGACGGCGACCTAGCCGAAACCACCTTGCTGATGGAAGGCATCAGTTGCGCTGCGTGCGGCTGGCTGATCGAAAAACACCTGCGCGGCCTGCCCGCCGTGGCCGAGGCGCGGCTGAACCTGTCCAACCATCGCCTGCATGTGCGCTGGGCCGACAGCGACCTGCCCCTGAGCCAAGTCCTCAGTGAGTTGCGCCATATTGGCTACGCCGCCCACCCCTACCAGGCCGACCGCGCCAGCGAACAACTGGCCAGCGAAAATCGCCTGGCCTTGCGCCAGCTCGGCTTGGCGGGCCTGCTGTGGTTCCAGGCGATGATGGCAACCATGGCCACCTGGCCGGAATTCAACATCGACCTCAGCCCCGAGTTGCACACCATCCTGCGCTGGGTTGCGCTGTTCCTGACCACGCCCATCGTGTTCTACAGCTGCGCGCCGTTCTTCAAGGGCGCCGTGCGCGACCTGCGCACCCGCCACCTGACCATGGACGTGTCCGTGTCCCTGGCCATTGGCGGCGCTTACGTGGCCGGGATCTGGACCTCGATCACCGGCGTCGGCGAGTTGTACTTCGACGCGGTGGGCATGTTCGCCCTGTTCCTGCTGGCCGGGCGTTACCTGGAGCGGCGCGCCCGCGAACGCACCGCCGCCGCCACCGCGCAACTGGTCAACCTGCTGCCTGCCTCATGCCTGCGCCTGAGCGATGACGGCCAGAGCGAGCGCATCTTGCTCAGCGAACTGCGCCTGGGTGACAAGGTGCTGGTACACCCCGGCGCGATTCTGCCGGCGGACGGGCGGATTCTCGACGGCCAATCCAGCGTCGATGAATCCCTGCTCACTGGCGAATACCTGCCCCAACCCCGCAGCCAAGGCGATGCGGTCACCGCTGGCACCCTCAACGTCGAAGGCGCACTGACCGTCGAAGTACTGGCTCTGGGCCACGACACGCGCCTGTCCGCCATCGTGCGCCTGCTGGACCGCGCCCAAGCCGAAAAACCGCGCCTGGCGCAAATCGCCGACCGCGCCGCCCAATGGTTCTTGCTGTTCTCCCTGATCGCCGCCGCCGCCATCGGCGTGCTGTGGTGGGAGCTGGATTCGTCGCGGGCCTTCTGGATTGTGCTGGCCATGCTGGTGGCCACCTGCCCGTGCGCCTTGTCCCTGGCCACCCCGACGGCGCTGACCGCCGCCACCGGCACCCTGCACAAGCTCGGCCTGCTACTGACCCGCGGCCATGTACTCGAAGGCCTGAACCAGATCGACACGGTGATTTTCGACAAAACCGGCACCCTCACCGAAGGTCGCCTGACCCTACGCGCCATCCGCCCCCTCGGGGCGCTGGACAGCGACCAGTGCCTGGCCCTGGCCGCCGCCCTGGAAAACCGCTCCGAACACCCCATCGCCCGCGCCTTTGGCCGTGCGCCCCTGGCCGCCGAGGAAGTGCTCAGCACCCCCGGCCTAGGCCTGGAAGGGCGGGTCGGCGAGCAACGCCTGCGTATCGGCCAACCGGGGTTTGTTTGCGCCCTCAGCGGCTGCGCGGTGCCGGCCATGCCGGACGAGCACGGGCAATGGCTGTTGCTCGGCGATACCCAGGGCGCACTGGCTTGGCTGGTCCTGGATGACCGTTTGCGCCTTGACGCGCCCGACCTGCTGGCCGCCTGCAAGGCCCGGGGCTGGCGCACCCTGCTGCTGTCCGGCGACAGCTCACCGATGGTGGCCAGTGTCGCCGCCGAACTGGGCATCGACGAAGCCCGCGGCGGCTTGCGCCCCGACGACAAACTCAAGGTGCTGCAAAGCCTCCACGCAGAAGGCCGCAAGGTGCTGATGCTGGGTGATGGGGTCAACGACGTGCCGGTGCTGGCCGCCGCCGACATCAGTGTGGCCATGGGCTCGGCCACCGACCTGGCGAAAACCAGCGCCGACGCCGTACTTCTGTCCAATCGCCTCGACGCGCTGGTGCAGGCCTTTACCCTGGCGCGGCGCACGCGCCGGATAATCATCGAGAACCTGCTGTGGGCCGGCCTGTACAATGGCCTCATGTTGCCGTTCGCCGCCCTGGGCTGGATTACTCCGATCTGGGCGGCGGTGGGCATGTCCATCAGTTCGTTGATCGTGGTCCTCAACGCCCTGCGCCTGACTCGCATGCCGAGCGCGCCGGGCGCCAACGCCCCTTCAGCCACCCGCCCACTCCCGGCCTGAACCGGGCGGGCACGGAGTCCAGCCATGCCAGCGCTTTACGTAATGATCCCGGCCGCGCTGTTGATCGTCGCCATCGCGGTCTACATCTTCTTCTGGGCCGTGGACAGCGGCCAGTACGACGACCTCGACGGCCCGGCCCACAGCGTGCTGTTCGACGACCAGGACCCCAAGCACCTGGCCGCCGTCGACGAGGCCGATGGCCCGCCGAACACCCCAACTCCTCCTGCCGACAAAGACCAGGCCCCCCATGCTTGAACTGGCACCGCTGCTGGTTTCCGCGCTGATCCTCGGCCTGCTCGGCGGCGGCCATTGCCTGGGCATGTGCGGCGGCCTGATGGGCGCCCTCACCCTGGCCATCCCCAAGGAACAACGGGCGCGACGCTTTCGCCTGCTGCTGGCGTACAACCTGGGGCGCATCCTCAGCTACGCCACCGCCGGCCTGCTGATAGGCCTGGCCGGCTGGGCCGTGGCCAGCGGCCCGATGGCGACGGTCATGCGCGTCCTCGCCGGGTTGCTGTTGATCGCCATGGGCCTGTACCTGGCGGGCTGGTGGAGCGGCCTGACCCGCATCGAAGGCCTCGGGCGCGGCCTGTGGCGGCATATCCAGCCGTTTGCCAACCGTTTGCTGCCGGTATCCAGCCTGCCTCGCGCCTTGTTGCTGGGCGCACTGTGGGGCTGGCTGCCGTGCGGGCTGGTCTACAGCACCCTCCTGTGGGCGGCAAGCCAGGGCAACGCCGTGGACAGCGCCTTGCTGATGCTCGCCTTCGGCCTCGGCACCTGGCCCGTATTGCTAGCCACGGGGCTGGCCGCCGAGCGGGTCACGGCGCTGCTGCGCAAGCGCAGCGTGCGCATGGCCGGTGGCCTGCTGGTGATCCTGTTCGGCCTGTGGACACTGCCCGGCCCGCACCAGCATTGGCTGATGGGGCACTAGCGTTTTCCTGCCCGCGCGGCCATGCGACCGAGCGTCTCAGGCCCCCGGACAGCGTTGATACAAATCAAGATGACCATCATGTGAACCCCCTAGACTCGCTGCCATTGCAAGCCTATCCGGGGGAACGCCCGCATGCTCGACGCCATTCGTTGGGACTCAGACCTGATCCACCGCTACGACTTGGCGGGGCCTCGGTACACCTCTTATCCGACCGCCGTCCAGTTCGGCAGCCAGGTCGGCACCTTCGACCTGCTCCATGCCTTGCGCGACAGCCGCAAAGCCGTGCGCCCACTGTCGCTGTATGTCCACGTGCCGTTCTGCGCCAACATCTGCTACTACTGCGCCTGCAACAAAGTCATCACCAAAGACCGTGGCCGCGCGGCGCCCTACCTGCAACGCCTGGAGCAGGAAATCCAACTGATCGCCTGCCACCTGGACCCCAACCAGACCGTCGAGCAACTGCACTTTGGCGGCGGCACGCCGACCTTTCTCAGCCACGACGAGTTGCGCCAGTTGATGGCGCAATTGCGCAAGCACTTCAACCTGCTGGACGACGACTCCGGTGACTACGGCATCGAGATCGACCCGCGCGAGGCCGACTGGTCGACCATGGGCCTGTTGCGCGAGCTAGGCTTCAACCGTGTCAGCATCGGCCTGCAAGACCTCGACCCCGAGGTGCAGCGGGCGGTCAACCGCTTGCAGAGCCTGGAAGAAACCCGCGCGGTGATCGAAGCGGCGCGCACCCTGCAATTTCGCTCGATCAATATCGACCTGATCTACGGCCTACCCAAGCAAACCCCGGAGAACTTCGCCCGCACCGTGGAAGAAGTGATCCGCCTGCAACCGGACCGGCTCTCGGTGTTCAACTACGCCCACTTGCCCGAGCGGTTCATGCCGCAACGGCGCATCAACAGCGACGAACTGCCGGCCCCGGCCGACAAACTGCGCATGCTCGAACGCACCATCGAGCAACTGACCGCCGCCGGTTACCGCTACATCGGCATGGACCACTTCGCCCTGCCCGACGATGAACTGGCCATCGCCCAGGAAGAATCGACCCTGCAACGCAACTTCCAGGGCTACACCACCCACGGTCATTGCGACCTGATCGGCCTGGGCGTGTCGGCCATCAGCCAGATCGGCGACCTGTACTGCCAGAACGCCAGCGACTTGAACCAGTACCAAAATGCCCTGGGCGGCGCCCAACTGGCCACCAGCCGTGGGCTGATCTGCAACCAGGACGACCGCTTGCGCCGTGAGGTGATCCAGCAGTTGATCTGTCGTTTCAGCCTGGACTTCTATGAGATCGAGCAAACCTTCAACATCGACTTCAAAGGCTACTTCGTGCAGCTCTGGCCGCAATTGCAGGCCATGGCCGATGACGGTTTGATTGAACTGAACGACGAACGCATTCAGGTATTGCCCGCCGGTCGCCTGCTGGTGCGCTCGGTGTGCATGGTGTTCGATGCGTACCTGGAACAGCAGAATCGCCAGCGGTTTTCGCGGGTCATCTGAAGAACTAACCCGGTAGTCAAAAGCCTGAGCCAGGGGGAGCAAACAGGTTTACCTCCCCCCAAAAAAAGAAGTCAGGCGCGGCGCGTCATTTTGCCGCCAGGGCGCCAGCCTTCATCGCTGCTTCGGGGCTGGCGTCTTTTATTGCCTTGAGCAGAGACGCATTAGCGCTAGTCAGGCCGGCGTTCAATGCCGAAAGCGTCGATTGCAGCGCACTGACTTTGGCTTGCATCTGCTCCGGGCTCAGGCTCTTATCCGCCATTGCCGCCTGCATCTCGGCCATTTTCTCGGCGATCTGCTGCTTCAACGCGCGAATGGTCTTGAGGATTTCCTGGATGTTCTTGTCCAGGCCACTCTCCTCGATATCGCTGTTGCTCTGGTCGGCTTTCTTGGCCTCAGCCGCCATCTTCAGCGCCGCCCCGGAAAAGGTCACCGACACCCCTTCGGCCGGCTTGCTGGCATCGACCGCCGCCACCGCGCCCTGCTCTTTCGTCGCACCCGCATCCTTCTCAACGGTATTAGCTGCGGAACCGACGACCGGCGAAAAGCCATTTCCGCCGATAGTGACGCCCCCTATAACCCACATAATTCAAGCTCCTTGACAGTTCTGGCGATAGCTTTTGATCGGCCGCTACCGGGAAAACTTGAGAGCACCCGGGCAAAACATGGCCGCATGCCATTACGCGATAGGCTGGCTTCAATGTCCTCCCGTGAGTTACCCTTGCGACTTATGTGTGATTTCCCACAAGGATTTAAGAAATGTCCGAGCCAGTTAAACTGCGCGCTCACAACCAGGCTCATTGCAAGGATTGCAGCCTGGCTCCTCTCTGCCTGCCACTTTCGCTGAATCTGGAAGACATGGATGCGCTGGACGAAATCGTTAAACGCGGCCGCCCACTGAAAAAGGGCGAATTTCTATTTCGCCAGGGCGACGCCTTCGATTCCGTCTTTGCAGTACGCTCAGGCGCCTTGAAGACCTTCAGCCTCAGCGACAGCGGCGAAGAACAGATCACCGGGTTCCACCTGCCCAGCGAACTGGTCGGCTTGTCGGGCATGGACACCGAAAAGCATCCGGTGTCGGCCCAGGCCTTGGAAACCACGTCGGTATGTGAAATCCCCTTTGAGCGCCTCGACGAACTGGCCCTGCAACTGCCCCAGTTGCGCCGCCAACTGATGCGCGTGATGAGCCGCGAGATCCGCGACGACCAGCAAATGATGCTGTTACTGTCGAAAAAGACCGCCGACGAGCGCATCGCCACCTTCCTCGTCAACCTGTCGGCGCGTTTCCGTGCGCGTGGGTTCTCGGCCAATCAGTTCCGCCTGAGCATGTCGCGCAACGAAATCGGCAACTACCTGGGCCTGGCGGTGGAAACCGTGTCGCGGGTGTTTACCCGTTTCCAGCAAAACGAACTGCTGGCGGCCGAAGGCAAGGAAGTACACATCCTCGACCCGATCCAACTCTGCGCCCTGGCGGGCGGTTCGGTCGAAGGCTAACCCCTGCCCGGCCGCGCCATCAGGCGTGGCCGCGGTTATACTGCCGCGTTTGTAGCCCTGCCTGGACTCCCGACGATGCCCTTCGACAGTTTCGACATCAAATCCCTAATCCGCCCCGTGGTGGACTTCCCCAAGCCGGGCGTGATTTTTCGCGACATCACCCCGCTGTTCCAGTCGCCCAAGGCCCTGCGCCTGGTGGCCGACAGCTTCGCCCACCGCTACGTTGAGGCCGATTTCAGCCATATCGGTGCGATGGATGCCCGCGGGTTTCTGATCGGCGCGATCATCGCCTACCAGTTGAACAAACCCCTGGTGCTATTTCGCAAGCAGGGCAAGTTGCCGGCCGACGTTCTGGCCGAGGGCTACCAGACCGAATACGGCGAAGCCTTCCTGGAAGTGCATGCCGACAGCCTGTGCGAGGGGGACTCGGTGCTGATGTTCGATGACCTGATCGCCACCGGCGGCACCCTGATCGCCGCCGCCAACCTGGTGCGGCGCATGGGCGCGCGGATTTTTGAAGCCGCCGCCATCATCGACCTGCCGGAACTGGGCGGTTCCCAACGCCTGCAAGACATGGGCATCCCGACGTTCTGCCTGACCCAGTTTGCGTTGACCGACAAGTAAGGGTTACGGCTACCTACCCGGGGCAATCCTGCCGCCTACAAAGCGATGGGTTTGCGCCCGGCAAACGAGTGGGCCAGCGTACCGCCATCCACCAACTCCAACTCGCCACCCAACGGTACCCCGTGGGCGATGCGCGAGGCGATCAGGCCTTTATTGTTGAGCAGTTGGGCGATGTAGTGCGCCGTCGCCTCCCCCTCTACTGTCGGGTTGGTGGCCAGGATCACTTCGCTAAAGCTCCCCTGCTCTTCGATGCGCGCCAGCAGTTGCGGAATGCCGATGGCTTCCGGGCCCAGCCCATCCAGCGGCGACAAGTGGCCCTTGAGCACAAAATAGCGGCCGCGATAACCGGTCTGCTCTACCGCGTACACGTCCATCGGCCCTTCCACCACGCACAACAGCGTGTCGTCGCGACGCGGGTCGGCGCATTGCGGGCAAAGGTCGTCCTCGGTCAGCGTGCGGCACAGGCGGCAGTGGCCCACCCCTTCCATGGCCTGGCTCAGGGCCTGGGCCAGGCGCGAGCCGCCGCTACGATCGCGCTCAAGCAGTTGCAGCGCCATACGCTGGGCGGTTTTCTGACCCACGCCAGGCAAAGTACGCAGGGCGTCGATCAGTTGGCGAATCAGGGGGCTGAAGCTCATGGGAAAAAGTCCGACAAAAACAACGAGACGCGGTTTATACCCGCGCCCCCGGCCAGCGTCAAATGCCGGCCCGCCCGTCAGCCCTGGGCCACCCGTACCACCAATTTGCCGAAGTTACGCCCCTCCAGCAGGCCGATGAACGCCTCGGGCGCATGCTCCAGGCCTTCGACCACGTCTTCGCGAAACTTCACCTTGCCCTCGCGTACCCAGGGCGCCATGGCACTGATGAATTCCGGCTGGCGATCGCCATAGTCGTCAAACACGATAAACCCCTGGATCCGCGCCCGCTTGGTCAGCAGAGTGCGCTGCAATAGCGGCAGGCGATCCGGCCCGGTGGGCGCCACGTGGGCGTTGTATTGGGCGATCAAGCCACACAGCGGAATCCGCGCCCGCGGGTTGAGCAGCGGCACCACTGCATCGAAGACCTTGCCTCCGACGTTCTCGAAGTAGATATCGACGCCCTTGAAACAGGCCTGGGCCAGTTGCTCGGCGAAATCCTCGCGCTTGTGGTCAATGCAGGCATCAAAGCCCAACTCCTCGACCACATAGCGGCACTTGTCCGCGCCGCCGGCCACACCCACCACGCGCAAACCCTTGATTTTCGCCACTTGGCCGACCACCGAGCCCACCGCGCCGGAGGCGGCCGCCACCACCAGGGTTTCACCAGCCTTGGGCTGACCGATATCCATAAGGCCCATGTAGGCCGTCATGCCGGGCATGCCCAACACACCCAGGGCCATGGAAGGGCTGGGCAGGCCCGAGGGCACCGGGATCAGGTTGCGCCCGTCTGAGATGCTATGGCTTTGCCACCCCGTGACGCCCACCACCAAGTCGCCCGCCTCGAAGCGCGGGTTGAGCGAACGCTCGACCCGGCTGACAGCGCCACCGGTCATCACCTCGTCGATTTCTACCGGCGCCGCGTAGGACGGAGCGTCGCTCATACGTCCGCGCATGTAGGGGTCCAGCGACAGGTACAGGGTCTTGAGCAGTACCTGGCCGTCGGCCAAGTCCGGCAACGCCACGCGCTCCAGGCGAAAGTTCTCGGGCACCGGCGCGCCGGTCGGGCGCGAGGCCAGGACTACGCGCTGATTGAGGGTCAAGGGCTGGGACATGAAATCGTCTCCTTTGGGTAAGGGATGGGACGGTACAGGTAGCAGACCGCTATTAGCGACCGACGGTTCGATGTTTCTGGTGCGCCAATAAAAATGCCAGGCACGAGGCCTGGCATTTTGTGTAGCTCATCGGATGCGCGGACGCGAATCAGAACGGCAATTTCATGCCCGGCGGCAATTGCATGCCCGCGGTCATGCCGGACATTTTGTCCTGGCTGTTGGCTTCGATCTTGCGCACTGCGTCGTTGACCGCGGCGGCGAACAGGTCTTCAAGCACTTCGCGGTCGTCTTCGCTGACGCCTTCAAGCAGCGTCGGGTCGATGCTGACGCGCTTGACGTCATGGCGGCCGGTCATCACCACGGTAACCATGTCGCCACCTGCCTTGCCGGTCACTTCGGCGTTGGCCAGTTCTTCCTGCATCTTGGCCATTTTTTCCTGCATCTGCTGCGCCTGCTTCATCAGGCCGGCCATGCCACCTTTCATCATGGGAATCACCTCAAAGTACTTGGATAAACACAGCACCCGGCCAGGGGGCCGGATGCCCTTCAGTTCATGAGCCCTGGCTCACCGGGGCGTCGACGGGCTCGATAGTATCCTGGCGGACCACCGCGCCAAACTGCTGGATCATCTGCTGGATGAGCGGATCGCCATGGATCGACTCCTGCGCCTCGCGCTGGCGCTCGCCGCGCCGGCGTGAGGCTGCCTGGGCTGGGGTTTCCTGCTCGGGCTTAATCAATTCAATGCTGATGGTCAGCGTGCGCTGGTGATACTGGTTCAGCGCATCGTTGAGGCGCCGTTGCTGGGTGGCGTTGAACAACGCACTGTGGGCCGGGTCCAGGTGCAGCAACCAGTGGTCGCCCTCCACCGCCATCAAGGTGCAGTTGGCGGCGATGCTGCCGGTCATGCCGGAAATCGGCAGTTTCGGGAACAGGTGCAACCACTCCAGCGCCAGGCCGGTGGCCGGCGCGGCGGCGGGCAACGGCTCGGGTTCGGCGGCCGGCTCGGCGGTGTGTTCGCTGGCCAACTCATCGAGGTAGCTGTAGGCCGAGTCCATGTCCGGCTCGATGTAGTCTTCGTCCAGCGGCGGCTCGTCGTCCAGGTCCGCGCCCGGCGTGGCGGCATCCACCTCGGCCACGGAAGGCTCGGGGATAGGCGCGGCGGCCCACTCGGGGGCGTCCGGCACCACGCTGTCGGGGGTCAGGGCCGGCATGGGGGTCAGGTCGGGTTGTTCGGCGACCGTTTCCAGCACCGGCTCGCTGGCGGGCTGTTGCTCGTCCTGGGGTGCAACCGGGTCGTTCCAGGGCAGGTCGACCACTTCCTCGGCCGGTGCAACCGCTGCGACCACAGGCTGCACCACAGGCGCAACCGACTCAGGCGCGGCGACAACTGCCGACGCAACCGGCGCAACCTCTACCGGAGTGGGGGCCACGACGGCAGCCACACGCGGTGTGGCTGCCACTGCGTTGGCGGAATCAACTGTGGCTTGGCTGATTCCCACTGGCTTTAGCGGCTGCCTCGGTGCGTCCTGGCTGTCCGCCGGGCGGAAGGCCAGCATGCGCAACAGGACCATTTCAAAGCCGCCGCGCGGGTCTGGCGCCAGGGGTAGGTCACGGCGCCCGATCAGGCCCATCTGGTAGTAAAACTGCACATCCTCGGCTGGCAAGGCCTGGGCCAAAGCCAACACACGGTCGCGGTCGCCATGGCCGTTATCAACGCCTTCGGGCAAGGCCTGGGCGATGGCCACGCGGTGCAGCACGTTGAGAATTTCCGAGAGCACGCCGTTCCAATCTGGGCCCTGCTCCGCGAGGTGGCGCACGGCTTCGAGCAAGCCCTTGGCATCGCCATCGAGCAGCGCATGGAGCACGTCATACACCTGGCCGTGATCGAGGGTGCCGAGCATCGCCCGCACGTCCGCCGCCATCACTTTGCCTTCACCGAAGGCGATGGCTTGGTCGGTCAGGCTCATGGCGTCGCGCATCGAGCCATCGGCGGCGCGGCCCAACAGCCATAGGGCGTCGTCCTCGAACGGCACGTTTTCCACCCCGAGCACATGGGTCAAGTGCTCGACCACGCGCTCGGGGGTCATATTTTTCAGCGAGAACTGTAGGCAACGGGACAAAATTGTTGCAGGAAGTTTCTGAGGGTCCGTGGTCGCAAGGATGAACTTGACGTAGGGCGGCGGCTCTTCAAGGGTTTTGAGCAGCGCGTTGAACGAGTGGCTGGAGAGCATGTGCACTTCGTCGATCAGGTAGACCTTGAAGCGCCCGCGGCTAGGGGCGTACTGCACGTTGTCCAGCAACTCGCGGGTGTCCTCGACCTTGGTGCGGCTGGCGGCGTCGATCTCGATCAGGTCAACGAACCGGCCCTCGTCGATCTCCCGGCACACCGAGCAGGTGCCACAGGGGGTGGAGGTGATGCCGGTTTCACAGTTCAAGCACTTGGCAATTATCCGCGCAATGGTAGTCTTGCCCACCCCGCGCGTGCCAGTGAACAGGTAGGCGTGGTGCAGCCGCTGGCTGTCCAAGGCATTAATCAGAGCCTTGAGCACATGGGTCTGGCCGACCATTTCGCGGAACGAGCGCGGGCGCCATTTACGTGCAAGAACCTGATAACTCATCGAAAACCGTCGCAACTGGGAAGCGGAAGCCGCCAATGCTAGCGGAGCAAGGGCGAAATTGCATCCGGCGTGCTCGCCTAATCTGGCTAAGCTGCTTTCGGGGCGGGGTTTAATCGGCCCTTAGCGTGCTCAACACGGAGTGTTTATGTATTGGATATGGGCCGCCCTGATGCTGCTAAGTAGCGACAGCATCGCCGCGCAAACGCCCCTGCGGTTCGCCATCAGCGACAGTTGGGCCATGCCGATGGTGCAGATCGACCAGGGCAAGCCGACCCAGGGCATCCTCCACGACATGATGGTGAGCCTGGCCACCCAGGTCGGGCACCCCGTCGAGTTCCACGTCATGGCCCGCGCCCGGGTACAAACCGCCATGGAGCACGGCGATATCGATGTGCGCTGTTATGCCGCGCAGTCGTGGCTGCCGAACCAGTCGGGGGATTACATCTGGAGTATCCCGCTACTCTTCCAGCGTGACTGGCTGGTCAGTACCAACGCCCACGCCACACCGGTGACCCTCGAAAGCCTGGCGCCGCAAAACATCGGGGCCGTGCTCAATTACACCTACCCCAGTTTGCAGCCGCTGTTCGACAGCGGCCACCTGTACCGCGACGACGCCCGCAGCCAGGAACAGGTCCTGGAAAAACTGCTGGCCGGGCGCTACCGCTACGCGGTAAGTAACCAGTGGAGCCTGGATTGGTTCAACCAGAAGCTCAGCGCCGAGCAGCGCCTGCAAGGTGTGGCCATCCTCCAGGAACAAAGCGTGGGTTGCTACGTGCGCAACGATCCGAAACTGCCGGTACAACGCATCCTGCGCACTTTGCTGAAGATGAAGATGTCGGGGGAAATCGACGCCATCATCCAGCTCTATACCGGCTCCGTGGAGCAGGACCCGGACGCCTTCGCCCAGCCCTAGGCCTCTTGCGCCAGCGCCTGCCACTGCGCCGGGGCCCGGAACCCCGCCACCCAGCTCGACACTTCTGCCGCCGGCATCGGCCTTGAAATGAAATAGCCCTGGGCCACTTCACAGCCCAACCCCAGTAACAATTGGCCGTGTTCCAGAGTTTCCAGGCCTTCGGCAACCACCTCGCGGCCAAACGCCCGCGCCAGGCCGATCACCGCTGTGGCCAGGGCCAGGTCGTCCTTGTCATTGAGGATGTCGCGCACGAAGGATTTGTCGATCTTGATGGTGTGAGTGCTTAGCCGCTTGAGGTAGCTCAGGGACGAGTGGCCGGTGCCGAAATCCCCCAGGGAGAAGCGCACACCCAGGGCCTGGCACTCTTCCAGGCAAGTGCTGACGTGTTGGATGTTCTCGATGGCTACGGATTCGACGATTTCCAGGTCCAGCAATTGCGGCGACACGCCCGGGTGACGCCCCAGGATGATCTTGAGGCGCTCAACGAAATCCGTGCGCTGGAAGTGCCGCGCCGCGATATTGATGGTGACCGGCCAGCGCTGCCCCACGCTTTGCCATTGCAGCAGCTGCTGCAAAACCTGCTCCATCACCCATTCGCCGATGTCGACGATCAGGTCGGTTTCGCGCACCAGCGGCAGGAAATCCCGGGAGGGCACCATGCCGTTTTGCGGGTGCCGCCAGCGCAGCAGCGCCTCGAAGCCCACCACCTCGCCCGCACGCATGTTGACCCGCGGCTGGAAATGCAAAAACAGCTCATCAGCCGCCAAAGCCTGGCGCACGCGCTCGACGGTCTGGTGGGTGACCTTGACCTCGCGATCGCGGGACACATCGAACAGATGAAAACGGTTGCGCCCACTCTGCTTGGCCACGTACATCGCCTGGTCCGCATGGCGCAGCAGGGTTTCGGCGTCTTCGTTGTCGCCCGGGAACAGGGTCACGCCAATACTGGCGAACACGTTGATGTCCTTGCCCTGTATCGAATACGGCGCCGACAGCGCCCCCAATACGCGGTGCAGGGCGGCGCGCAGCTCCACCAGGTCACGCACGTAACGCAGGATCAGGACGAACTCATCCCCTGCCAACCGCGCCACCACATCTTCGCCGCGGATGATGCCGCGCAGGCGCTTGGCCACTTCCACCAGCAGCAAATCGCCACTGGCGTGGCCGTAGCCATCGTTGACGGCCTTGAAGCCGTCCAGGTCGAGCATGCACACCGCCAGCGGAATATTCTCGACCCGGGAGAAATCCAGGGCCTGGTCGAGCAGGTCCGAGAGAAAGGCGCGGTTGGGCAACCCGGTCAGCACGTCATGGCCGACGCGCCACTGCAGGGAATGCAAGAGCTGGCGTTTTTCGCTGACATCGAAGCGGATCGAAACATAACGCTGCACCCGCCCGGTCACCTCATCGAGCAAGGGCACTACGGTGCTATCGACCCAATACAGGCTGCCGTCCTTGGCGCGGTTGCAGATTTCGCCTTTCCAGATATGGCCCAAGGCGATGGTGCGCCACATGGTGCAGAAGAACTCCGCCGGATGAAGGCCGGAGCTGAGCATGCGGTGGTCCTGCCCTAGCAGTTCCTGGCGGCTATAGCCGGAAATCAGGCAGAACTGATCGTTGACGTGCGTGATGCGCCCGGCAAGGTCGGTTTCGGAGAAGATGGCGGCTGCATCCACAGCCCTACGGTATCGCTCATCCATGAGTCAGGCCTGTTGTCGCTAGCGGTTTGACCGCTCGACCAGAGCTGGCGCCCGGAAGAGATGATAAGGAGTGCTGGGTAACGCCGTGTTCATACCCGGTGCGCCCGGCATGGCGACACGCCACTGCACGCCCGCGAAAGTTTGTTCAACAAGAATGACCGACAAACTTAAACGCACATTAAAGCTCCATAAACAGCATTCAATACACCCACCCCGGAATCGACACGGGGCGGGTTGATGGGCCTGTTACACGCAAGATAAAGCGGTTGTTCACCCCTGGGTCCAGGCGCCTAATGTTTTAGCGGGCATTTCCCGCACAGGAATGAAGTTCAACTAGGGTTAATGACGCAATCAGGCAAATCTGGAGCAAAACAGGTCGATGACAATTGGCCAATACCTTCACTCACTGCCAAGTGCCTGTTTTAAATGAATAACACGGCAACAATGATTCCTATTCGTCAAACCTGTTCTCTCAACGCAGTTCACCGATTGTCAGCCCGGAGTGCCGATTCTACGAAATACATCACATTTTGCAAAGCAAGGTGATGAATCATGGCGTTGTCTAATGCGAAGATTTATCGTTAAGTTCTTGATTCTAAATGGGAATTAAGCGATGCAAATTTCAAGTTTGGGTCCAGCCATCAGGCGTTACCGCAAGGTAGCGGGGCTTACTCAGGCTGAACTAGGTGAAAAAACCGGTTTTGATCCTAAAACCATCAGCCGCTTCGAAACCGGCACCTACACACCCAGCGTTGAAGCCCTGTTCTTGCTTGCCGATGTGCTGGGGGTAAAACTGAAAGCCTTTTTCGCGGATCTGGGCGATGAAGACGAACAGCGAGCCTACTTGTTCGGTGTCATACACAAAGCCACCCCGAAGGATCTGGGAAAGCTGATCGCAGCGGTAGACCAGGCCTTGTCCAAGCCTTAGTGCCCAGTAGAAAAAAACAAGGCGCGGTTATCGCCCCCGGTAACTGTGCCTTGAATATTTGCGCGCCACTTGTCGGGCGCGCAGGCGCACATTGCGGACACAGGCAAACCGCACTCGCAGTGAGCGAAATTCAGAAGAAGACAGAGAGGGGAATCAGGACTACCAGCAGCAGACGCTCAAGGCCGAGAAGCAAAAGGCTTGGCGTTAAGGTGGCGACCCCACCAGCCACACCCCGGCACACAATGTTCCCGCTGTGGCTGCTGCCTTCCGGCTCTGACCAGGTTCACGGGTAATCGTTGCGGGGGGACCGATGGGGTCACCATAACGACGCTCGCCAGCAGGCGAGCCGCGCCATTGTACCGATCTGACGAGAAGTTACAACCACCGCCTTCAGATAAAAAACCGAAGGCACTCAAGCACTTGTGCGATACGCCCGGCCCTACTGGCTTTGCACCACGGCCTCGGCCCGCCCGCCCGCCTGCGCAATCACCAAGTGCACGAAATGCAGTTTGGCAATCACCGCCGCCGGCAGCACAAAAGGGTAGAAATCCGGCTGCCCCATGCTGCGCGACAACTCGTTGAGCATGCCCGCCAATTCGATCCAGGCGTTGACGAACGCCAAAAACATCGGCCCGCCGGGATGCGTCGGGTCGTAGAGGGTTTCGAGGGGAAACGGTTGGTAGTCCAACTCCATTTCCCGGGCGCTCATGCCAAAGCCCAGAGCCGTATCGACCGCATCCATCATGTGCAGGTAGTGGGCCCAGGTTTCCGCCCAGTCCTCCCACGGGTGCATGGTTGCGTAGGCGCTGACGAACCCCTGCTGCCAGTGCGTCGGTGCACCTTGCTGGTAATGCCGCTCCAGGGCTTGGGCATAGCTGTCGCGCTCATCGCCGAATACGCGGCGGAACGGCCCCAGCCACTGGCTGCCCGCGATTAACCGATCCCAATAGTAATGGCCCACCTCATGGCGAAAATGCCCGAGCAAGGTGCGGTAGGGCTCGCCCATCTGCACCCGCACCCGTTCGCGGTGAGCGTCGTCGGCTTCCTTGATGTCCAGGGTAATCAGGCCGTCGGCATGGCCGGTGGTGGGGTTGCGCCCTTGCAGGTCGGTGCCGACGAAATCGAAGGCCAGGCCCGTCGCCTCGTCCTCGCGCTTGGCGATGACCGGCAAGCCCAGGTCGAGCAACTGCGCGACGAGGCGGCGCTTGGCGATTTCTACCTTGCGCCAGTGCTCGTGGTTTTCTACCAAGGAAAGATCGGGGATGGTGCGATTCAATCGGCAAGCCACGCACAAGCCCTGGCCCTCCCCGGCCGGCACCAGCCAATTGCAGGCCGCCGGCGTGTCGAGATTGGCGCAGCGCACAAAGGCGCCGGCCTGGGGGTCGGCGTCCAGCCACCAGGTTTCGGGCGAATCGGCCGGTTGCAGCGACGTCAGCCGCCCCGGCACGGGTTGATAGCCTAGGGCCGCGGAACAGGCCAGGCACTGGCTGTTGCGGAAAAACAGCGCCTGGCCGCAGCGGCACGCCCAAACCTTACTGTTGCGCGATGGCCCGCTCGCAAAGGGGGCGGCGATGCGCGAGCCGAGCTGCTCGAAGAAGCGGTACATGGCGATTTCCTCCAGTGGTCTGCACTAGATCAACGCCCCGCATGGATCGTTCCCACGGGCCGCTTACACCGCGATGTTGTGCTGCCCCAAGAAGGCAACGAACGCTGCTTCATCCAACACCTTGAGCCCCAGCTCATTGGCCTTGGCCAACTTCGAGCCCGCGCCCGGCCCGGCCACCACGCAATGGGTCTTGGCCGACACCGAGCCGGCGACCTTGGCCCCCAGGCTTTCCAGTTTGACCTTGGCCACGTCGCGGCTCATCAGCTCCAGCGAACCGGTCAGCACCCAGGTCTGCCCCGCCAGCGGCAAGCCTTCGACCTGTTTTTTCTCGCTCTCCCAGTGCATGCCGAACGCCTTGAGCTGAGCCTCGATGCTCAGGGCCAGGGCGACGTGGTGTGGCTCATCGAAAAACGCACGCACAGCCTTGGCCTGCTTCTCGGGCAGGGCCTGGCGCATGTCCAGCCAATCGGCGTCGATCACCCCTTGCAAGGTGCCGAACTTGTCGGCGAGCTTCTTCGCCCCACCCGGCCCCACCGAAGGAATGTTGAGCTTGTCGATCACGCCGTCGAGGGTGGCGCTGGCCGCGAACTCGGCCGCCAACTCACCCTGCTCCTGGATCTGCAAGCCGCGCTCCAACAGTTGCTCGATCACCGCGCGGTTGTGGGCATCCTCAAAAAAGCTGTGGATTTCGTGGGCCACTTCCAGGCCAACATCCGGCAAGTAGGTCAACACCTGCGGCAAGGCCTGTTGAACGCGCTCAAGGGAGGCCAGGGAGCGCGCCAGCACCTTGGCGGTCTCCTCGCCCACATCGGGGATGCCCAGGGCATAGATGAAGCGCGCGAGGCCCGGGCGCTTGCTGTCGGCGATCGCCGCCAGCAGGTTGTTGCTGGACAGCTCGGCAAAGCCTTCCAGGCCCACGATCTGCTCGAAACGTAGGATGTACAGGTCCGCAGGCGAACGGACCAAGCCTTCGTCCACCAACTGCTCGACGCTTTTCTCCCCCAGGCCTTCGATGTCCATGGCCCGGCGCGAGACGAAATGGATAATCGCCTGCTTGAGCTGCGCACCGCAGGCCAGCCGCCCGACGCAGCGATACACCGCGCCCTCGCTGAACGTTTCACGGCCCTTGCTGCGCTTAACCAGTTGTGTGCGTTCAACATGAGAGCCGCACACCGGGCAGCACTCGGGGATCTGCACCGGCCGGGCATCGGCCGGGCGGCGCTCGGTGACCACTTGCACCACTTGCGGGATCACATCGCCGGCGCGGCGGATAATCACCGTGTCACCGATCATCAGGCCCAAGCGTGCCACTTCGTCCATGTTGTGCAATGTCGCATTGGCCACCGTGACCCCGGCCACCTTCACCGGTTTCAAGCGCGCCACCGGCGTGACGGCGCCGGTGCGGCCGACCTGGAACTCCACGTCCAGCAGCTCGGTGAGCTCTTCCAGCGCCGGGAATTTATGGGCAATCGCCCAACGCGGCTCGCGCGCGCGAAAGCCCAGCTCACGCTGCGCCGCCAGGCTGTTGACCTTGAACACCACACCATCGATTTCGTAGGGCAGCGCATCGCGGCGCGCGCCGATGTCGCGGTAGTAATCCAGGCACTGTGCGATGCCGTTGGCCAGTTTCAACTCGTGGCTGATGGGCAAGCCCCAGGCCTTGAGCTGTTGCAGGTTGCCGATGTGGGTGTCGGCGAACTCTGCCGAGACCTGGCCCAAGCCATAGCAGCAGAACTCCAGCGGGCGGCTGGCAGTGATCTTCGAGTCCAATTGGCGCAGGCTGCCCGCCGCGGCGTTGCGCGGGTTGGCGAAGGTTTTGCCGCCGGCCTCAAGCTGCGTGGCGTTGAGGCGTTCGAAACCGGCCTTGGACATATAGACTTCGCCGCGCACTTCCAGCGTGGCCGGCCAGCCAGAACCCTTGAGCTTGAGCGGAATATTGCGCACGGTGCGCACGTTGACGCTGATGTCCTCACCCGTGGTGCCGTCGCCGCGGGTGGCGCCGCGCACCAGCACGCCGTCCTGGTACAGCAGGCTGACCGCCAGGCCATCGAGCTTGGGTTCGCAGCTGTACTGCACCTCGGCGCCCGCGCCAAACAGGTCGCCGGCCGGCAAGTCGAGGCCCTCGACCACCCGCCGATCGAACTCGCGCATGTCGGCTTCTTCAAAGGCATTGCCCAGGCTGAGCATCGGCATTTCATGGCGCACCTGGGTGAACGCCGACAGCGCTGTGCTGCCCACACGTTGAGTAGGCGAGTCGCTGGTGACCAAGTCCGGGTGGGCGGCTTCCAGGGCCTTGAGTTCGTGGAACAGGCGATCGTATTCGGCGTCCGGGATGCTCGGTTCGTCGAGGACGTGGTAGCGGTAGTTGTGCTCGTCCAGTTCGGCACGGAGTTCCAAGATGCGGGTTTGAGCGGCGGTCATGGGGGTTTTCTCAAAATGCAAAAGAGCAGCCGAGGCTGCTCTGTGTTTATTCAATGCGGCGCCAGCCAACCCGGCGCCGGCGACTCAACGCTTCTGGGTCAGGGCGCGGCGCTCGAATTCGACGATGCGCTGGCGATAGTGCTCGATGGTCTGGGCGGTCAACACGCTGCGCTGGTCGTCCTTGAGCTCACCATTGAGTTCCTGGGACAGCTTGCGGGCGGCGGCGACCATCACGTCGAACGCCTGTTTGGGGTGACGCGGGCCCGGCAGGCCAAGGAAGAAACTCACCGCTGGGGTGCTGAAGTGGTCGATATCGTCCAGGTCAAACACCCCTGGCTTGACCGCGTTGGCCATGGAGAACAGCACTTCGCCGTTGCCCGCCATGCTTTCGTGGCGGTGGAAAATGTCCATCTCGCCAAAGCGCAGGCCGCTTTCCAGGATGTTCTGCAACAGGGCCGGGCCCTTGAAACCGCCGCTGTCGCGGCAGATCACGCTGATGACCAGGACTTCTTCGGCCTGGGGCTGATCTTTTTCCGCGGCAGCCTTGGCCACCCGCGGCTCTTCGGAGAAATCGGTGTCGCGGGCACTGAAACCTGGGCCTTCTTCCAAGTCCAGGTTGAGGTTCAAGTCGCCCTGCTGTGGCTCGCCGCCACGCTTGCCACGTTTGCTGCCCGCTTCACGGGGCTCGCGGGCCGGCATGCTGACGGATGGCAAGTCATGCTCATCCAGTTGTGGTTCTTTATGGTTGTCCAGCACACGGGGCGGCCCCAGCAGCTCAGCGCCGCCGCTGTCGTCATCGGGCAAATTGGACAGGTTGCGGTCCAGGCGAAACTTGAGTTTGCCCTTGCCGCCACGCATGCGGCGCCAGCCATCGAAAAGAATACCGGCAATGACAACAATGCCGATGACGATCAGCCACTCGCGCAGACCGATTTCCATGTAATCCCGTGCCTCTATGAAAAATGCTGATGAATAAAGGGTTTAGCAAGCTGCAAACCCCTTTAAAACGTGGCGCCAACTCTATGTTCTGACAGGCGTTTTGCCCACGCATACGAAAAATTGACATTAAACTAGCACGACCAAAGAGAACTTTACACCGTCTGTCAATGTTGACACGCAAATTGTGTCATTTAGCCATCTTCGTGCTGGACGGTAAAAGCCCTTACAGCAGCAGTAGATTAAACCCTACAAACCACAAGCCAACTACCTACCCGCTTGCAGCATGCCACTTACAACTTGCCGCCTAACTTTCCACCATAGCCATCGCTTCTTCGACGTCCACCGCCACAAGCCTTGAACAGCCTGGCTCATGCATGGTCACCCCCATCAACTGATCGGCCATTTCCATGGCGATCTTGTTGTGGGTGATGTAGATGAACTGCACGGTCTGCGACATCTCTTTGACCAACCGGGCGTAGCGTCCAACGTTAGCGTCATCCAGCGGTGCGTCAACTTCGTCGAGCATGCAGAACGGCGCCGGGTTCAACTTGAAGATGGCAAATACCAGCGCCAGGGCCGTCAGGGCTTTCTCTCCGCCGGAGAGCAAATGAATGGTGCTGTTCTTCTTGCCCGGTGGGCGCGCCATGATCGTTACCCCTGTATCGAGTAGATCTTCGCCCGTCAGTTCCAAATAAGCGCTGCCGCCACCGAAAACTTTTGGAAAGAGTGCCTGTAGCCCACCATTGATCTGGTCGAACGTGTCCTTGAAGCGGTTGCGGGTTTCCTTGTCGATCTTGCGGATCACGTTTTCCAAAGTGTCGAGGGCTTCCACCAAGTCGGCATTCTGGGCATCCAGATAACGCTTGCGCTCCGATTGCTGCTGGTATTCGTCGATGGCCGCGAGGTTGATCGCCCCCAGCCGCTGGATACGCGCCGCGATGCGTTCCAACTCTTCTTCGGCCTCTTTCTCGTTTGCTTGAGCGGCCAATGTGGCCAATACGCCATGGAGGTCGTAACCATCTTCCAATAACTGGTCTTGCAGGGCCGCGCGCCGCACGGTCAAGGCCTGCCACTCCATGCGTTGCTGTTCCAGTTGGCTGCGGATCAACTGTGACTGCTGCTCGGCCTGGCTGCGGCGTTTCTCGGCGTCGCGCAACTCGCGGTCGGCATCTTCCAGGGCAATTTGCGCGGTCTTGAGTTCGACGTCCACGGTCATGCGTTTGTCGAGCAACTCTTCGAGTTTGAGGCGCAATTCTTCCAGCGGCGCCTCGCCCTCTTCCAGGTTGAGGCTCAGCTGTTCGCGCTTCTCGCTCAGGCGTTCTGATTGCAGCTCCAGGCGTTCCAGGGCCTGGCGCGTGGAGTCGTGCTGCGCCTTGAGCGAACCCAGGCGTACCGCCAATTGATGGGCGTGATCCTTATGGCTGCGGGACTCCTGGCGCACACGGTCAAGGCGCTCGCGCAGGCTGTCGCGCTGGGCCAACAGCAGTTCGCGCTGCTCGGTGTCCAGGGCCATGCTGTCGAGGGCCTCTTGCAACTGCAAGCGCGCTTCGCCGACCTGCTCGTGCTCCAGGGCGCGCTGTTCGCCCAACTCCGTCAGTTCCTCGTCGAGGCGGCTGCGGCGCAGGGTCAACTGCTCAGCTTTGGCCTTGCCGGCGGAGAGCTGGGCCTTCAATTCGCCTTGCTGGCGTGCTTCGTCCTGCAACAAGCGGCGCAGGTGTTCGCGGCCGTTTTCCTGTTGGCGCTGTTGGGCGCGCAGGGTTTGCAACTGGGTCTCGAGGCTTTCGACCAGGGCTTCGCGTTCTTCGCGTTCCTCCCCCAGACGCTGGATTTCCTGGCCCCGGGCCAGCACCCCGCTTTCGGCTTCGCTGGCGCGGCGCACCCGCAAAAAGTGCCGGCCGACCCAATAACCGTCACGGCTGATGAGGCTTTCGCCCGCCGCCAGTTGGCCGCGCAGCGCCAGGGCCTGGTCCAGGCTTTCCACCGGCCGCACCTGGCCCAGCCACGGCGACAGATCGGCCCGTGCCTCGACTTTGTCCAGCAGGCTGCCCGGCACCCGCACGCCGTCGCGGGCGGGGCTGAGCAGGCGCAAATCGCCCTGCTGGAACCCCGCCAGGTCGACCCCGGCAAAATCGTCCACCAACACCGCTTGCAGGTCGGCGCCGAGCACGGTTTCCACCGCCAGCTCCCAGCCTGCTTCCACGCTCAGGCCTTCGGCCAGGCGCGGGCGCTCGGCCAGCCCTTGCTCACGCAACCACTGCGCGGTGCCGGTGCCTGGGTCAAGCGCCGCTTGCTGCAAGGCTTCCAGGGAAGCCAAGCGGCCGTTGAGGCGCTGCAACTCGCCCTGGGCCTGCTGCTGGCTCTGGCTGGCGCGCTGCAAGTCCTGGCGCAGTTGTTCCAGGCGTTCGACCTGGGCTTCTTCGCTGGCCTGCAAATCTTCGAGGGTGGCTTCGCTGGCGGCCAGTTGTTCGTTGAGTTCGAGGATCGCTGCATCTTCCGGGTCGGCCGCCAGCAAGGCGCGTTCTTCGCTCAAGCGGCGCTGCCGGTCGGCCAGGCGCTCCATGCTGGTTTCCAACTGCTGGATGCGCGATTGCTGAACCTGGGCCTGGCGCTGCGGCTCGGCGCTGCGCAGGTTGAAGCTGTCCCATTGCTCTTGCCAGCCATGCATGGTGGCTTCGGATTCTTCCAGGGCCGCGGCAGCCTCCTCGGCGGCGGCGCTGGTGACTTCCTGCTCCGGGGTGAGCAAACCCAGCTCTTCGCCCAGGGTCAGCAGCAAGGTGCGGTCGTGGCCCAGGTGCGACTCGGTTTCCAGGCGTGCGCGCTCGGCTTCCTTGAGATCGTCCTGCAATTGGCGCAAGCGTTGCTGGCCGTGCTGGATGCTCTGCTCGACGCGGGCAATGTCGCCGCCTACGGAATAGAAGCGGCCCTGCACCAAGTTGAAGCGCTCGGACAGTTCATGGTGCCCGTCGCGCAGGCGCTCGATGCTCGCGTCCGCGTTGCGCTGCTCGGCCACCAGCGCCTCGAAGCTGACTTCCTGGTTACCAATGATCGCCTCGCGCTGCCCCACTTGCTCGTTCAGCGCCTGCCAGCGCAGGGCCGAGAGTTGCGCCTTGAGCTGGCGCTCCTCGCCCTTGTATTCCTGGTACTTCTCGGCAGCCTGGGCCTGGCGGTGCAGGCGTTCGAGCTGGCGTTCCAGCTCTTCGCGCAGGTCGGTCAGGCGCGCCAGGTTTTCGTGGGTACGGCGGATACGGTTTTCGGTTTCGCGGCGCCGCTCCTTGTATTTGGAGATGCCCGCCGCTTCTTCGATGAAATTGCGCAAATCCTCGGGTTTGGCTTCGATCAGCTTGGAGATCATGCCCTGCTCGATGATCGAGTAGCTGCGCGGCCCCAGGCCAGTGCCGAGGAAGATATCGGTGATGTCGCGGCGCCGGCACTTGGTGCCGTTGAGGAAGTAGCTGTTCTGGCTGTCGCGGGTCACTTTGCGGCGGATGGAGATTTCCGCGTAGGCCGCGTACTCGCCCACCAGGGTGGCGTCGGAGTTGTCGAACACCAGCTCGATGCTGGCCTGGCTCACAGGTTTGCGGCTGGTGGAGCCGTTGAAGATGACGTCGGTCATCGACTCGCCGCGCAGGTTCTTCGCCGAACTCTCGCCCATCACCCAGCGCACGGCATCGATGATGTTCGACTTGCCGCAGCCATTAGGCCCGACGACCGCGGCCATGTTACTGGGGAAGTTCACCGTCGTCGGGTCGACGAACGACTTGAACCCCGCCAACTTGATGCACTTGAGCCGCACGCTTAGGCATCCGCCAACGCAGAGAGCATCAGGTTGCAACTGCGCTGGGCGTAGGCCGAGAGCACGATACGGATGTGCGGCAGGTCACGGGCCATGACGGCGCCCAGCAGTTGCTCGAACAGTTCCAGATACTCGCTCATCTCCGACTTGCGCTGCTCCAGGGCCAGGAAATACGCGCGGCTCATGGCCGGTTGCAGGTTTTCCACGGTCTCTTGCAGGTACGGGTTGTTGGCGAACGGATAGGCGGCGCGCATCACGCTGAAACTGTCGTCGACAAAGGTGCGGATGTCCTGGCGCTCATAGCTGGCGGTCAGGCGCTGCTGGATTTGCAAAAACGGCGCCAGGTCCGCCTGCACCAGCCAACCGCTGGCCACGGCGTTGCCCAACAGGATGTACAGCTCGCTCATCAACGTACACAGGCTTTGCAGCTTGTGGGCGGTGAGTTCGGTCACGTGGGCGCCGCGTCGCGGCAGGATGGCGATCAGGTGGCGGCGCTCCAGGATCAGCAGGGCTTCGCGGACCGAACCGCGGCTGACATTAAGCGCCAGCGTGACCTTCTGTTCCTGGATCCGCTCCCCCGGCTTGAGGTCCCCGCGAATGATGCGTTCGGCGAGGTGGTGAGCAATTTGCTCGGCGAGGCTGTCCGGCGCCTTGAACGTCATGGTTTTCCTTCGAAATCTTCGATCAGTACAAGCGGCGCAGTGTAGCGCAATTGCCGTTGATGGCGCAGGGCCCGCACGGCGCAATTGGCATGAAATACGCAGCGTAATACCTGAAAACCTACCGTGGCCGCCATCAACCTCCTGGGCGATACCCAGAAGCCGCGAAAAACCGTTGCGCGCCAGCAACCACGGGGATCTGGACCATACTTTCAAGGTTGCGCAACCGCATTTCCTGACCCTTAGGTCAGAAAAGAATTGACCGAAAAGTCAGACATGACTAGATTCGGCCCAACCAGCGGTTAACAACAATAAAACGAGTCTGCGAGGCCTTCCGTGATCCAGTTTTTACTCAACCAGGAACTCCGCCGTGAGCACGCCCTGGACCCCAACCTGACCGTGCTCGATTACCTGCGCGAACACTTGGGCAAATCCGGTACCAAAGAAGGCTGCGCCAGCGGCGATTGCGGCGCGTGCACAGTGGTGGTGGGCGAGCTGCACACCCAGGCCGATGGCCGCGAGCGGATCCGCTATCGCAGCCTCAACTCGTGCCTGACGTTCGTTTCGTCCCTGCACGGCAAACAGCTCATCAGCGTCGAAGACCTCAAGCACCAGGGCCAGTTGCACAGCGTCCAGCAAGCCATGGTCGATTGCCACGGCTCGCAGTGCGGCTTCTGCACGCCGGGCTTTGTGATGTCGCTGTTCGCCCTGCAAAAAAACAGCTGCGCGCCCGACCGCCACCAGGCCCACGAAGCCCTGGCCGGCAACCTGTGCCGCTGCACCGGGTATCGGCCGATCCTCGCGGCCGCCGAGCAGGCCTGTTGCGCCCGGCAGCCCGATCAGTTCGACGCGCAAGAAGCCCAGACCATCGCCCGCCTCAAGGCCATCGCGCCCACCGAAACCGGCGAGCTCAACTGCGGCGACAAACGTTGCCTGGTGCCCCTGACCGTTGCCGACCTGGCCGACCTCTACGACGCCTACCCGCAAGCGCGCCTGCTGGCCGGCGGCACCGACCTGGCCCTGGAAGTGACGCAGTTGCACCGCACCCTGGCGGTAATGATCTACGTCGGCAACATCGCCGAGCTCAAGCGCATCGAAGACTTCGATGATCGCCTGGAAATCGGCGCCGCCACCGCCCTCTCCGACTGCTACGCGGCTCTCAAGGCCCAGTACCCGGACTTCGGCGAACTGCTGCAACGCTTTGCCTCGCTGCAAATCCGCAACCAGGGCACCCTGGGCGGCAACATCGGCAACGCCTCGCCCATCGGCGACTCGCCGCCCCTGCTGATCGCCCTCGGCGCGCAGATCGTTCTGTGCAAGGGCAACACCCGGCGCACCCTGGCGCTGGAGGATTACTTCATCGACTACCGCGTCACCGCCCGCCAGGACAGCGAGTTCATCGAGAAGATCATCGTGCCCAAGGCCAGCGCCGCCCAGGCGTTCCGCGCCTACAAGGTGTCCAAGCGCCTGGACGACGACATCTCGGCGGTGTGCGGCGCGTTCAACCTGCGCATCGAACAGGGTGTGGTGGCCGAGGCCCGCGTCGCCTTCGGCGGCATGGCGGCCACCCCGAAACGGGCCACAGCCTGCGAGGCGGCGCTGCGGGGCGCGACCTGGAACGCCGCTACCGTGGAGAAGGCCTGTGCAGCCCTGGGCGAGGATTTCACCCCGCTCTCGGATTTTCGCGCCAGCAAGGAGTACCGCCTGCTCAGCGCGCAAAACCTACTGCGCAAGTACTTCATCGAACTGCAAACACCGCACATCGAAACCCGGGTGACCGCTTATGTCTAACCATCACGCAGTGGAAAAAACCCAGGCCGAACTGGCCGAGCTGTTCGCCCAGGACCTGACCACAGGCGTAGGCCGCAGCGTCAAGCACGACAGCGCGGCCAAGCACGTCAGCGGCGAAGCGCAGTACATCGACGATCGCCTGGAATTCCCCAACCAGTTGCACCTCTATGCACGGCTGTCGGACCGCGCCCATGCTCGCATCCTGAGCATCGACACGGCGCCGTGCTACGCCATCGAGGGCGTGCGCATCGTCATCACCCACCAGGACATTCCTGGCCTCAAGGACATCGGCCCGCTGTTGCCGGGCGATCCGTTGCTGGCCATCGATGACGTGCAGTTCGTCGGCCAACCGGTACTCGCGGTGGCTGCCCACAACCTCGACACCGCACGCCGCGCCGCCATGGCGGCGATCATCGAATACGAAGACCTGGAGCCAGTGCTGGACGTAGTCGAGGCCCTGCGCAAGCGCCATTTCGTCCTCGACAGCCACACCCACCAACGCGGCGACTCGGCCACGGCCCTGGCCGGCGCCGAGCACCGCATCCAGGGCAACCTGCACATCGGCGGGCAGGAACACTTCTACCTGGAGACGCAGATTTCCTCGGTGATGCCCACCGAAGACGGCGGCATGATCGTCTACTGCTCCACCCAGAACCCCACCGAGGTGCAGAAACTGGTGGCCGAGGTGCTGGATGTGCCGATGAACCACATCGTCGTCGATATGCGCCGCATGGGCGGTGGCTTTGGCGGCAAGGAAACCCAGGCCGCCAGCCCCGCGTGCCTGTGCGCGGTGGTCGCGCGCCTGACCGGCCAACCGACAAAAATGCGCCTGCCACGGGTCGAAGACATGCTCATGACCGGCAAGCGCCACCCCTTCTATATCGAGTACGACGTGGGCTTTGACAGCCGCGGGCGCCTGCACGGTATAGCCCTGGAGCTGGCCGGCAACTGCGGTTGCTCGCCGGACCTGTCGGCCTCGATTGTCGACCGCGCCATGTTCCACGCCGACAACGCCTACTACCTGGGCGACGCCACCATCAACGGCCACCGTTGCAAGACCAACACCGCCTCCAACACCGCGTACCGCGGCTTCGGCGGCCCCCAGGGCATGGTCGCCATCGAGGAAGTGATGGACGCCATCGCCCGGCACCTGGGCCTCGACCCATTGGCGGTGCGCAAGGCCAACTACTACGGCAAAACCGAGCGCAACGTCACCCACTACTACCAAACCGTCGAGCACAACATGCTCGAGGAGATGACCGAGCAACTGGAAGACAGTAGCCAGTACGCCGAGCGCCGCGAAACCATCCGCCGCTACAACGCCCACAGTCCGATCCTGAAAAAAGGCCTGGCGCTGACGCCGGTGAAGTTCGGCATTTCCTTCACCGCCAGTTTCCTCAACCAGGCCGGTGCCTTGATCCACATCTACACCGACGGCAGCATCCACCTCAACCACGGCGGCACTGAGATGGGCCAGGGCCTGAACATCAAGGTCGCGCAGGTGGTGGCCGAGGTGTTCCAGGTGGAAACCGACCGGGTGCAGATCACCGCCACCAACACCGACAAGGTGCCCAACACCTCGCCCACCGCCGCCTCCAGCGGCGCCGACCTCAACGGCAAGGCCGCGCAGAACGCCGCCCAAATCATCAAGCAACGCCTGGTGGAGTTCGCCGCGCGCAAGTACGCGGTCAGCGAAGAAGACGTGCAGTTCCACAATGGCCACGTGCGGGTGCGCGACCACATCCTGAGCTTCGAGGCCCTGGTGCAGCAGGCGTATTTCGCCCAGGTGTCGTTGTCGAGCACCGGGTTCTACAAAACCCCGAAGATCTACTACGACCGCAGCCAGGCGCGCGGCCGGCCGTTCTACTACTTCGCCTACGGCGCGGCGTGCTGCGAGGTGATCGTCGACACCCTGACCGGCGAGTACAAAATGCTGCGCACCGACATCCTCCACGACGTCGGCGCCTCGCTGAACCCGGCTATCGACATCGGCCAAGTCGAGGGCGGCTTCATCCAGGGCATGGGTTGGCTGACCATGGAAGAGCTGGTGTGGAACGCCAAGGGCAAGCTGATGACCAGCGGCCCGGCCAGCTACAAGATCCCGGCCGTGGCCGACATGCCTCTGGATTTGCGCGTGCACCTGGTGGAAAACCGCAAAAACCCGGAAGACACCGTGTTCCACTCCAAAGCCGTGGGCGAGCCGCCGTTCATGCTCGGCATCGCGGCCTGGTGCGCCATCAAGGACGCCGTGGCCAGCCTGGGCGACTACAAACAGCAACCGAAGATCGACGCCCCGGCCACCCCGGAGCGGGTGTTGTGGGGCTGCGAGCAGATGCGCCGGTTGCCGGTAGCGCCAGCGGTGGCGGTGGCGGTGGCGGCTGAAGGTGAGCGGGCTTCGCTTTAGCACCGGGGGCTGCCATCGCGGGCGGGCCCGCTCCCACAGTGTTTTGTGGTGCCCACGCAAATCCTGTGGGAGCGGGCCTGCCCGCGATGAGGCCACAACAGACAACAACGATGCCGAGGTGAACATGTACAACTGGATCAGCGCCCTCGCCGACCTGCAACACCAAGGCGAGCCCTGCGTGTTGGTGACCATCATCGAAGAACTAGGCTCCACGCCGCGCAATGCCGGCTCGAAAATGGTCGTCAGTGCCACCCAGAGCTTCGACACCATCGGTGGCGGGCACCTGGAATTCAAGGCCCTGCACATCGCCCGCGACATGCTCACCAGCGGCAAGCAGGGCACCCACCTGGAGCGCTTCAGCCTCGGCGCCAGCCTGGGCCAGTGCTGCGGCGGCGTCACCGTGTTGCTGTTCGAGCCCATGGGCCAGGTGCAAGCGCAAATCGCCGTGTTCGGCGCCGGCCATGTCGGCCGCGCCCTGGTGCCGCTGCTGGCGAGCCTGCCGTGCCGGGTACGCTGGATCGATTCGCGCGAGCAGGAATTCCCCGCGCTGATCCCTGCCGGCGTGCGTAAAATCGTCGCCGAAGAACCGCTGGACGAAATCGACCACCTGCCCGCCGGCAGCTACTGCATCGTCATGACCCACAACCATCAGTTGGACCTGGAACTCACCGCCGCCCTGCTCAAGCGCAACGACTTCACCTACTTCGGCCTGATCGGCTCCAAGACCAAACGGGTCAAGTTCGAGCATCGCCTGCGTGAGCGCGGTTTCGACACCAGCACCTTGCAGCGCATGCGCTGCCCGATGGGCATCGGCGAAGTCAAAGGCAAATTGCCTGTGGAAATCGCCATCTCCATCGCCGGCGAAATCATCGCCACCTATAACGCCAGTTTCGGCCAGCACACCGAGCGCGCCGAACCCATCGCCAAACTGCTGCCGGCCTCGCGCCGCAGCCAAGCCAGCCATTGAGACGACCATGCCTTCGACCCGCAAAGCCTACCGCGCCGCCCTCCTGCACAGCATCGCCGACCCCGCCCAGGTGGGGGTAGAGGCCTCCTACGAGTACTTCGAGGACGGCTTGCTGGTGATCGAAAACGGCCAAATCAGCGCCATCGGCGCGGCCAGCGACCTGTTGCCGGGCCTGAGCGCCGAGGTGCACGTCCAGCACTACCCCGACGCGCTGATTACCCCCGGCCTGATCGACACCCACATCCACCTGCCGCAAACCGGCATGGTCGGCGCCTACGGCGAACAACTGCTGGACTGGCTCAACACCTACACCTTCCCGTGCGAGAGCCAGTTCGCCGACAAGGCCCACGCCGATGAAGTGGCGGATATTTTCATCAAGGAACTGCTGCGCAACGGCACCACCACCGCCCTGGTGTTCGCCAGCGTGCACCCGCAATCGGTGAACTCGTTCTTCGAAGCCGCCGAGCAACTGGACCTGCGCATGATCGCCGGCAAGGTGATGATGGACCGCAACGCCCCGGACTACCTGACCGACACCCCGGAGTCGGGCTACGCCGACAGCAAGGCGCTGATCGAGCGCTGGCACGGCAAGGGCCGCTTGCATTACGCCGTCACCCCGCGTTTCGCCCCCACCAGCACCCCGGAACAACTGACCCTGGCCGGCAAACTGCTGGGCGAGTACCCCGACCTCTACATGCAGACCCACATCAGCGAAAACCTGCAAGAGATCGCGTGGGTCAAGGAACTGTTCCCCGAGCGCAAGGGTTACCTGGACGTCTACGACCATTACCAGTTACTCGGCGAGCGTTCGGTGTTCGCCCACGGCGTGCATCTGTGCGACGACGAATGCGCGCGCCTGGCCGAGACCGGCTCGGCGGTGGCCTTCTGCCCGACCTCGAACTTCTTCCTCGGCAGCGGCCTGTTCAACCTACCCATGGCCGAGAAGCACAACCTCAACGTCGGCCTGGGCACAGACGTGGGCGGCGGCACCAGTTTCTCCCTGCTGCACACCCTCAACGAGGCTTACAAGGTCATGCAGTTGCAGGGCGCGCGCCTGAGCCCATTCAAGTCGCTGTACCTGGCCACCCTGGGCGGCGCTCGGGCCCTGCGCCTGGAAGACAAGATCGGCACCCTGCAACCGGGCACCGACGCCGACTTCCTGGTGCTCGACTACAACGCCACGCCGCTGCTCAGCTACCGCCTCAAACAGTCGAAGAACATCGCCGAAACGCTGTTCGTGCTGATGACCCTGGGAGATGACCGCACCGTACTGCAAACCTATGCAGCGGGCAGACTGGTGCATCAGCGCTAGGTTCTGCGGGCAAAAAAATCCCCCGCGACGCTGAGTGGCGGGGGATTTTTTTGTGGCCAGGGAGATAGCTATCACCCCCACAAGGAATTCACCGAACTCTGTGGGAGCGAGCCTGCTCGCGATGGCCGCACCTGGGTCTATCTACAGCTTGGCGCTCGGCCGCCCCGGTTTCTTGGTTTGCAGCAAGTGCGAGAACACCGCATGCAGGTCATCCGAGGCGCTTTCTTCGTCGAGGTTGAGCTTGCTGTCGATGTGATCCATGTGATGCATCATCAGGCTCACCGCCAGCGTTTCGTCCCGGGCCTCGATGGCGTCAATCAATTGGGTGTGCTCGTCATAGGAGCAGTGCGAGCGGTTGCCGCTTTCGTACTGGGCGATGATGAGCGAGGTCTGCGACACCAGGCTGCGCTGGAAGCTGATAAGCGGCGTGTTCTTGGCCGCCTCGGCCAGTTTCAGGTGGAACTCCCCCGACAGGCGAATACCCGCGCCCCGGTCGCCCCGCGAGAAACTGTCACGCTCGTCGTTGACCATCTGGCGCAACTCGGCCAGTTCCTCGGCCGTGGCGTGCTGCACCGCCAGCTCGGTGATGGCCCGCTCCACCAGGCGCCGGGCGAAGAACACCTGGCGCGCCTCTTCCACACTGGGGCTGGCCACTACCGCGCCACGGTTGGGCCGCAGCAGCACCACCCCTTCATGGGCCAGGCGCGACAGGGCGCGACGGATGATGGTGCGGCTGACCCCGAAAATCTCCCCCAGCGCCTCTTCGCTCAACTTAGTCCCGGGCGCCAGGCGTTGTTCGAGGATGGCCTCGAAGATATGCGCATAGACGATGTCGTCCTGGGTTCCGCTGCGCCCGGCTTTGCCTGCGCGCGGTTGTTTCTTGAGGGGCTGCAACTGTTCGTTCATGGGCACTCGGATCGGGAGAACGGCGGGGGCAAGGACGTTGACTGTAATACGCCACGGTGGGTCGCTGGCAAGTATCGGCTGAAAAACAGCGCACATTGTACACAACCGATAGTGGCAACACGACTGTACGGTCGTTTGCGAACCCGGCTGTATCGCAATAGCCATCGGCGTTTACGTTTAGGCTTGCGTCCTTCCCGCTGCACTTTTTCCCCGGCACAAGGACACCGCGCCATGACTGACGCCACCCACACCAAGCTGCGCCCCCTGGCGGACACTTCCCCCTCGGCCATCGTCGCCGGGTTTATCGCGATGATGACCGGCTACACCAGTTCCCTGGTGCTGATGTTCCAGGCCGGCCAAGCGGCGGGCCTGACCAGCGGGCAAATTTCCTCGTGGATCTGGGCGATTTCCATCGGCATGGCCGTGTGCTCCATCGGCCTGTCGCTGCGTTACCGCACGCCCATCACCATCGCCTGGTCCACCCCCGGCGCGGCGCTGTTGATTACCAGCCTGGGCGGGGTGAGTTACGGCGAAGCCATCGGCGCCTACATCACCTGTGCGGTGCTGGTAACAATCTGCGGCCTGACCGGCAGCTTCGAGCGCCTGGTCAAGCGCATTCCGGCGTCCCTGGCCGCGGCCTTGCTGGCGGGCATCCTGTTCAAGATCGGCAGCGAGATTTTCGTCGCCGCCCAACACCGCACGGCCCTGGTGCTGGGGATGTTCTTCACCTACCTGGTGGTCAAGCGCTTGTCGCCGCGGTACGCGGTGCTGGCGGCGCTGCTGGTCGGCACCGCGCTGTCGGGGTTCATGGGGCTGTTGGACTTCAGCGGTTTTCAGCTGGAATTGGCGACGCCGGTGTGGACCACGCCGCACTTCTCCCTGGCCGCAACCATCAGCATCGGCATTCCGCTGTTCGTGGTGGCCATGACCTCACAGAACATGCCCGGCGTCGCGGTGCTGCGGGCCGACGGCTACAACGTCCCGGCCTCGCCGCTGATTACCGCCACCGGCGTCGCGTCCTTGCTGTTGGCACCTTTCGGCTCCCACGGGATCAACCTGGCGGCCATCAGCGCAGCGATCTGCACCGGGCCCCACGCCCATGAAGACCACAACAAGCGCTACACGGCGGCGGTCTGGTGCGGCGTGTTCTACGGCATTGCCGGGGTGTTCGGGGCAACGCTGGCCGCGCTCTTCGCCGCGCTGCCCAAGGAGCTGGTGCTGTCGATTGCTGCGCTGGCGCTGTTCGGCTCCATCATCAATGGCTTAAGCATCGCCATGAGCGAAACCAAGGAGCGGGAAGCGGCGCTGATTACCTTTATGGTCACCGCGTCGGGGTTGACGCTGTTTTCCGTCGGTTCGGCGTTCTGGGGGATTGTCGCGGGGGTGTTGACGCTGGTGATTCTCAATGGGCGCAAGGCCTGAACACTTTCTGCAACCCATAAAAAAACGGCGACCCTGGGGTCGCCGTTTTTCTTGAACATCAGGCTACCGGGTTGATCGGCTTTTCCGGGTACCAGACGTCCAGCAGCGGGCTGACTTCAGCGCTGTTGAGCTCGGTGCGCGCCTTGAGCCAGGCTTCGACGGCAGCGCGTTGCTCTTCGCTGACCGAACCACGCTTCTGCAGGCACACCAGACCGTAGTCGTCGCCGCCTACATAGCCCAGGCCGTTGGCTTCCATGGCTTCTTTGAGGAATGCATCGAGGAAAGCGTCAATAGCCTCTTCGGCCAAATCTTCCTTGAAATCCAGGTTCAGCTCGAAACCCAGCTCTTGAAATTCATCAACGCACAGTTTTTTGCGCAGACGCTGGGAACGGTTAGTCGCCATTGGAACAATCCTCATAAGTAATAACGGGCGGCACTTTAGCAGCTTAAGGCCACGATTGCCCGCCTCTCTCGGGACCGCGCCCGACCATCGGTAAAAAAAGAGCGCCGCGACCCTGCCGCGTAGGGCACAACGCGCTATACCTTGGGGCATAATGCCGGCACTTTCGTAACCACTGAGGGATTTTGTCTACACGCCCTCGTTATTTTTTCCCCTCGGCTGTAGGGTTTTATTTCCGATGATTAAGTCTTTTCGTCCATTGTTGCTTGCCAGTTTCCTCCTGCCCCTGGCGCTCGCCCATGCAGCCCCCGTCAACACCAGCCTGTCACCCAAGGTTCAACAAGCCCTCAAAACCAGCAAACTGCAGGACAACGCCCTGTCGCTGGTAATGATCCCGCTCAACGGCCCGGGCACGCCGACCGTGTACAACGCCGATGTCTCGGTCAACCCAGCCTCCACCATGAAACTGGTGACCACCTACGCGGCCCTGGAAATGCTCGGGCCCAACTACCAGTGGAAAACCGAGTTCTACACCGACGGCACCCTGAGCGGCGGCATCCTGCACGGCAACCTGTACCTCAAGGGCGGCGGCGACCCCAAGCTGAACATGGAAAAACTCTGGCTGCTGATGCGCGACCTGCGGGCCAATGGCGTGCAGCAAGTCACCGGCGACCTGGTGCTGGACCGCAATTTCTTCGTGCCGCCGCAATTGCCGCAGTTCAACGATGACGGCAACGACGAGAACAAACCGTTCCTGGTCAAGCCCGACTCCCTGTTGGTCAACCTCAAGGCCCTGCGCTTCGTGGCCCGCAACGATGGCGGCAAGGTGCTGGTTTCGGTCGAGCCGCCAATTGCCAGTATCCGCGTCGACAACCAGGTCAAGGCTGTCAACACCAAGCAATGCTCGGGCGAGGTGCGTTACAACCCGGTCACCCAGGCCAACGGCACGGTGACCGTCACGGTCAACGGCCAGTTGAGCGATGGTTGCAGCTCCCAGACCTACCTGTCGTTGCTCGACCACGCCACCTACACCGCTGGCGCCGTGCGCGCGATCTGGCAGGAACTGGGCGGCAGCATCCAGGGCAAGGACCGCCTCGGCGCAGTGCCCAAGGACGCCAAGGTGCTGGCCCGGGCGTTCTCCCCGGACCTGGCCGAAGTGATCCGCGACATCAACAAATACAGCAACAACACCATGGCCCAGCAGTTGTTCCTGAGCCTGGGCGCGCGCTACCGCAACGAGGCCGACGGCGACGACGCCAAGGCCGCCCAACGTGTGGTGCGCCAGTGGCTGGCGAAAAAAGGCATCACCGCGCCGCACCTGGTGATGGAGAACGGCTCGGGGTTATCGCGGGCCGAGCGTGTCAGTGCACGGGAAATGGCGACCTTGCTGCAAGCGGCATGGAGGAGCCCGTACTCGGCGGAGTTCGTCAGTTCGATGCCAATTGCCGGCATGGACGGCACCATGCGCAAGCGCCTCAAACGCACCGCCGTCAGCGGCGAAGCCCACATCAAGACCGGCACCCTGAACACCGTGCGTGCCATCGCCGGTTACAGCCGCGATAACAACGGCAATACCTGGGCCGTGGTGGCGATTCTCAACGACCCGAAACCCTGGGGCGCGGCCTCGGTGCTGGACCAGGTCCTGTTGGACCTGTACCGCCAACCCAAACTCGCCGCCACCGCCTCCGCCCTATAAGCGGCCGTAAAAATCGGTGGGGCGCGGCACTGCTGGAGGAGCGCCGCGCATCCTAGCGCGGGCGAGCCCGCTTGCTGCACCAGGGCAGTGAGTCGTCAGGGGAGTTCTTGTTCAACCCGGTCGCGCCCGGCCTGTTTGGCGGCGTAGACCCCGGAGTCAGCGCGCAGCAACAGCGCGTCGGCGCCTTCGCCCTGGCGCCAACTGGCGATGCCGAAACTGGCCGTGACAATCCCCACCTCACCAATCGGCGCACTGCGCAGGCCCTGCCACAGCTCCAGTGCCAAGGCGTAGGCCTGCGGGCCGCTGGTATCGGGGCACAGCACCATGAACTCTTCCCCACCCAGGCGACAGAACACATCGGTGCGGCGCAGGCGCTGGCCGATGCGCTGACACAACGCTTGCAGCACCCCATCGCCCACCGCGTGGCCGTGCACGTCGTTGACCCGTTTGAAGTGGTCGATGTCGAGCATGATGACCGCCAGCGCGCCCATGCCCCGCTCCACACGGGCCATTTCGGTTTTCAGCCGTTCCTGGAAGTAGCGCCGGTTGTAGATGCCGGTCAGGGAGTCGGTCACCGATAACGCCCGCAGCTCTTCCTCGACGCGTTTGAGGTCGGAAATATCCGAGATGTAGCCGTGCCACAGCACCCCGCCGCCCGGTAACTCTTCAGGCGTGGCCTCGCCGCGCACCCAGCGCAAGCCGCGTTCAGGCAGTTGCACGCGGTACTCTTCGCGCCAGGGTTGCAGGGTGTGCGCCGAAAACCGCACCGACGTGCGGATGCGTTCCACATCGGGGCCGTAGATACGTTGGAAAATCGCCTCGGCGTTAGCGTGTAACTGCTCGGGATCAAGCTCGTAGATGTCGCGGATGCCGTCACTGGCGTAGATCACGCTGAACTTGCCGTCCGGCGCCATCATGAATTGGTAGATGCCGCCGGGCACATGGGCGCTGAGTTTTTTCAGCAAGCGATCCTGGGCCGCCAGGGCTTCGTGGACACGCTTGCGTTCGGTCACGTCAATGCAAATGGCCACATGGCCGACCCACAGCCCCTGCTCGTCGAGCACGGGGCCGGCTAGCATGTCCACCGACAGCGGGCTGCCATCATGGCGCAGCAAGGTCCATTCCACCGCCTCATGGCCGCCCGCCTCACCGCCCTCCACCAGCATCGCCTGGTGCAGCGGGATCGGCTTGCCGTAGCGCTGGCTCAACACCTGCGCCCGCGCCGACAGTTCGGCCCGCACATGCAGGCTCTCCAGGGTCTTGCGCCCCAGCACGTCGCTGCTTTGATAGCCGAGCATGCGCTCGGCGCCGGCGTTGAAGGTGGTCATGATGCCGCGCAGGTCGGTGGCGATGATCGCCACCTGGGTCGCGGCATTGAGCACGCTGCGCAACTGGCTGTGGGCACCGCTCAGTTCCTGCTCGCGCACCCGCAGCTCACGGGTGCGTTGTTCTACCAGGCGTAACGCGCACTGGCGCCGGTTGACCAGCACGTACAGCAGGACGCTGAGTAACAGGCTCAACAAACCGCCGAGCACCACCAGGCTGATAAGCGAAGCATGGTTGGCCTTGAGGAACACGGCGCTGGGGTGGATCTGCACTTGGTAATCGTGATCCGCCAGGTGCAGCACCCGGGTGGCCACCAATGCACTGGCCGGCGGTTGCAGGTCGCTGGTGTAGAGCAGGCTCTGTTCCGGCTCCACCGACAAATCGCGGATGCGCACCGCCAGGTTGTCGTAGCTGGCTTCGGGAAAACCATCGGCCACCAGTTGGCGCATGCTAATCACCGCCATCACAAAGCCGTAGGGCTCGCCGCCCGTGCGGGTGCTGACCGGCGCCACCAGCAGCACACCGCGGGCGTAGGCCGGCTCGACGCCGACCAACTGCATCGGTTGGGAAACCGCTTGGGTGCCCAGAGTGCGCGCCCGCTCCATGGCCGAACGGCGCAGCGGTTGGGACAACAAGTCAAAGCCCAGAGGCGAGCCGAGTACGCTTTGGGTTTGGCTGAACAATACCGGCACGTATTCGGCGCGCTCGGCGGCCGGTTGCAGTTGCCGCTGGGCGTCGATCTCGCGGATGCCAAAACCCTTCAGGCCCTGGTCCTGCACCGCCCGCTCGAACAACTCGCGTTCGGCGGCGCGGATCCGTGGCGCCCAGGAATAAGCCTGGGTACGGCGCAATAAGGGTCCGGCGTAGCCGTCGAATTCTTCGCGGGTAACCGAGTCGGAGTTGATGAAAAACCGCCGCAGGCTGTCCAGGCGTTGCTCCTGGTCCTCGAAGCGTTCCTGGATGCGGCTGAACCGCTCGCCCACCAGCAATTGGAAACGCTGGCGCGACTGGGTTTGATAAAGGTTGAGGGTGGCCCAGGCCAGCAGCCCGGTCAGCACCAGGCCTATAAACAAGGCCAAGGCGGCGACCCAGCGGGCCGAAGCGTCTTCACGAATGAAACCGAGTATTTTCGGTTGGGGGCCATGCAACGACATAAGCAGAACTTCCAACGCCAGCGAGTTGGGGCGTCACAGGGGCTTTGATGAAGTTATAGCTATTTGCCATCAATTTGACCAGCACCAAAAGAACCAAGAGCCTTTAAAAAACAAGGCTCTATGGATCCAATCAGCGGTCAACGGGCAGTGATTTTCCAGGCGCGGTGGATCTTGCCGTTACGGGCAAAGTCCGGGTCGAGGGTTTGCGCGGTGATTTCCTCGACGGCATAACGCTGGGTGAGGTTGTCTTCGAGCTCGAACTTGCGGAAGTTGTTGGAGAAGTACAACACCCCGCCCGGCGCCAGGCGTGCCATGGCCAGGTCGATCAACTGCACCTGGTCACGCTGCACGTCGAAGATGCCTTCCATGCGCTTGGAGTTGGAAAAGGTCGGCGGGTCGATGAAGATCAGGTCGAACTCATCGCGGCAGGCCTCCAGCCACACCATCACATCGCCCTGCTCCAAGCGGTTCTTGTCGGAGAAACCGTTGAGCGACAGGTTACGCCGCGCCCAGTCCAGGTAGGTCTTGGACAGGTCAACGCTGGTAGTGCTGCGCGCGCCGCCCTTGGCTGCGTGCACGCTGGCGGTGGCGGTGTAGCAGTAGAGGTTGAGGAAGCGCTTGCCCGCGGCTTCTTTCTGGATGCGCAGGCGCATGGGCCGGTGGTCGAGGAACAGCCCGGTGTCGAGGTAGTCAGTAAGGTTGACGAGCAACTTGACGCCCCCTTCCATCACCTCGGTGAACTGGCCCTGGGCGCTCTGGCGCTCGTACTGCTTGGTGCCGCTCTGGCGCTCGCGGCGTTTGACCACCACGCGGCTCTTGTCGATGTTCAGCGCCTGGGGAATCGCGGCCAGGGCATCGAACATGCGTGCCGAAGCTTTTTGCGGGTCGATGGACTTGGGCGCGACGTACTCCTGGACGTGGACCCAGTCGTGGTACAGGTCGATGGCCATGGAGTATTCGGGCATGTCGGCGTCGTAGATGCGGTAGCAGTCGATACCCTCGCGCTTGACCCACTTGCTCAGTTGCTTGAGGTTTTTCTGCAGGCGATTGGCGAACATCTGCCCGCCCTCGCTCAGGCGCGCCTGCTCAACCACCGGCGCCGGGGCTGGTGCGGGTTTGATCGGGTTGCCGTTCTTGTTGTACTGGCGCTCCTGCGGCTCGGCCGGGGCCTGATCGTAGGCCGCTCGCTCGCGCTCGGCCTGGCGTTGCTCGGGGGTGCGGCGCTCGCCGGTAACGAACTGGTCGGGCAGCACTTTTATCAGCAGCAGCTTGCACGGCAGCGCGCCGTTCCAGAACGAGTACTGTTTGTGGCTGCGGATGCCCATGCGCTTGCCCAGGTCCGGGGCGCCGGTGAACACCGCCGCTTCCCAGTTCAGGCAGGCCTGGCGCAGCCGCTCGCCGAGGTTCTGGTAGAGGTAGAGCAAGCTCGCCTCGTCGCCCAGGCGCTCACCGTAGGGCGGGTTGCAGATCACCAGACCTTTCTGGTTCTGGTCCGGGCGCGGCTCGAAGGTGGCCACTTCGCCCTGGTAAATCTTGATCCACTCGCTCAAACCGGCGCGTTCAACGTTGTTGCGCCCCGGTTGGATCAGCCGTGGGTCGGCCTCGTAGCCGCGAATCCACAGCGGCGGCTTGGCCAGGCCGGCCGCCGCGCGGGCACTGGCTTCTTCGTGGAGTTTTTTCCACAGCGCCGGCACATGCCCCAGCCACGCGGTAAAGCCCCACTGCTCGCGGCGCAGGTTGGGCGCCATATCGGCAGCGATCATCGCCGCTTCCACCAGGAAGGTGCCGACACCGCACATCGGGTCGGCCAGGGCGCCGCCCTCGGCGGCAATGCGCGGCCAGCCCGCACGGATCAGGATCGCGGCAGCGAGGTTTTCCTTGAGCGGCGCGGCGCCCTGCTGCAGGCGATAACCGCGCTGGTGCAGGCTGTGGCCGGACAGGTCGAGGGAGAGGATCGCTTCGCCGCGGTCCAGGCGCAGGTGAATGCGCAGGTCCGGGTTGAGCTTGTCGATGGACGGCCGCTCGCCCGTGGGGGTACGCAGTTTGTCGACAATGGCGTCCTTGACCTTCAAGGCGCCGAAGTGAGTGTTGTCGATGCCCGAACCATGGCCGCTGAACTCCACCGCCAGGGTGCCGTCGCTGAGCATGTGGTCTTGCCACTCGATGTCCAGCACGCCGTGGTAGAGGTCTTCGGCGTCCTTCATCGGGAAGCGCTTGAGCACCAGCAGTACCCGGTTGGCCAGGCGCGACCACAGGCACAGGCGATAAGCCGTTTCCATGTCGGCCATGCCCCGCACGGCGGAGGTGTGCTCGCGTGCGTCTTCAAGGCCAAGCCCGACGGCTTCCTCGATCAGCAGGCCTTCGAGGCCTTTGGGGCAGGTGAGGAAGAGTTCGTAACGATCCGACATGGGTATTCCAGGGCCTTTGGCAATAAGTAAGCGGGCAACGCATTGCCGGCTCGGTTTTCAATCAAGCGCTTTTCTCAAGAAGCGCTCGCGTGGCACGAAACTGTGCCGTCCCACCCCGGCGGCTCGACTAACCAGACGGTTAAAAGAGCTTGAATGCCCGGGCAGATAAAAAATGTGTGCAACAAGATGTCACATCCGGACCCTTCGTCGAATATTGCCGCACCAAAACGGTGGGACATTCGCATCGGAGAATGATCCTCATCATCCAGCGTAAGCCTCATCATAGCGGGGTTTGCCCGAGGGGCGAGCCAAACGCCCTGCGCTACTTATGGCCATAACATCAATATTGTGACGTGCTTATGACAAAACGATCATTCCCAGCATGTGACTCATTGGTTAGAACTCCCTACAGGTTGACGCCGCAATGACGTCAACACCCTGGCTCGCCGCCCGTCGCGAGCCGCCTACGGCAGAAGCCCTCTGCCCGACCTCAAACGAGGTCAACGCTACACCTACAGTCAACAAGTGAGGGAAACACCCTATGAGAAGACTTAAGCGTGATCCGTTGGAAAGAGCATTTTTGCGCGGATATCAATATGGCGTTGGTGGTAAATCCCGTGAGCTTTGCCCCTTTACTCTACCGTCGGTGCGCCAAGCCTGGATCAACGGCTGGCGGGAGGGACGCGGCGACAACTGGGACGGTATGACTGGCACTGCGGGCATCCATAGACTCAACGAACTTCACGCCGTCGGCTAACACAGGGCACTTATTCCGACACCACAATCTGACGACGTACCGCCTTACCATGCACGTCCCATCCGGACGGCGGGCTACGGCCCAGGGGCTCCTTCAAGGAGCCCTTTTTATTGCCCGCGCGCCAGGGTTCAGGCCTTGGGCAATGCGGCGATGGCATCCACCGATTGGCGAATCAGCGCCGGCCCCTTATAGATGAAGCCCGAATACAGCTGCACCAGGCTCGCGCCGGCGGCGATTTTCTCAGCCGCGTGCTTGCCTTCGGTGATGCCGCCCACGGCAATGATCGGCAAGCGCCCGGCCAGCTCCGCGGCCAGCACCTTGACGGTGTGGGTGCTCTTGTCGCGCACCGGGGCGCCGGAGAGGCCGCCAGCCTCGTCACCGAACTCCATGCCTTCGACGCCAACGCGGCTCAGGGTGGTGTTGGTGGCGATCACCGCATCCATGCCGGTTTCGATCAACGCCCGGGCGACTTCGATGGTTTCCTCGTCGCTCATGTCCGGGGCGATCTTGATCGCCAACGGCACCTGCTTGCCGTGCATCTGGGCCAGTTCATCCTTGCGCTGGCGCAGGGCCTGGAGCAGTTGCTTGAGGGAGTCACCAAATTGCAGGCTGCGCAGGCCCGGGGTGTTGGGCGAGCTGACGTTGACCGTCACGTAGCTGGCGTGGGCGTAGACCTTGTTCAAGCAAATCAGGTAGTCGTCCACCGCGCGCTCGACCGGGGTGTCGAAGTTCTTGCCGATATTGATACCCAGGATGCCTCGGTACTTGGCCGCCGCCACGCGGGCCAGCAGGTGATCCACGCCCAGGTTGTTAAAGCCCATGCGGTTGATGATCGCCTCGGCTTCGGGCAGGCGGAAGATCCGCGGCTTGGGGTTGCCCGGTTGCGGGCGCGGGGTGATGGTGCCGATTTCGACAAAGCCAAAACCCAGTTGGGAAAAGCCGTCGATGGCCGCGCCGTTCTTGTCCAGGCCTGCGGCCAGGCCTACCGGGTTGGGGAAGTCCAGCCCCATGACGGTCACCGGCATCTTCGCCGGGGCCTTGCACAGCAAGCCGTTGAGGCCCAAACGCCCGCCCGCGCCGATCAGGTCCAGGGACAGATCGTGGGAGGTTTCCGGGGAAAGTTTGAACAACAGCTGACGGGCCAGGGTGTACATGGGCGCGATGGACTCGACGGGCGGCAAAAAGAGGCGGCGATTATAGCCGGGCTAGCCCCTCGCACGCGAGGCATGGGGCGAAATCATCCGGGCATGGCATATGCCTTGCACCGTTCACGCCATCGACACTGGGGCCAAAAGCAGCAACAGGGTCGCGCCAGGTTTTTTTGCCCACGCAAATACCCGCGCCGGTCCGAGTCGCGAGCAGGCTCGCTCCCACAGGTTTCAAAGCCTTGGCTGACCGGTTTTATCTCAGTGGCGCTTTTTTATGCACCCAGGCCCTGTATTGGAGCTTACCCATGAATGACTTCCTCCCCGGGCCGCTGGCCTGGGTCAACGGCAGTGACGCGCCGGAAAAAACCACAGTCAACCTAGGGTTCATGGCCCTGAGCGATTGCGCCTCAGTGGTGGTCGCCGCCACCCAGGGCTTCGCCCAACCTTACGGCTTGAGCCTAAACCTCAAGCGCCAAGCCTCCTGGGCCAACCTGCGGGACAACCTGGTCAGCGGCGAACTGGACGCCGCCCACAGCCTCTACGGCCTGATCTACGCCGTGCACCTGGGCATCGGCGGCGTGGCGGCCAACGACATGGCGGTGCTGATGGGCCTGAACCAGAACGGTCAGAGCATCAACCTCTCCCACGGTCTGCAAGGCGCTGGCGTGACCGGTCCTGAGGCGCTGCACCGGCGCGTGCACCAAAGCCGCGCAAAGCTGACCTTCGCCCAGACCTTCCCCACCGGCACCCACGCCATGTGGCTGTATTACTGGCTCGCGAGCCAGGGCATCGACCCGCTGCACGACGTCAAAAGCGTGGTGGTGCCGCCGCCGCAAATGGTCGCCCACCTGCAGGCCGGGCGCATCGACGGCTTCTGCGTGGGCGAGCCCTGGAGCGCCAGCGCGGTACGCCAAGGCTTGGGCTTTACCCTGGCCACCTCGCAGAGCATCTGGCCCGACCACCCGGAAAAAGTCCTGGGCTGCACCCGCGCCTTTGTCGAGCAGTACCCCAATACCGCCCGGGCCCTGGTGATGGCGATCCTCGAAGCCAGCCGCTTTATCGAACAGAGCCCGCAAAACCGCCGCAGCACCGCGCAGTTGCTCAGCGCCCCGCAATACCTCGACGCGCCGCTGGAATGCATCGCCCCGCGCCTGTCGGGCGAGTACACCGATGGCCTGGGCAACAGTTGGCAAGACCCCCACGCCGTGCGTTTTCACGGGGCCGGCGCGGTCAACCTGCCGTACCTGTCCGACGGCATGTGGTTCATGACCCAATTCCGCCGCTGGGGCCTGCTGCGCGACGACCCGGATTACCTGGCCGTGGCCACCCAGGTCCAGCAACTGGCGCTGTACCGCCAAGCCGCGCAGGCACTGAGCATCGACGCCACGCAAGGGGACATGCGCAGCAGCCAATTGATCGACGGCATCACCTGGAACGGCAGCGACCCGGCCGGCTACGCCCGCGGCTTCAAGCTGCACGCCCTGAGCGACAGCCCCGCCCTTCTCGCCCGCCGCTGACAGGAACCCAGAGCATGTTGCGCATCCTGCTTATCAACGACACCGCGAACAAAGTCGGGCGCCTGAAAGCGGCGCTGGTGGAAGCCGGTTTCGAGGTGCTCGACGAATCGGGCCTGACCATCGACCTGCCCGCCCGCGTCGAAAGCGTGCGCCCCGATGTGGTGCTGATCGACACCCAATCCCCCAGCCGCGACGTGATGGAGCAAGTGGTGCTGGTCAGCCGCGACCAGCCCCGGCCCATCGTGATGTTCACCGACGAACACGACCCGGCGGTGATGCGCCAGGCCATCAAGGCCGGGGTCAGCGCCTACATCGTCGAAGGCATCCTGGCTACGCGCCTGCAACCGATCCTCGACGTCGCCATGGCGCGCTTTGAGAGCGACCAGGCCCTGCGCGCCCAACTCCATGCCCGCGACCAGCAACTGGCCGAACGCAAGCGCATCGAACTGGCCAAGGGCTTGCTGATGAAAATGAAGGACTGCAAGGAAGACGAGGCTTACACCCTGATGCGCCGCCAGGCCATGAGCCGCCAGCAAAAGTTGATTCAGGTGGCCGAACAGATCATCGCCATGAGCGACATGCTCAGCTGACGCGCAAGTTGGCACAAATCTGGCTTAAGCCAACACACAGGTAACCAACGGCGGTTGCCCCACCTACGACAAAGACGTCGCACCCTCCACGGCCAAAGCCACCGGGGTTGCGGCGTTTTTTCGTTCTGGCCCCACTGCACGGGGCCGGTGGTGCGGCCGACAACCGGCGCATCTCGATGACTCCCTCCAAGACTCTTGACCCCTGAGGTGCACGATGAATTCAAGCTTCTGGAAATCCGGCCACACCCCGACCCTGTTCGCGGCGTTTCTCTACTTCGACTTGAGTTTCATGGTCTGGTACCTGCTGGGCCCGTTGGCAGTGCAAATCGCCACCGACCTGCAACTGACCACTCAACAACGGGGCCTGGTGGTGGCCACGCCCATCCTTGCCGGCGCCGTATTGCGCTTCGCCATGGGCCTGCTGGCCGATCGCCTGTCGCCCAAGACGGCCGGCATCATCGGCCAGGTGATCGTTATCTGCGCCCTGTTCGGCGCCTGGAACCTGGGCATCCACAGCTACGAACAAGCGCTGCTACTGGGCCTGTTCCTGGGCATGGCCGGGGCGTCGTTCGCGGTGGCCTTGCCGCTGGCGTCCCAGTGGTATCCGCCACAGCACCAGGGCAAGGCCATGGGCATCGCCGGGGCAGGCAACTCGGGCACCGTGCTGGCGGCGCTGATCGCCCCGGTGCTAGCGGCGGCCTACGGCTGGAGCAATGTGTTCGGCTTTGCCCTGATCCCGCTGGCCCTGACCCTGATCGTGTTCGCCTGGGCCGCGAAAAACGCCCCGCACCGGCCCAAGGCCAAATCCCTGGCCGACTACCTCAAGGCCCTGGGCGACCGCGACACTTGGTGGTTCATGTTTTTCTACAGCGTGACCTTTGGCGGCTTCATTGGGTTGGCCAGCGCCCTGCCCGGCTACTTCAACGACCAGTACGGCCTCAACCCAGTGACCGCCGGCTACTACACCGCCGCATGCGTGTTCGGCGGCAGCCTGATGCGGCCCCTGGGCGGTGCCCTGGCCGACCGCTTTGGCGGCATCCGCACCCTGCTGGGCATGTACAGCGTGGCGGCGGTGTGCATGGCGGCCGTGGGGTTCAACCTGCCCAGTTCCTATGCGGCCCTGGCCCTGTTTGTGTGCACCATGCTCGGCCTCGGTGCGGGTAATGGCGCGGTGTTCCAACTGGTGCCCCAGCGCTTTGCCCGGGAGATCGGCGTCATGACCGGGCTGATCGGCATGGCCGGTGGCATCGGCGGCTTCGCCCTCGCCGCGGGCATGGGCGCGATCAAGCAAAGCAGCGGCAGCTATCAACTGGCCCTGTGGCTGTTCGCCAGCCTCGGCGTGCTGGCGTGGTTCGGCCTGCACGGGGTCAAGCGCCGCTGGAGAACCACCTGGGGCTCGGCGGCCGTGACGGCGGCGCGGGTCTGAGGCGCCCATGAGCCTGCAACTGAGCTTCGCCCAGGCCAGTGCCACCGGCCCGCGGGCGCACAACCAGGACGCCTTGCGCGTGGTCACCCCGGCACCGGCGCTCGCCGCGACCAAGGGTTACCTGGTGGCCCTGGCCGATGGCGTCAGCCAATGCGCCGACGGTGCGCTCGCGGCGCAATCGACCTTGCAGGCCCTGGCCTTGGACTACTACGCCACGCCGCCCACCTGGGCGGTAGCCCAGGCCCTGGAGCGCTTGTTGCTGGCGCAAAACCGCTGGTTGCGCGCCAATGGCGGCGGCCAGCCGTTGCTCACCACCCTCAGCGCCCTGGTGCTGCGCGGCCAGCGTTTCACCCTGGCCCATGTCGGCGATTGCCGGGTGTATCGCTGGCACGCCGATGTCCTGCAACGCCTCACCGAAGATCACGTCTGGGACCAACCGGGCATGCAGCATGTGCTCAAGCGCGCCCTAGGCCTGGACCAGCACCTGGTGCTGGACTTTCTCGACGGCGAACTGCGCGACGGCGAAAGCTTCGTGCTGCTCAGCGACGGCATCTGGGCGACCCTGGGCGATCAAACCATCGCCGCGATCCTGCGCGACCAGCCCGACCCCGACAGCGCCGTCCGCACCCTGGTCAGCGCCGCACACCTGGCCGGCAGCCAGGACAACGCCAGCGCCTTGCTGGTGCGTATCGAACAGCGCGGCGAAGCCAGCCTCGGCGATGCCCTGCTGCACCAGCAGCAATGGCCCTTGCCGCCCGCCCTCAAACCCGGCCAGTGCTTCGAGGGCTGGCAGGTGCAGGAGCGTTTCGGCCAGAGCCGGCAATCGCTGCTGTACCGGGTGCTCGACGGGCAACAGCAACCCTGGCTGCTCAAGACCCTGCCCGCCCACTTGCACGACGATCCACAGGCCGGGCAGAACCTGTTGGCCGAGGAATGGTTCCTGCGCCGAGTGGCCGGGCGGCACTTCCCCGAGGTGCATGCCGCCACCACGCGCCAACACCTGTATTACGTGATGCGCCATTACCCGGGCGTCACCCTGGCCCAGCTCTTGGCCGACCATGGTCCCCTGCCCCTGGCGCAATGGCGCGACCTCGCCGAACGCCTGCTGCGGGCGGTCGGGCTGTTGCACCGCCGGCAAATCCTGCATCGCGATATCAAGCCGCAAAACCTGCTGCTGGGGGACGACGGCGAGCTGCGCCTGCTGGACTTTGGGCTGGCCTATTGCCCGGGGCTGTCGCGGGACGAGCCCCACGCCCTGCCCGGCACCCCCAGCTACATCGCCCCCCAGGCCTTCGACGGCGAAAGCCCCACTGCGCAACATGATCTCTACGCGGTGGGCGTAACCCTCTATCACCTGCTCACCGGGCACTTCCCCTATGGCGAAATCGAAGCTTTTCAACGCCCGCGCTTCGGCGCCTCGGTCAGCGCCAACCGCTACCGCCCGGACCTACCCGACTGGCTCGAGCAGTGCCTGGCCCGGGCGGTGAGCGCCGACCCGGCGCGGCGCTTCGAAACCGCTGAGCAGTGGCTGTTGCTACTAGAGCAGGGCGAACGCCACAGCCTTAACGTGCGCCCCCGGCCCCTGCTGGAGCGCGAGCCGCTGAAGGTGTGGCGCAGCGTGGCGCTGGTGGCGGTGCTCATCAACCTGGCGCTGCTGGCCATGCTGCTTAGGTAACACGCGGGTTGGCCCGCACTGGGTTGCGCAGCAGCGCCTAAGCGCTGTTGGCAGCGCTACGCACTCCAGCGCGGGCAAGCCCGCTTTCTACAAAGAACCACCTTCATCTTTGGGCAGGCCCGGATGTGTCGCGCCCCCTTCGGAGAACACCATGAACAAACTCAAGTTGGTGATGATCGGCAACGGCATGGCCGGGGTCCGCACCCTGGAGGAACTGCTCAAGCTCGACGCCGGGCTGTACGACATCACCGTGTTCGGCGCCGAACCCCATCCCAACTACAACCGCATCCTGCTGTCGCCGGTGCTGGCCGGCGAGCAGACCTTCGACGACATCGTGCTCAACGACTTGGGCTGGTATCAAGAACACCGCATCCGCTTGCTGCTCAACCGCACCGTGGTGCGCATCGACCGCGTGCGGCGCCGGGTCATCGCCGACGACGGCACCGAAGCCGAGTACGACCGTTTGCTGATCGCGACCGGCTCTTCGCCCTTTATGCCCGCGCTGCCGGGCAATGACCTGCGCGGCGTGATCGGCTACCGCGACATCGCCGACACCCAGGCCATGATCGCCACCGCCCGCAGCCACACCCATGCCGTGGTCATCGGCGGCGGCTTGCTGGGCCTGGAGGCGGCCAATGGCCTGAAACTGCGCGGCATGCAGGTGACCGTGGTGCACATCGGCCAGTGGTTACTGGAGCGGCAACTGGACCGCACCAGCGCCGAACTCCTGCAACAGGCCCTGGAACAGCGCGGCCTGCGCTTTCGCCTGGCAGAACAGACCCAAGCCTTGCTCCCGTCCCGGCAAGAGCCGACGCGGGTCGGCGCGGTGCAATTTGCCAACGGCGAACAAGCGCCCGCCGACCTGGTGGTGATGGCCGCCGGCATCCGCCCCAACATCCAACTGGCGCTGGACTGCGGCCTGCCGTGTGCGCGCGGGATTCTGGTCAGCGACACCCTGCAAACCTTCGACCCGCGCATCTACGCCATCGGCGAATGCGCCAGCCATCGCGGCGTCGCCTACGGCCTAGTGGCGCCGCTGTTCGAGCAGGCCCGGGTCTGCGCCAATCACCTGGCCCGGCTGGGGTTCGCCCGCTACCCCGGCTCCGTCACCGCGGCCAAGCTGAAAGTCACCGGCATCGACTTGTTCTCCTCCGGGGACTTTCTCGGCGCACCCGGCACCCACAGCATCACCCTGCGCGACCCCATCGGCGGCATCTACAAAAAACTGGTGATAAAAGATGACGTGCTGGTCGGCGCCTGCCTGTACGGCGATACCCGCGATGGTGCCTGGTACCGGCAGCAGATCAGCGAGCGGCACAACATCGCGGCGATCCGCGATCGGCTGATGTTCGGCGCCACCGCCCAGGACGCCCGCTGATGAGCCTGCACACCACCGCGTCGACCTGTTGCTACTGCGGCGTGGGCTGCGGCGTGTTGATCGAACATGACCACGGCCAAGTGCTGGGGGTGCGCGGCGACCCGGCGCACCCGGCCAACTTCGGCAAGCTGTGCAGCAAGGGGGCAAGCCTGCACCTGACCGGCGACCTCGCCGCCCGCGCCCTCTACCCCGAACTACGCCTGGGCAAAGGCCTGGCCCGCGCCCGCACCGACTGGGGCACCGCCCTAGACCACGCCGCTCAGGTATTCGCCGCCACCCTCGCCGAACACGGCCCCGACAGCGTGGCCTTTTACCTGTCGGGGCAACTGCTGACCGAGGACTACTACGCCTTCAACAAACTGGCCCGCGCCCTGGTCGGCACCCACAACATCGACAGCAATTCACGCCTGTGCATGTCCTCGGCCGTGGTCGGCTACAAGCGCAGCCTGGGCGCCGACGCCCCGCCGTGCAGCTACGAAGACCTGGAATGCAGCGACTGCGTGCTGATCGCGGGCAGCAACATGGCCTACGCCCACCCGGTGCTCTTTCGTCGCCTCGAGCAAGCCAAACGCCTGCGCCCGCAAATGAAAGTCATCGTCATTGACCCGCGCCGCACCGACACCTGCGACCTCGCCGACCTGCACCTGGCCATCCTACCGGGCAGCGACGTGGCGCTGTTCCATGGCCTGCTGCACCTGCTGCTGTGGGAAGGCTGGGCCGACCAGGCCTTTATCGACGCCCACACCGAAGGCCTGGCGGCGCTGAAAACCCTGGTACACGATTACACCCCGGCGCTGACGGCCCAACTGTGTGGAATCAGCGTCGCGCAACTGCACCAATGCGCGCAGTGGATCGGCACGGCGCCGAGCTTCCTGTCGCTGTGGTGCATGGGCCTGAACCAGTCCACCGCCGGCAGCGCGAAAAACAGCGCGCTCATCAACCTGCACCTAGCCACCGGGCAAATTGGCCGCCCCGGCGCCGGGCCGTTTTCCCTGACCGGCCAACCCAACGCCATGGGCGGGCGGGAAACCGGCAGCCTGTCCAACCTGCTGCCCGGCCACCGTGACGCCGCCAATGCCCAGCACCGCGCCGAAGTCGCCGATTACTGGGGCGTCAGCCATTTACCCGACACCCCAGGGTTGACCGCCATCGAATTGTTCGAGCAGGTGCGCAGCGGCAAGATCAAGGCGCTGTGGATCGCCTGCACCAACCCGGCGCAATCGCTGCCCGACCAAAATGCCGTGCGCGAGGCGTTGCAGGCCTGCCCGTTCGTGGTCCTGCAGGAGGCCTTCCGCACCACGGAAACCGTGCCCTACGCTGACCTACTGCTGCCCGCCGCCACCTGGGGCGAAAAGGAAGGCACGGTGACCAACTCCGAGAGGCGCGTCTCCCTGGTGCGCCAAGCCATTGCCGCCCCCGGCGAAGCACGCGCAGACTGGGCCATCACCGTCGATTTCGCCCGGCGCCTGGAGAAATACCTACGCCCCGGGTTGCCAAGCCTGTTCGACTTCACCCAGGCCAGCCACTTGTTCGATGAATTCAAAGGCCTGACCCGCCACCGCGACCTCGACCTCAGTGGCCTGAGCCACGACCTGCTGGAGCGCATCGGCCCGCAGCAGTGGCCGTTCCCTGAAGGCGCCGTGAGTGGTACACCTCGCTTGTATGGCGATGGCCGCTTTCCTACCGCCAATGCTCGGGCGCGGTTTATCAGCGAACCGTTCGTCGCCGCGTTGGAGCAGCCTGACCGCGATTACCCGTTGACTCTGCTCACCGGCCGCCTACGCGACCAATGGCACGGCATGAGCCGCACCGGCACCGCGGCGCAGTTGTTCGGTCATGTCAGCGAAGCGCTGCTGAGCCTGCATCCCGACGAACTGCGCCGCCAGGGCCTGCAAAGCGGCAACTTGGCGCGGCTGAACAGCCGCCACGGCGAGCTGATCGTTGCAGTACACGAGGACACTGCCGTACGCCCGGGGCAGGCATTCCTGCCCATGCACTGGGGCGATCGCTTCCTCAAGGGCGGTATCAACACCCTCACCCCTTCAGCGTTCGACCCCTTGTCCAAGCAACCGGAACTCAAGCACACAGGTGTGCGCATCAGCCCGGCGGTGCTGCCTTGGGAGCTGTTTGTGCTGATAGAGGGCGATGTGCAGCGGCATTTTGAAACGCTGCGCCCGCTCTGCGGGGGCCTGGATTACCTCAGCCTCAGCCTCACCGGCCGCGAACGCCCGGCCCTGGTGCTGCGCGGCGCCAACGCCTGCCCAGCCGATCCGCAACTGCTGGCAGCCATTGACCGTCAGCTTGAGCTCCATCAGGGGCCGGTCATGGCTTATGACGACCCGCAACGGGCCATCGGTAAACGGGTACGCATCGAGCAGGGCCGCATCACCGCCGTTCGCCTGGCCGGCGAAATCCGGGCAAGCCACTGGTTACAAGGGCTGTGGCTGGAAGGCCGGGTCGATGCAGCGCTGCAGCGCTGGCTGCTGGCCCCCCTGAGTGCCGCGCCCGGCGCCGAAGCCAGCGACGCCGGAGCGCACAAGGTTTTGTGCAACTGTAAGAACGTCAGCCAACAAGCCGTGTGCACTGGCATCGGCCGTGGCCTCAACCTACAAGGCCTGCAACAGGAACTGGGCTGCGGCACTCAGTGCGGCTCATGCGTACCGGAAATCAAACGCCTGCTCGCCAGCACACTAACGGCGAGCGTAGGAGTGCCCTGACATCCACGCAGGAAGCCGGCCACCGCTTTAAACTGAAGCGTCCGGCTGCCTGACTGATGGCAACGTGGCACGCTAGGAGCCATGAAAACAGCAGGCGTTCATCAAATCGCAGACAAAGAAAAGCCCGGCCAAGGCCGGGCTTTTCAGAGCTGCCAGCTAATTACTTAGCTTGAGCTTCTACCGCAGCTTCTACGCGACGGTTAACAGCGCGACCAGCGTCAGTGGCGTTGTCAGCAACTGGGCGGGATTCGCCGTAGCCAACAGACTGAACGCGGGACGATTCAACACCGTACTGGTTGGTCAGAACCTGTTTAACGGCGCTAGCGCGACGCTCGGACAGCTTCTGGTTGTAAGCGTCAGGACCGACGGAGTCAGTGTGACCTTCAACAGTAGTGGTGGTTTGTGGGTACTGCTTCATGAAGTCAGCGAGGTTTTTGATGTCGCCGTAGCTGTTGGTCTTGACGACCGACTTGTCGAAGTCGAATTTCACGTCCAGCTCAACACGTACAACTTCAGCAACTGCTGGGCAGCCATCAGCGTCAACAGTTACGTTGGCTGGGGTGTCTGGGCACTTGTCGACGTTGTCGCACACGCCATCGTTGTCGCTGTCGGAGCAGACTTCAGCCGGAGCTGGAACTGGAGCAGCAGCAGGCTTGGAGCCGCCACCGAAGTTCACACCGATACCGACGCTTGGCGCCCACTCGGTGTCGCCTTGGTCGATGTTGTACTGAGCTTCAACACCAGCACGGGCGTAGAAGTTTTCGGTGAAGTAAAGCTTGGCACCGCCGCCCAGGTTGGCGAAGGTGGAACCGTTACGACCGGATTGGTTCTGACCGATGCTTTGATCGGAGAAACCAGCCGAAACGTACGGACGGATCATGTCGCCCGGGTTGTTGAAGTGGTACAGAGCGTCCAGTGCGGTATTGGAGCCCTTGATGTTACGGCCGTTGTCGGCACGTACGTTGTGCACTTCGTCGTAGGCCAGACGCAGCTCTACGTCGTCGGTCAGGAAGTAACCAACCGAGCCACCGAACAGGTTGCCGTCGTTTTTGAAGTTACGAGCGCTGTCGTAATACTCTTTCTTGGCGAAACCTTCGATTTCAACTGCGCCTTGGCCTTGTGCCAGCGCGCCGAACGAAGTAGCGGCAATAAGAGAACCAATGGCCAAGCCCAAGGTGTTTTTCAGTTTCATCCGTTAAATCCCCATCTGGTGATTGTAAAGCAGTCCCGCAAACCGGGGGACAACTCGGCGGCCAGTCTAACAGACTTGCCTGGACGTAAGAGATATTTGCATCGAACTAAGTTTCAGCGACGCCTGCAAATTTCTCACGTAATTTATCTAGAGCACGCTTGTAACGCATTTTTGTAGCACTCAAACCCATGTGCATTATGTCTGCGATCTCCTGAAATTCCAGTTCTGCGACAAATCGTAGCACCAGGATTTCGCGGTCAATCGGGTTCACGTGCACTAGCCAGCGGTCGAGTCCGGCCTTGTCCTCGGGCTTTGGTGTCTTTTCTTCAGACGCCTCTTCGAGGGGGTCCAGGCTCAAGGCGTCCATCAAGCGACGCTTTCGCCGTTCCTTTCGATACTGCGTGATGCATTCGTTGTACGTGATGCTATAGAGCCATGTCTTGAACTTCGATTTCCCCTCGAAGTTCTTCAACCCGTACAACACCTTCAACATCACCTCCTGACAGACATCATCGGCGTCACGATCGTTCCCTAAATAACGCGCACAAACGTTAAACAGGGTCCGCTGATAACGCCGCATCAATTCTTCATAGGCGCGTGTTATGTGAAACAGCTCCGTGTGCGAGCGCGCAACCAACTCCTCATCAGAGAGCTCGCGGGGATCGTAGCGCGTGGATAGCGATTGGGCTTTATTCAAAACGAGTCGGGCCGACAGTCAGGTCAATGTCCGCCGCAGCCGGCGTTTCGCGGGCTTTTGCGGCGGCATACAGTAGCAGGGTTTGCCGGGTTAGCGGCTACTCACATGCTGCTCCAGCAGGATCCGATTGGAGAGGGAGACTAGCTCGCCCTCGTCGGTCAGCACGGTGGTTTTCACCGTGCCGATTTCCTCGATCTGGCCTTCGACCTCGCCTACACGCACTTGTTGCCCAACCTGATACAGCTCACGCACATAGATTCCTGCAAGAATCTGACCGGCGATTTCCCGGCTTCCCAATCCCATGGCCAAGGCAACTGCCAGACCAACGGTTATCAAAACGATCACGATCACATGGTTAAGCAGGTCGGTCTTGACCTCCAACTGGCTGATTGCAACAGAAATGCTGATGATAATGACCAGCCCCTGAGCAATGCGACCAAGCCCGGCAGCGTAGTCCAGACCCACGCCTTCTGCCGCCCCGCGCACCAACCCGTTGACCAATTGCGCCAACAACACCCCAACCAACAACACCAGCGCAGCGCCGAAAACCTTCGGTAAATACAGCGCAAGCATGTCGAGCGTAGCTGAAACTCGCTGAAGGCCAAGGGACTCTGCGGCAGAAACCAGAAAAATCAGCAGGACGAACCAGTAGACGATCTTGCCAATCAGTGTGGAGATCGGCACTTGCAGGCCCGCGCGCGACAGCAACTTGGTCAAGCCGGTGCCGCCCATCAGCCGGTCGAGGCCCAGCTTGGCCAGCAACTTGGACAGCAGGGTGTCAAGCAGCTTGGCCACGACAAAGCCCAGCAACAGAACGACCAGCGCCCCGAACAGGTTGGGAATGAAGTTCGCCACCTTGGTCCACAACGCGGTCATTGCCGTGACGAGGCTCTGGGTCCAGAGATCAAGTTCCATATTCAATCAGCCTTATCAGCAGTACGAGCGGTAGATTTGCGGCGGGAAACCGGCGAGACGTGGGCCGAGCCGTTATTGAGCGCGATCATCAGCGCCGGCAACCAGCGGCCCAGGAGGCTGAAGAGATCACCGGCACCGACCTGGCGGTTGGCGGTTTTCAGTACGCGACCCAAGCAGGCGTCGTCGTCGCGGCTCGACGGCGTGGCGTTAAGCATGTCACGTAGGGACTGTTCAAACGGATCGTGCATACGCACCTCTCGAGATGTCAGTGAAAGACGCGATCAAAATTCTTCGGGTCACACGGCGCGCCGTCATACCCATCGCAATCGGCGGAACAACCACCATTGCCCCAGCGCCACCGAAACCATCATCAGGCACGCCAGGAGGAAGCCATATGGGCTGTCGGAGAACGGAATTCCGCCGACGTTGATCCCCAGCAGGCCGGTGAGAAAACTCATGGGCAAAAAAATCCCGGTCACGATACCGAAGCGGTACATCGTGCGGTTCATGCGCACGCTCAAACGCCGGTCTTCGGCCTCCAGCACCAGCCCCACGCGCTCGCGGGTCAATTCCAGTTCTTCGAGATAACGGGTCAGGCTGTTGTTCAATTCGTTCCAGTAATCGCCATCGTCATCGACGAACCAGGGCAGTTTGATACGGGTCAACTGGGCGAAAATATCCCGCTGTGGCGCCAGGAAGCGCTTGAGCCCCGCCGCTCTGCGGCGGATCTGCAAAATGGCCCCGTGCTCGGGTGTGTACCGCTCGTCGGTATCCAGTTTTTCCTCTTCCTCATCGACCACTTCCGAGAGGTCGCTGACCAAGTCCTGCACTTTATTGGTGAGGTACTGAGCCATATAAAGGACCAGTTCAGAGCTGGTTTTCGGGCCTTTGCCCTCGGCCAGTTGCGCCAGTAGCTCATCGGTGGCGCGCAAGGGCCGCAGACGCAGGGAAATCACCCGTTGCGCCGAGGCGAAGATGCGCACCGACACCATGTCCTCGGGCTCGGCCCCCGGGTTGAGGTTGACCCCACGCAAGAACAGCAACAGTTCGCTGTCGGGCAATGCCAGCAGGCGTGGGCGGGTATTTTCTTCCAGCAGTAAGTCGCAACTGAATTCGCTCAAGCCACTGGACTTGCGCAACCAGGTCTGGGTTTGCGGGTGGCTGCGATCCCAATGCAGCCACAGGCTTTCGTGGGCCTGAAGCTGCAAATCATCGAGTTCAGTCCGGGCAATCGAACGCGCACCGCCTTTACCGTCCAGCACCAGGGCATGGACCAGGCCCCACTGCGCGTTTTCTTCCTCGAACATCTGAATCCCTTTATTCAGGCATTTTCAGCGGGCTGGGGGAGACAATCACGCCGTTGTTGTCGGCGTAGATGTACTCGCCCGGGCGGAAGGTCACGCCCGCGAAGGTCACGGGCACGTTCAGGTCGCCCACGCCACGCCGGTCGGTCTTCATCGGGTGGCTGGCCAGGGCCTGTACGCCCAGGTCGGTTTGCGCGATGACATCCACGTCGCGGATGCAGCCGTAGATCACCAGCCCTTCCCAGCCGTTCTTGGCCGCTCGCTCGGCGATCATGTCGCCCAGCAACGCACGGCGCAGGGAGCCGCCACCATCGACCACCAGCACCTTGCCCTGCCCATCGAGTTCTGCTTGTTCCTTGACCCGCGAATTGTCTTCAAAGCACTTGATGGTCACGATTTCGCCGCCGAACGAGTCTCGGCCGCCGAAATTGCTGAACATCGGCTCGAGCACCTGGACCAGGTCCGGGTAGGCGTCGCACAAGTCGGGAGTGATGTAATGGTTCATCGAGAAACTCCTGTAGAGGAAAAACACGAGGGGTCGAAAAACACGCGCCACGGTAGCAGATGTTGAGGCCGCCAGCCGTGCAATGCGCCATAGCTTAGCCGTTAGCCCGAGCCAGCGGAACGCCGATGTTAGAGCGTCGCAATCAGACTGCCAGGGCCTGCTTAGACTCCTGGGTCAACAAGGGCGAAAGCGGCTCGGCCAGCCAGCGTGCCACCAGCGGCCAGACCTCGGTGCGCGCATTCTTGCTGACCAGCATCTCAACATGACCGAAGCGCTCGCTGAAGCCTTGCTCCGGCCCCAGGCAGACGAATTGTTTGTGCGCCGAGCCCAGTTGGTCGAACAGTTTGCGGCAGGCCCAGGTCGGGTCTTGATCGTCGCCCGCGGCGCTCACCGCCAGCACCGGCACTTGTACCTCGGCCAGCCCGGCCCACCAGTCCTTGTCCTTTTCGCCAAAACGGCCAAACAAGCCATACCAGCGCAGGCTTTCCAGGGCCAGGCCAATAGGCTCGTCCTCCGGGCCGCGCTTGAGCCGGGAACCGGACAACTGGGCAAAACGCTTGAGAATGAAACGCCCGCTCCATTCCACCGGCGGAATTTTCAAAGGCCAATAGGTGCGGCTGACCTGGGTGCCGAAAAACGCCACGGACGCCACTGCTGGCTCGCCTAGGTACTGCCCGCCCAGCGCCGCGGCGAGGGTGATGCCGCCCAGGGAATGGCCGATCCAGTGCGGTACCTGGCCGCTTTGCTCACGCACGAAGGCGGCGATGGCCGGCAGGTCGTAGCGCGCGTAATCGGCCACACGGTTGTTGCGATAGGCTTGGTTGCGCTGGGACAGACCATGGCCGCGCATCTCCGGAATCCACACATCAAACCCGGCCCGCGCCAGAAAGGCGCCCAAGCCCAGGCCCTTGGGGGAAAACCAGAAGCGTCGATTGGAAAAACTGCCATGCAGCAAGACCACCGGAACGCCGCGCACCGGGCCGCCATCGGCCATGCCCAAACGGGTGACGGCCAGCTCCACGGAGCCGTCCGGGCTGTTCCCGGGCTTGAGGCGGTAGACATCTTCGCTCAGATCACCGCGCCGTTCGGCGCTAATCAGGGCGACAGGAAATAGGTTGCTGCTGCTTTGCATAATGCTCTTGCACAAAAAAGGGCGGCATCCGAATGGAGCCCGCCCTGCTTGAATCCCAAAGCGCCGCTCAGCCAAGGCTGCGCGGCGCCTCATCCATCGATCAGCCTGCTGCCTGGCCTTCAGCCAGGAAGAACCAGGTTTCCAGCACGGAATCGGGGTTCAGCGAGACGCTTTCGATGCCCTGCTCCATCAGCCATTTGGCCAGGTCAGGATGGTCCGAAGGCCCCTGGCCGCAGATGCCGATGTACTTGCCAGCCTTGTTACAGGCCTGGATGGCGTTGGCCAGCAACTTCTTGACCGCCGGGTTACGCTCGTCGAACAGGTGCGCGATGATCCCGGAATCACGGTCCAGACCCAGGGTCAGCTGGGTCAGGTCGTTGGAGCCGATGGAGAAGCCGTCGAAGAACTCCAGGAATTCCTCGGCCAGGATCGCGTTGGACGGCAGTTCGCACATCATGATGATGCGCAGGCCGTTATCGCCACGGGCCAGGCCGTTTTCGGCCAGCAGGTCGATCACCTGGCTCGCCTCGCCCAGGGTGCGGACGAACGGCACCATGATTTCGACGTTGGTCAGGCCCATTTCATTGCGCACGCGCTTGAGGGCGCGGCATTCGAGCTCGAAGCAGTCGCGGAAGGCTTCGCTGATGTAGCGCGAAGCACCACGGAAGCCCAGCATCGGGTTTTCTTCTTCTGGCTCGTAGAGCTTGCCGCCGATCAGGTTGGCGTATTCGTTGGACTTGAAGTCCGACAGGCGCACGATGACCTTTTTCGGGGTAAAAGCCGCCGCCAGGGTGCTGATGCCTTCCACCAGTTTCTCGACGTAGAACTCGACCGGATCGTCGTAGCCGGCGATGCGCTTGTCGACGCTGTCTTTGATCTCTTGTGGCAGCCCGGCGTAGTTCAGCAGTGCCTTGGGGTGCACGCCGATCATACGGTTGATGATGAATTCCAGGCGGGCCAGGCCCACGCCGGCGTTCGGCAATTGGGCGAAGTCGAAGGCGCGATCCGGGTTGCCGACGTTCATCATGATCTTGAACGGCAGGTCCGGCATGGCATCCACGGAGTTTTTCTTGATGTCGAAGCCCAACTGGCCCTCGAAGATGTAGCCGGTGTCGCCTTCGGCGCAGGAAACGGTCACGCCCTGGCCTTCCTTGAGCAGCTCGGTGGCGTTGCCGCAACCGACGACTGCCGGGATACCCAGTTCACGGGCGATGATCGCCGCGTGGCAGGTACGCCCGCCGCGATTGGTGACAATGGCGCTGGCGCGCTTCATGACCGGTTCCCAGTCCGGGTCGGTCATGTCGGAGACCAGAACGTCGCCTGGCTGGACCTTGTCCATCTCGGACACGTCCTTGATGATGCGCACCTTGCCAGCGCCGATGCGCTGGCCGATGGCGCGGCCTTCCACCAGCACGGTGCCGGTTTCCTTGAGCAGATAGCGCTCCATGACGTTGGCCTGGGTGCGGCTCTTCACGGTTTCCGGGCGGGCCTGCACGATGTACAGCTTGCCGTCGTCACCGTCCTTGGCCCACTCGATATCCATCGGGCACTTGTAGTGCTTCTCGATAATCATCGCTTGTTTGGCCAACTCGGCCACTTCCGCGTCGGTGAGGCAGAAACGCGCGCGATCAGCCTTGTCAACATCGACAGTCTTGACCGAACGACCGGCCTTGGCCTCGTCGCCGTAGATCATCTTGATGGCCTTGCTGCCCAGGTTGCGGCGCAGGATTGCCGGGCGACCGGCCGCCAGGGTGTGCTTGTGCACGTAGAACTCGTCCGGGTTGACCGCGCCTTGCACCACGGTTTCGCCCAGGCCGTAGGCGCCGGTGATGAACACCACGTCACGGAAACCCGACTCGGTGTCGAGGGTGAACATCACGCCGGCGGTGCCGGTTTCCGAACGCACCATGCGCTGCACACCCGCAGACAGGGCCACCAGCTTATGGTCGAAGCCCTGGTGCACTCGGTAGGAAATGGCGCGGTCGTTGAACAGCGAGGCGAACACCTCTTTGGCAGCGCGGATCACGTTTTCCACGCCACGGATGTTCAGGAAAGTCTCTTGCTGGCCGGCGAAAGAGGCATCCGGCAAGTCTTCGGCGGTGGCAGAGGAACGCACGGCCACGGCCATATCCGGGTTGCCGGCCGACAGGGCGGCGAACGCGGTACGGATCTCGGCGTTGAGCTTCTCGGGGAACTCGGCTTCCATGATCCATTGGCGGATCTGGGCGCCGGTGCGGGCCAGGGCATTGACGTCGTCCACATCCAGCGCGTCGAGCGCGGCGTGGATCTGTTCGTTGAGGCCGCTCAATTCGAGGAAATCACGGTAAGCCTGAGCTGTCGTGGCAAAGCCACCCGGCACCGACACGCCAGCACCCGCCAGGTTGCTTATCATCTCGCCAAGGGATGCGTTCTTGCCCCCTACATGCTCCACATCATGGACGCCGAGCTTATCGAGGGAAACTACGTACTCTACCAAGGTGATCTCTCCACTAACTGTGTTGGAAAAGCTCAGGAGGCCGGCAGCTCAAAGGAGCATTTGCCAGCGATATGGCCTGGACCTGGAAAATAAGTGAGAATGCTGGCCAATTGGCGGCCAACAAATCGCGCCTATCATATCCAAGAATCGTGACTAGCTTAAGGCCCAAGGCGCAAATGAAACGATCTGCTTTCTTTATCTCCGACGGCACAGGTATCACAGCCGAGACCCTCGGCCAGAGCCTGTTGGCGCAATTCGAAAATATTACCTTCGCCAAATTCACCCGTCCGTACATCGACAGTGCGGAAAAAGCGCGGGCAATGGTACAACAAATCAACAGTGCCGCCGAAAAGGACGGCTTGCGTCCGATCATCTTCGACACCATCGTCAACCAGGACATCCGTGAGATTCTCGCCACGTCCAATGGTTTCATGATCGATATCTTCTCCACCTTCCTCGCGCCGCTGGAGGCCGAGCTGACCGAGCACTCCTCGTACTCGGTGGGCAAATCCCACTCCATCGGCCACAACTCCAACTATATGGAGCGTATCGAGGCGGTGAACTTCGCCCTCGACAACGACGACGGCGCCCGCACCCACTATTACGACAAGGCCGATCTGATCCTGGTGGGCGTGTCCCGCTGTGGCAAGACCCCGACCTGCCTGTACATGGCCATGCAATTCGGCATCCGCGCCGCCAACTACCCGCTGACCGAAGAGGACATGGAGCGCCTGCAACTGCCCAATGCCCTGCGCGCCCACCAGCACAAGCTGTTCGGGCTGACCATAGACCCCGACCGCCTCACCGCGATCCGCAACGAGCGCAAGCCCAACAGCCGCTATTCGAGCTATGCCCAGTGCGAGTTCGAGGTGCGTGAGGTGGAAAACCTGTTCCGCCGCGAGAACATTCCCCACATCAACTCCACGCATTTTTCGGTGGAAGAGATCTCTGCGAAGATCCTCGTCGAAAAAGGCGTGGAACGGCGCTTCAAATAAGCGGGCCATGACCGGCGGCCCAAGTGACGTGACCTGGCCTGGACAGCCGTCATCACTCTCGGCCATTTCACTAGCCTGGCCGGCGCAGCACCTCGCCCAACAAGGCAAAACCCTCTGCCAGCCAGGCGTCATCTGCGCTGGCATTGCACACACTGGCGCGGATGAACTGCGGCACCGCGGCCTGCCCCACGGCGAACGCCTCGGCGGTGGCGACCAGGTAATTGCCTTCCTTGAGCCGCGCCTCCACCTCCGAGGCCCGCCACGGCTCGGGCACCTTGATCCAGAAATGCGGGCACCCGGGTTGGGTCTGGTACTCAAGCCCGCTCAACTGCCCTTCTACCAGCGCCTTGCGCCGGGCAATCTCGGCCACCTGCTGCTGCAGTAACTGCGCGGCCACACCCTGTTCAATCCAGGCCGTGGCCAGCTCCAGGCTCAGGGGCGTGGCCATCCAGCAGGTGGCGCGCACCGCGGCTGCCAAGCGCCCCACCAACGCGGCGGGCGCATGCAGGTAGCCAACCCGCAACCCCGCCGCCAAGGCCTTGCTCAAGCTGCTGATAAGCACGCTGCGCTCAGCGGCAAAATGACTCAGGGGCAAGGGCCGGTCAGCCATCAGCACACCGTGGGCCTCATCTTCCAGCACCAAGAGGTTGTGCTCCCGGCAGACCCGGGCGATGGCCTCGCGCCGTTCGGCAGACATCACCGCCGTGCTCGGGTTTTGCAGCGTCGCCGTGCAGTACAGCGCCGCGACCCGGTGCATGCGGCACGCCTCAGCCAACGCCTGGGGCAGCAGGCCTTGCTCGTCCATGGCCAGGCCCAGCAACTTGATACCCAGCATGCGCGCCACACTGATAAGCCCCGGGTAGGTCAAGTGCTCGGTGACCAGGGTGTCGCCGGCCTTGAGCAGGCCCATCAGGCAACACAGCAGGCCGTGCTGGCCGCCATTGACGCAGATGACCTGGGCCGGGTCTGGCACAAAGGCGTCGTGACGCATCCACTGCGCACCCGCCATGCGGTAGCGCAATAGCCCGGCGTCGGCGGTGTAGCCACCCATGCCCTGCAACGCCGCGCGGTCACCGGCCAGGGTTTGCAGAGTGCGGGCCATGCTGGCGGTTTCCTGGCCGGGGATGTGCTGGTTGCGGCTCATGTCCAGGCAGGCGCGCGGTTCATCGCCGACATTGCGAAAGCCCTGGTCACGTACCCGTTCCATGCCCTGCTCGCGCACATAGGTACCGTCGCCGACCCGCGCCACTACCAGGCCCAGGCGTTCCAACTCGCCATAGGCACGGCTGACGGTGCCGATGGTCACCCCCAGGCTGTCGGACAGCAAACGGTGCGGTGGCAACTTGCAACCAGGCTCAATCAAACCCTGGGCGATGCCCGCCGCCACCGCCTCGGCCAGGCGCTGGTACTTGGCGCCCAGGCCATCGGCCAACCCGGCCCGCATCATTGACACCATGGCAATACTTACTTTGACGGCCATCTGCTTCCCTAATAACGTGCCGAAAAGGGTTCAATTTCGGATCAAGCCTCGAAATATAGAGGTCAATTCCGTTTCACGAAAGGAGCAATCAATGCCCACTGCCATCACCGCCCACCCGGCCCTCCCCGCGCGCAAGGCGTGGCTGGCCAAACTGGTCACCAGCGTGCTGTTCCTGATTGTCTGCCTGAGCTGGGGCACCACCTGGCTGGGGATCAAGATCGCCGTGGAAAGCGTGCCGCCCCTGACCTCGGCGGGCCTGCGGTTTCTGATCGCTTTCCCGCTGTTCCTGGGCTTTGCCCTGTGGCGCCGCGAACCCCTGCTGTTCCCTCGGCAAAGCCGCTGGTTTTTCGTGTTCGTCACCCTGTCGTACTTCAGCGTGCCGTACTACTTGCTCAACTACGGCGAAATGCACGTCTCGTCCGGCCTCACGGCCCTGCTGTTCAGTTGCATGCCGGTGTTCATCCTGATTTTCAGCGCACTGTTCCTCGGCGAGCGCATTCGTGGTGCGCAGGTGCTGGGGATCGGCATCGGTTTTGCCAGCCTGTTCATGATCCTGCGCAGCCAGGGCCTGAGCCTGGACCACGCGGAGTTCCTCGGCGTGGTGGCGATCCTCACGGCCGCCATCCTGCATGCGCTGTGCTACGTGATAACCAAGAAACAAGGCACGGCCATCGGCGTCATCACCTACAACACCCTGCCCATCGGCATTGCCGGGCTGATGCTGTTCGTCGCCGGTTGTTTTTTGGAAGCGCCCGCGTTCGGCGCCATCAGCCAACGCTCGTGGGCCGCCCTGCTGTACCTGGGGCTGGTGGCGTCGGTGGGGGGCTTTATCGTGTACTTCATCCTGCTCAAGCGCTTGAGCCCGATCATTCTGTCGTTCGTGTTCATCATTTTCCCGGTGTTCGCCGTGGTGATCGGCGCCTGGTACGAAGGCCAGGTGGTATCCCGGGAGTTGATGCTGTATTCGGCGATTTTGTTGGCGGGGTTTGCCATTACCAAGTTGCCGGCACGGCAAGGGTGAGGACGACTTGGAGAGAGTCTGTGTGGGCTAGCCCACACAGAGGCAGAATGTGGCGTTAGAACGAATCCCCCGGCACCCGCACCCAACCTTCCATCAATACCCGCGCGCTGCGGCTCATGATGGCTTTTTTCACGGTCCATTCGCCGTTGACCTGGCGCGCCTCAGCGCCGACGCGCAGGGTACCCGAGGGGTGGCCGAAACGCACCGCCGTGCGCGCGCCGCCGCCGGCAGCCTGGTTGACCAGGGTGCCGCAGATCGCCGCCGCCGTGCCGATGGCCACCGCGGCGGTGCCCATCATGGCGTGGTGCAGCTTGCCCATGGACAGCGCCCGCACCAGCAAATCGATGTCCGTCGCCTTCACCTGCTTGCCGCTGGACGCGGTGTAGTCGGCAGGCGCGGCGACGAACGCCACTTTCGGCGTGTGCTGGCGCTGGGCGGCCTCGGCCACGTCCTTTATCAGGCCCATGCGCAAGGCGCCGTAGGCGCGGATGGTTTCAAACATGGCCAAGGCCTTGGCATCACCGTTGATCTGGCCCTGCAACTCGGTGCCGGTGTAACCCAAATCCTTGGCGTTAAGGAAAATCGTCGGGATGCCAGCGTTTATCAGGGTCGCCTTAAAGGTGCCGACGCTCGGCACCTCCAGGTCGTCCACCAGGTTGCCGGTGGGGAACATCGACCCGGCGCTGCCCTCCTCCTCAGCCGCCGGTTCCATGAACTCCAGCTGCACCTCGGCGGCGGGAAAGGTCACGCCGTCGAGCTCAAAGTCGCCGGTTTCCTGCACCGCGCCGTCGGTAATCGGTACGTGGGCGATGATGGTCTTGCCGATGTTGGCCTGCCAGATACGCACCACCGCCACGCCATTGGCGGGAATGCGGCTGGCGTCCACCAGGCCACTGCCGATGGCGAACGAACCGACCGCCGCCGACAGGTTGCCGCAGTTGCCGCTCCAGTCCACGAACGGTTTGTCGATGGCCACTTGGCCGAACAGGTAGTCGACGTCGTGCCCGGCCTTGATGCTCTTGGACACGATCACGCTTTTGCTGGTGCTGGAGCTCGCCCCGCCCATGCCGTCGATCTGCTTATCGTAGGGGTCGGGGCTGCCAATCACCCGCAGCATCAGGGCATCGCGGGCCGGGCCCGGAACCTGGGCCGCTTCGGGCAGGTCTTGCAGGCTGAAGAACACGCCTTTGCTGGTGCCGCCGCGCATGTAGGTGGCGGGGATCTTGATTTGCGGTACGTGGGCCATGGTTGTCCTTATCAGGCGCAGGGGCTTGCCCCCCGCGCCCCATCGAGTTAAACGGCGGCAGCCGATTCCAGGAAGTCCTGGGCGAAGCGCTGCAACACGCCCCCGGCCTCGTAGATCGACACTTCTTCGGCGGTGTCCAGGCGGCAGGTCACCGGCACTTCGACGCGCTCGCCGTTCTTACGGTTGATGACCAGGGTCAGGGTCGCGCGCGGGGTGCGCTGGCCGATGACGTCATAGGTTTCGCTGCCGTCGATGCCCAGGGTGTGGCGGTTGGTGCCCGGGGCGAACTCCAGCGGCAACACCCCCATGCCCACCAGGTTGGTGCGGTGGATGCGCTCGAAGCCTTCGGCGGCAATCGCCTCCACCCCGGCCAGGCGCACGCCTTTGGCCGCCCAGTCGCGGGACGAGCCCTGGCCGTAGTCGGCGCCGGCGATGATGATGAGCGGCTGCTTGCGCTCCATGTAGGTTTCGATGGCTTCCCACATCCGCGTGACCTTGCCCTCGGGTTCGATGCGCGCCAGGGACCCCTGCTTGACCTTGCCGTTTTCCACGACCATTTCGTTGAACAGCTTAGGGTTGGCGAAGGTCGCGCGCTGGGCGGTCAAGTGGTCGCCGCGGTGGGTGGCGTAGGAGTTGAAGTCCACTTCCGGCAGGCCCATTTTCGCCAGGTACTCGCCGGCGGCGCTGTCGAGCATGATGGCGTTGGACGGCGACAGGTGATCGGTGGTGATGTTGTCCGGCAGCACGGCCAGCGGGCGCATGCCCTTGAGGGGCCGTGCCCCGGCCAGGGCGCCTTCCCAGTACGGCGGGCGGCGGATGTAGGTGCTCATGGGGCGCCAGTCGTACAGCGGCGCGACTTTCGGCCCGGTGTCTTCGTGGATGGCGAACATCGGGATGTAGACCTTGCGAAACTGCTCCGGCTTGACCGCGGCCTTGACCACGGCGTCGATCTCTTCATCGCTGGGCCAGATGTCCTTGAGGCGGATTTCCCGGCCCTCGGCGTCCAGGCCCAGCACATCCTTCTCGATGTCGAAGCGGATGGTCCCGGCAATGGCGTAGGCCACCACCAGCGGCGGCGAAGCCAAAAAGGCCTGCTTGGCGTAAGGGTGGATGCGCCCGTCGAAGTTGCGGTTGCCCGAGAGCACGGCGGTGGCGTACAGGTCGCGGTCGATGATTTCCTGCTGGATCGCCGGGTCCAGAGCGCCGGACATGCCGTTGCAGGTGGTGCAGGCAAAGGCCACGACGCCAAAGCCCAGTTGTTCCAGTTCCTTGGTCAGGCCGGCTTCGTCCAGGTACAGGGCGACGGTTTTCGAGCCCGGCGCCAACGACGATTTGACCCACGGCTTGCGGGCCAGGCCCAGGCGATTGGCGTTGCGCGCCATCAGGCCGGCGGCGATGACGTTGCGCGGGTTGCTGGTGTTGGTGCAACTGGTGATAGCAGCGATGATGACCGCGCCGTCGGGCATCTGCCCCGGCACGTCGTCCCATTGCCCGGCAATGCCTTTGGCCGCCAGGTCGCTGGTGGCGACGCGGGCGTGGGGGTTGCTCGGCCCGGCCATGTTGCGCACCACCGAGGACAGGTCAAAGCGCAGGCTGCGCTCGTACTGCGCGCCCGCCAGGCTGTCGGCCCACAGGCCGGTGAGCTTGGCGTAGCCCTCCACCAGTTTCACTTGTTCGTCTTCGCGGCCAGTGAGGCGCAGGTAGTCGATGGTTTGCTGGTCGATGTAGAACATCGCCGCCGTGGCGCCGTACTCCGGGGCCATGTTGGAGATGGTCGCGCGGTCGCCCAGGGTCAGGGCGCTGGCACCCTCGCCGAAGAACTCCAGCCAGGCGCCGACGACCTTCTGCTGGCGCAGGAACTCGGTCAGTGCCAACACCATGTCGGTGGCGGTGATGCCCGGTTGCAGCTTGCCGGTCAGCTCGACGCCGACGCTTTCAGGCAGGCGCATCCACGAAGCGCGGCCGAGCATCACGCTCTCGGCTTCGAGGCCGCCGACGCCGATGGCGATCACGCCCAGGGCATCGACGTGGGGCGTGTGGCTGTCGGTGCCCACGCAGGTGTCAGGGAAAGCCACGCCGTCGCGGGCCTGGATCACCGGGGACATTTTCTCCAGGTTGATCTGGTGCATGATGCCGTTGCCGGGCGGGATCACATCGACGTTCTTGAAGGCTTTTTTGGTCCAGTTGATGAAGTGGAAACGGTCTTCGTTGCGCCGGTCTTCGATCTCGCGGTTTTTCTCGAAGGCCTGGGGGTCGAAACCGCCGCATTCCACCGCCAGGGAGTGGTCGACGATCAACTGGGTCGGCACCACCGGGTTGACTTGGGCCGGGTCGCCACCTTGCAGGGCAATGGCGTCACGCAGGCCGGCGAGGTCCACCAGGGCGGTCTGGCCGAGGATGTCGTGGCACACCACGCGGGCCGGAAACCACGGAAAGTCGAGGTCGCGCTTGCGTTCGATCAGTTGCTTGAGCGACGCGGTGAGCGTCGCCGGGTCGCAACGGCGCACCAGGTTTTCCGCCAGCACGCGGGAGGTGTACGGCAAGGTGGCGTAGGCGCCGGGGCTGATGGCATCGACCGCCTCGCGGGCGTCGAAGTAGTCGAGTCGGCTGTTGGGCAGCGGTTTGCGAAAGTGTGTGTTCATCGTCGGGACTCGGTCACGGTAGGTTCACAAAAGCGAACTGTGGGCATCGACAGCGGTACCTGTGGGAGCGGGCTCGCCCGCCCCCACAGAACAGCTCATTTGCCGTGCCTTTTAGGTCTGTACTCAGCGACGTTCGATTGGCACGAACTTGCGCTGTTCAACGCCGATGTACTCGGCGCTTGGACGGATGATGCGGTTGTTGGCGCGTTGCTCGAAGACGTGGGCGGCCCAGCCGGTCAGGCGCGAGCAGACGAAGATCGGCGTGAACAGCTTGGTCGGGATGCCCATGAAGTGGTAAGCCGAGGCATGGTAGAAGTCGGCGTTGGGGAACAGCTTCTTCTGCGCCCACATGGTCTGGTCGATGGCTTCGGAGACCGGGAACAGCACCGTGTCGCCCACTTCGTCGGCGAGTTTTTTCGACCAGCCCTTGATGACCTCGTTGCGCGGGTCGTTGTCTTTGTAGATCGCGTGGCCAAAGCCCATGATCTTGTCTTTGCGCTCCAGCATGCCGAGGGTGCCCTTGATGGCCTCTTCGGGGGAGGCGAAGCGCTCGATCATTTCCATCGCCGCTTCGTTGGCGCCGCCGTGCAACGGGCCGCGCAGCGAGCCGATGGCGGCGGTGACGCAGGAATACAGGTCCGACAGGGTGGAGGCGCAGACCCGCGCGGTGAAGGTGGAGGCGTTGAACTCGTGCTCGGCGTAGAGGATCAGCGACACGTCCATCACCTTGCGGTGCAGCTCGCTCGGCGCCTTGCCGTGCAGCAGGTGCAGGAAATGCCCGCCGATGGAGGCTTCCTCGCTCACGCAACTGATGCGCACGCCCTCGTGGCTGAAGCGATACCAGTAGCACATGATCGCCGGGAAGGCTGCGAGCAAGCGGTCGGTGACGGCGTTCTGGGCCGAGAAGTCTTTCTCCGGCTCCAGGTTGCCCAAAAACGAACACCCGGTGCGCATCACGTCCATCGGGTGGGCCTGGGCGGGAATGCGCTCAAGCACTTCCTTGAGCGCCTGGGGCAGGTCACGCAGGGTGGCGAGCTTGGCCATGTAGGCGGCCAGTTGTTCTTTGTTCGGCAGGTCGCCGTAGAGCAGCAGGTAGGCGACTTCCTCGAACCGCGCCTCGGCGGCCAGTTCGCGCACGTCATAGCCACGGTAGGTCAGCCCCGCACCCGACTGCCCGACGGTGGACAGCGCAGTTTGCCCGGCAACCTGGCCACGTAGCCCGGCGCCACTCAATACTTTTGCTTCGGCCATGGTTTTCTCCAATGTTGTAGTTGTTAGGGAAACGCTTTCACGGTGTTGGGAGCGTTATTTCTTTGCGGCAAACAGTGCGTCGAGCTTCTGCTCGAAGACGTGGTAGTCGATGGCATCGTAAAGCTCCATGCGGGTTTGCATGGTATCGACCACATTCTGCTGGGTGCCGTCGCGACGGATCGCGGTGTAGACGTTCTCGGCTGCCTTGTTCATGGCGCGGAAGGCCGAGAGCGGGTACAGCACCAGGGAAACATCGGCAGATTTCAACTGTTCGACCGTGTACAAGGGCGTGGCGCCGAATTCGGTGATGTTGGCCAGGATTGGCGCTTTCACGCGGCTGGCGAACAGCTTGTACATCTCCAGTTCCGTGATGGCCTCGGGGAAGACCATGTCGGCGCCCGCCTCGATGCACGCGGCGGCGCGTTCCAGGGCCGATTCCAGGCCTTCGACCGCCAGGGCATCGGTGCGGGCCATGATGACGAAGCTGTCATCGGTGCGCGCATCGACGGCCGCCTTGATGCGGTCGACCATTTCCTGCTGGGACACGATCTCTTTGTTCGGGCGGTGGCCGCAGCGCTTGGCACCGACCTGGTCTTCGATGTGGATAGCGGCGGCGCCGAACTTAATCATCGAACGCACGGTGCGCGCCACGTTGAAGGCCGAGGAGCCAAAACCGGTGTCCACGTCCACCAGCAGCGGCAGGTCGCAGACGTCGGTAATGCGCCGCACGTCGGTGAGCACGTCGTCCAGGCCGGTAATGCCCAGGTCCGGCACGCCCAGGGAGCCGGCGGCGACACCGCCGCCGGAGAGGTAGATCGCCTTGAAACCGGCGCGTTTGGCCAGCAAGGCGTGGTTGGCGTTGATCGCGCCCACGACTTGCAGGGGCCGTTCGCTGGCGACCGCATCGCGGAAACGCTGGCCTGGGGTGCTGTTGTTAGTAGAACTCATGACTCACCTCGTGGAGTGGCTGTCGGCTGGGCGCCGTCCTGGTAGTGACGGGCGATATTGCGTTTGGAGGCGCCGATGTGGCGGCGCATCAGTAATTCGGCCAGTTCGCCGTCGCGATCAGCGATCGCGTCGAGGATCCGGTGGTGTTCGGCAAAGGCCTGGCGTGGGCGGTTGGGCGTCGCGGAGAACTGGATGCGGTACATGCGCACCAACTGGTACAGCTCGCCGCACAGCATCTGGCTCAGGGTGCGGTTGCCGCTGCCCTGGATGATGCGGTAGTGGAAGTCGAAGTCGCCTTCCTGCTGGTAATAGCCCACGCCGGCCTGGAACGCGGCGTCGCGCTCGTGGGTGTGCAGCACCTGGCGCAGTTCCTCGATCTCGGCGTCGCTCATGCGCTCGGCGGCCAGGCGGCAGGCCATGCCTTCCAGGGATTCGCGGATTTCATACAGTTCGATCAGCTCGGCGTGGCTCAACGACACCACCCGCGCCCCGACATGAGGAATGCGCACCAGCAGGCGCTGGCCTTCCAGGCGATGGATCGCCTCGCGCAGCGGGCCGCGACTGATGCCATAGGTGCGCGCCAGCTCCGGCTCCGAGATCTTGCTGCCCGGGGCGATTTCGCCCTTGACGATGGCCGCCTGGATACGGCGGAAGACGTTCTCGGAGAGGGTCTCTGATTCGTCCTGCATCGCCACCGGGGCTTCGAGCTGACCGAGCATATTGTCGACACCTTTAAAAACAATACGGCAGAAACTAGCCAATCAGCAGCAATCAGTCAAAGACAAAATAGCAATTGTCGACAATCGTCTAATACGGCTCGCCTACCGTCGGTTTCATCCGCCCTCCTTTAATGCCCTCGCGCAGCGGTGGCGCCAAAAAGCCACCGTGCTAGAATGCCGCCCGCATTCGCCTGCCACTTTCATACAGAGGGGCCGGCACACGAGGGCGCTTGCGCGGCCATGCCAGCCGCCTTGAACCTGAAGACCGCACCGCCACGCGTCAGGATTTATGAGACTCAAGCCCTTCCCCACATTTTTATGCCTGCTGTGCCTGCCCGCCGTGAGCTTCGCGGCCGGTAAAACCGTGTACGGCCTCAACGAATACGCCAAGCTCGACGGCATCGACCTGGAGGTGGCGGCCAAACTCGACACCGGGGCCAAGACCGCCTCCCTCAGTGCCCGCGACATCAAGCGTTTCAAGCGCGATGGCGAGTCCTGGGTGCGCTTCTACCTGGCCATCGACACCGCCCACTCCCACCCCATCGAGCGGCCCCTGGCCCGGGTCAGCAAGATCAAGCGCCGCGCCGGCGACTACGATCCCGAGGAAGGCAAGAACTACACCGCCCGCCCGGTGATCGCCCTGGATATCTGCATGGGCACGGCGCTGCGCAGCATCGAAGTGAACTTGACCGACCGTAGTGCGTTCCAATTCCCGCTTTTGATCGGCTCCGAGGCACTCAAACGCTTCGATGCACTGGTCGACCCCAGTCTTAAATACGCTGCTGGCAAACCCGCCTGCGCCACCGACGCTCCAACCGCAGAGTAATTCCAATGCGCGCTCTTACCCTCCATCTGAAAGTCCTGATTGCCATCCTGGTGGTGCTGGGCATTTCGATCACGGCTTATCAGATCTTTGTACTCGGCATCCCGGTGACCGAAGACGCCACCGACGACCTGTGGAACATCGACGCCAAGGTCGAGTTCGTCGCCAGCGGCAAGGACCCGATCAAGATCCAGATGTTCGTACCGCCGCTGAGCCGCGACTACGTGAGCCTCAATGAGAGCTTCATCTCCAACAACTACGGCGTGGCGGTCAACCGCGTCGATGGCAACCGCAAGGTCACCTGGTCGGCGCGCCGTGCCAGCGGCAACCAGACCCTCTACTACCGCCTGGTGCTGACCAAGCGCTACTCGGCCGAGAAGCTCAAGATCAAGGGCCCGACCTTCCGCGACAGCATCGCGGTGGAAGGTGCCGAGAAAGTCGCCGCCGAAGCCCTGCTGGCGCCGATCCGCCAGCACTCGGCCGACGTCGAGACCTTCATCGGCGAGGCGATCAAGCGCGTCAACAACCTCAACGACGACAACGTCAAGCTGCTGCTGGCGGGCGACCCGTCCACCGCGCACAAGGCCAAAATCGTCGAACTGCTGCTGTCCATCGCCCACGTGCCGGTGGAAAAGGTCCACACCATCCGCCTGGTGGCCGACCAGCCGCAAACCCCGGAACTGTGGCTGCGCAGCTTCAACGGCACCGACTGGCTGTACTTCAACCCGGAAACCGGCGAGCAGGGCCTGCCCTCCGACCGCCTGCTGTGGTGGACCGGCGATGACAACCTGATTACCGTCGATGGCGGCAAAAAAGCCAACGTCACCTTCAGCATGAACAACAGCGAAATGAACGCCATTCGCCTGGCCAAGCTGACCGACGAGAATACCGACGCCAGCTTCCTCGAATACTCGCTCTACGGCCTGCCGCTGCAAACCCAGCAGACCTTCATGATTATGGTGATGATCCCCATCGGCGTACTGGTGATCCTGGTGCTGCGCAACCTGATCGGCCTGCAAACCCTGGGTACCTTCACCCCGGTGTTGATCGCCCTGGCGTTTCGCGAGACCCAACTGGGCTTCGGCATCATGCTGTTTACCGTCATCACCGCCCTGGGCCTGTCGCTGCGTTCCTACCTTGAGCACCTCAAGCTGCAAATGCTGCCGCGCCTGTCGGTGGTACTGACTTTCGTGGTGGTACTGATCGCCGCCATCAGCCTGTTCAGCCACAAGCTGGGCCTGGAGCGCGGGCTGTCGGTGGCGCTGTTCCCGATGGTGATCCTGACCATGACTATCGAACGCCTGTCCATCACCTGGGAAGAACGCGGCGGTGGCCACGCGATGAAAGTCGCGGTCGGCACCCTGTTCGCCGCCTCCCTGGCGCACCTCATCATGAGCGTGCCGGAGTTGGTCTACTTCGTATTCACCTTCCCGGCGATTCTGCTGATCCTCGTCGGCTTCATGCTGGCCATGGGTCGCTATCGCGGCTACCGCCTGACCGAGCTGGTGCGCTTTAAAGCCTTCCTCAAGGCGGACTCCTGATGTTCGGCTTCTGGAAGACGTGGAAGGCCCTGGAAGCGCGGGGGATCATGGGCATCAACCGGCGTAACGCCGACTACGTGCTCAAGTACAACAAGCGCAGCCTGTATCCGATTGTCGATGACAAGATCATCACCAAGGAACGGGCGATCAAGGCGGGCATCCACGTACCCGAGATGTACGGGATCATTTCCACCGAGAAGGAAATCGAAAAGCTGGGCGAGATCATCGGTGATCGCAGCGATTTCGTGATTAAGCCGGCCCAGGGTGCCGGCGGCGACGGCATCCTGGTGATCGCCGACCGCTTCGAGGGGCGCTACCGCACGGTGTCGGGCAAGATCATCAGCCACGAGGAAATCGAGCACCAGATCTCCAGCATCCTCACCGGCCTCTATTCCCTGGGCGGCCACCGCGACCGGGCGTTGATCGAGTACCGGGTGATCCCCGACCAGATCTTCAAAAGCATCAGCTACGAAGGCGTGCCGGACATCCGCATCATCGTGCTGATGGGTTACCCGGTGATGGCCATGCTGCGCCTGCCCACGCGCCAGTCCGGCGGCAAGGCCAACCTGCACCAGGGCGCCATCGGCGTGGGTGTGGACCTGGCCACCGGCCTGACCCTTCGCGGCACCTGGCTGAACAACATCATCACCAAGCACCCCGACACCACCAACGCGGTGGACAACGTGCAACTGCCCAACTGGGACGGTTTCATGAAGTTGGCGGCCGGCTGCTATGAACTCTGCGGCTTGGGCTACATCGGCGTAGACATGGTGCTGGACCAGGAAAAAGGCCCGCTGATCCTGGAACTCAACGCCCGCCCCGGCCTGAACATCCAGATCGCCAACGACTGCGGCCTGACCCTGCGCACCCACGCCGTGGAAGCGCACCTGGAACAGCTCAAAGCCCAGGGCAAGACCGAAACCGTGGAAGAACGAGTCAAGTTCGCCCAGGAACTGTTCGGCCACATCCCACCGGTCGAGGGCTAAATACCACAAACCCTGTGGGAGCGGGCCCTGCCCGCGATGGCGGCATGCCAGTCTGCACTGGCCCCGCTCCCACAGAAGACCGCCCCTAGGAGCAACCCGCCAGGGGGACTACAATCGCCGCCCGCCCCTCGCTGACTGATATGCCCCGCATGCCAACCTGCTCCGTACACCCTGTGCCCTACCACGCCGACCCGGCGCGCTACTTCGCGGCCATCAGCCACGCCCCCGGTGCGGTGCTGCTCGACAGTGGCCGCCCGGTGGCCGGGCGCGGGCGCTTCGACCTGCTCAGTGCCTGGCCGGTGGAGGAACTGGCGGTAGCCGAACAGGAAAGCGGCGCCGGGTTTCTCGCCAGGTTGCGCAACAGCCTGGCCCGGTTGGGCGAGGCCACCTTGCCCGAAGGTTGCGAACTGCCGTTCGCCGGGGGCTTGATCGGCTACCTGAGCTACGACTTCGGCCGCCACCTCGAAGCCCTGCCCAGCCACTCGCGGGACGACCTGCACCTGCCCGACGCACGCCTGGGCCTGTACAACTGGGCGCTGATGAGCGATCACCTGCGCGCCAGCAGCCACTTAGTGTTCCACCCCAGCCTGGAAGAAAGTGAGCGCCAACGCCTGATCGCGCTGTTCAGCCAACCCGCTGCCGCGCCGGCCGCGCTTTTTGCACTCAACGGCGCCATGACCGCCGACCTCGACGCCGACGGCTACCGGCAGGCTTTTGAGCATATCCAGGCCTATATCCAGGCCGGCGACTGCTACCAGGTCAACTTCGCCCAGCGCTTTCGCGCACCGTGCCAGGGCGACGCCTGGGCCGCCTACAGCGCGCTGCGCCAGGCCTGCCCGACGCCGTTCTCCGGTTTCCTGCGCCTGCCGGAGGGCGGCGCGGTGCTGAGCCTGTCGCCCGAGCGCTTCGTCAAGGTCAGCCAGGGCCAGGTGGAAACCCGGCCCATCAAGGGCACCCGGCCACGGGGTGCCAATACCGAGGAAGATGCGGCGAACGCCGCCGAACTGCTAGCCAGCAGCAAGGATCGTGCGGAGAACCTGATGATCGTCGACCTGCTGCGCAACGACTTGGGCCGTACCTGCCGCGTCGGCTCGGTGCGGGTGCCGGAGCTGTTCAGCCTGGAAAGCTACCCCAACGTCCATCACCTGGTCAGCAGTGTCACCGGCGAACTGGCGCCGGGCAAAGACGCCCTGGACCTGATCGCCGGCAGCTTCCCCGGCGGCTCCATCACCGGCGCGCCAAAAATTCGCGCCATGCAGATCATCGACGAACTGGAGCCCACTCGCCGTGGCCTGTATTGCGGCTCACTGCTGTACCTGGACGTGCGCGGGGAAATGGACAGCTCCATCGCCATCCGCAGCCTGCTGGTCAAGGACGGGCAGATCTGCTGCTGGGGCGGTGGTGGGATAGTGGCCGACTCCGACTGGCAGGCCGAATATCAGGAATCGATCACCAAGGTGAAGGTGCTGCTCGACACCCTTGGAGGGTTGTAGCTATCGCGGGCAAGCCCGCGATGACAACACCCGCAGCACTACAAAACTACAGGCTCAACTCGCGGTTGGACGCCTTGATGAACTCGCGCTTGAGATCCTCGAACGTATGCACCGCGGGGAACTGCGGGAACTCGCGGATCACGTTGTCGGGGGCGTGGAACAGAATCCCCGCGTCCGCCTCGCCCAGCATGGTGGTGTCGTTGTACGAGTCGCCTGCGGCGACCACTCGGTAGTACAGGCTCTTGAACGCCAGCACCGATTGGCGCTTGGGGTCTTTCTGGCGCAGTTGGTAACCGGTCACCCGGCCGCTGTCGTCGGTGACCAGGCGATGGCACAGCAGGGTCGGAAAACCCAGTTGGCGCATCAGCGGCTGGGAGAATTCGTAGAAGGTGTCGGAGAGGATCACCACCTGGAAGCGCTCGCGTAGCCAATTGACGAATTCGATGGCGCCCTCCAGGGGCTTGAGGGTGGCGATCACTTCTTGGATGTCCGACAGCTTCAGGCCATGTTCGTCGAGGATGCGCAGGCGTTGCTGCATCAGCACGTCGTAGTCGGGAATGTCCCGAGTCGTGGCCTTGAGGGAGTCGATCCCGGTTTTTTCGGCGAAGGCGATCCAGATTTCCGGGACCAGCACACCTTCCAGATCCAGACAGGCAATTTCCACAACACACCCCATTTGTAATGTTTATTGAGTTGAGCCAGCAAAAAGACTGCCGAACTCTAGCGGCTCGGGCGGGGCACTGCAACGCGCCCGCGCGCGCCACCGCGCCCTGCTTTTGCTACCATCGCCGCCATATAGAGCGCCCAGCGCCACCGACCTGTAGGAAACCGCCCTGATGAGCCAGCCATTCGACGTCGCCCAACTCGCCGCGACCTATGCCAACAAATCCGCGCAAGACATCCTCAAACTGGCCTTCGCCCAGTTCGGCGATGAGCTGTGGATTTCCTTCAGCGGCGCCGAAGACGTGGTGCTGGTGGACATGGCCTGGAAGCTGAACAAGAACGTCAAGGTGTTCAGCCTCGACACCGGGCGCCTGCATCCCGAGACCTACCGCTTTATCGAGCAGGTGCGCGAGCACTACCAGATCCAGATCGAACTGGTGTCACCCGACCAGAGCAAGCTGGAACCCTTCGTCAAGGAAAAAGGCCTGTTCAGCTTCTATAAAGACGGCCACGGCGAGTGCTGCGGCGTGCGCAAGATCGAGCCGCTGCGACGCAAGCTGTCCACCGTCAGCGCCTGGGCCACGGGCCAGCGCCGCGACCAGAGCCCCGGCACCCGCAGCCAGGTGGCCGTACTGGAAATCGACAGCGCCTTTTCCACCCCCGAGCGCACCCTCTACAAGTTCAACCCGTTGGCGCAGATGAGCAGCGAAGAGGTCTGGGGCTACATCCGCATGCTGGAATTGCCCTACAACAGCCTCCACGAACGCGGCTTCATCAGCATCGGCTGCGAACCCTGCACCCGGCCCGTGCTGCCCAACCAGCACGAACGCGAAGGCCGCTGGTGGTGGGAAGAAGCCACCCAGAAAGAATGCGGGCTGCATGCAGGCAACATCATCAGCAAGGCCTAGTAGCAAGCGGGCGAGCCCGCTTGCTACAACAGCGCCAGTGGGCTGAACCGCGCCCATCCGTGGGGCGGTTCACGCCAGGTGAGGCAAGCCGTAGTCCGCTAAGCGCAAATCGGCCAGGCGACGCAGGATGCGGTCGGCGTGGCCGTACTTTTCATCGGCCATCGCCGCATCCGGCACGGCAATCGCGGTCATGCCGGCAGCCTTGGCGGCGGTTACGCCAAAGGGCGAATCCTCGAACACCAGGCAATCGGCGGGCGCCACACCCAGGCGCCGGGCGGCGGTGAGGAAGATGTCCGGCGCCGGTTTAGCGGCGCTCACTTCGGGGTCGTCGGCGGTGACGATGGTGTCGAACAAGGCGAACCAGTCGCCATGCAGGGTGGTTTTTTGCGCAAAGGAATGGCGCGACGAACTGGTGCCCACGGCAATCGGCACGTGATGGGCCTTGAGATGGCGCACCAACGCCTCGGCACCGGGCATGCCCAAGGCCTTGGGGAAGCGCGCCTGCAACAGAGGTTCGCGGATCACCAGAAATTCTTCGGCGCTGAGGGGCAAATCCAAGGCCTGCACCACGTAGCGCGCCAGGTCCTGGGCGCCCCGACCAATGATGTTCTGCTTGATCTCCCAGCCGTAACTGCGGCCGTAGCGCTGGGCGATGATCTGGCAGACCTCGGTGTAGATACCTTCGGTGTCCAACAACAGGCCGTCCATATCGAAAATCACGGCCTTGATGGGGCTTGTCTCCAACTGCGCATTCATTGCGACCGACCTGACAACTCATAAAGGGCCCGCAGCATAGCACCGCCCCCTGTAGCAAGCGGGCTCACCTGTTTGCTACAGGGGGGATGCGACAAATAATCAGGATCAGAAACATTTGCTTTCATATACAGTTGCGGGTTTTACGATTCTCATTCGTCTTACTATGATGCAGCAGGCTGCGTAGGCAAAAGCCACGGCCGGCTTTTCTGGCATGCGCTGCAAGCCGTGAGGTTTGTACCGCACCACCCCCCGAATCAAGACCCTATTCCATGTCGAAGAAGTCCCGTTCAAAACTCTGGTTTCTCGTTCATAGCTGGCTGGCCTTGCCCATCTGGTTCTTCGTGCTGATCGTGTGCGTCACCGGCACCCTGGCGGTGGTCAGCCAGGAGATCGTGTGGCTGGCCAACCCCGACGTACGCGCCAGCAAGCCTTCGGACGATGCCCAGCCGCTGAGTTACGACCAGATCATCGCCGCGATTGCCAAGGCCGAGCCGCAAACCATCGTCGACCAGATCGTGCGGCCCCAAGAGTCCCACTTTGCCCTCAGCGTCAGCGCCAGCTACCCCGACGGCCGTTCGATGACCACCTACGTCAACCCCTACACCGGGGTGATCCAGGGCGTGGCGCCGGCCTTCGACTTCGAGCGCTTCACCCGCGCCCTGCACGGCTGGTGGCTGGTGCCCTTCACCAATGGCTACAGCTGGGGCTGGTACCTGGTGTCGATCCTCGGCCTGCCGTTGCTGGCCTCGCTGGTGACCGGGCTGGTGGTCTACAAGCGTTTCTGGAAAGGCTTCTTCAAGCCCACCCTGCGCTTCAACCACGGTGCACGGATTTTCTGGGGCGACTTCCACCGCCTCAGCGGTATCTGGTCGATCTGGTTCATCGCGGTGATTGCCATCACCGGCACCTGGTTCCTGATCCAGGCGATCCTGGGCGACAACCAGATCTCCATCTCCAGCGAGCCCATCGTGCCGGTGGTCTCGCGTGAAAGCGTGCCCCTGACCGCCGACGGCTCCCCGGCGCCGCGCATCAGCCTGGACAACGCCATCGCCGAAACCCTGAAGAAAATCCCCGGCCTGGAGGCCACCTTCGTCAGCCTGCCGAGCAACGCCTACAGCCACATCATGATCGGCGGCCGTGGCTGGTACCCGCTGATGTTCCAGACCGCGCAACTGAACCCCTACACCGGCGAAATCGCCGTGACCAGCCTGCTGTCCGACCGCACGGCCCTGGAGTTCGTCACCGAATCCATGCGCCCGCTGCACACCGGTGACTTCGGTGGGCTGTGGATCAAGCTGATCTGGTTCTTCTTCGGCCTGCTGCTGAGCATGATGGTGCTCAGTGGCCTGCTGATCTGGACCAAGCGCACCGCGCTGGCCACCGCCAACGCCCTCAAGCGCGCCAACAAACCACCACGCCCCGCGCGCCCGACCCCTGCGTCCCAGGGCCAACCGGCCATGGCCGCCCAGACTTCGGAGGGCCACCTGTGAGCCAGTCCCAGACCGCCGCGCAACCGTCCCGCCTGAGCCTGTGGTGGCGTAAGTGGCGCTTCCACCTGAACATCCTGCTGCTGCTCATTCCCCTGGGCCTGATGCCCAAATACTTCGCCGACCAGGCGCTGTTTCGCGGTGACGCGGGCCTGGGCGAGCGGGAAGTCGGCGAGATCCAGGTCGGCCCCTGGAGCCTGCGCCTGGCTGAAATGCGCAACGAAGCGCCGCAGCTCAGCGGCGCTTCCGGCTACCTGAAAAGCTTCAACGCCGCCCTGTGCGAGGCCTGCACCGACAAGGTCAAGGCCACTTACCTGCGCATCGGCAAGCCCCGCAGCCTGCGCGCCGCCGGGGTGATCTTCTTCGGCACGCCGTACAACATGGGCGCGTCGCTGCAGATCCCGCCCAAGACCAAGCCCGACGCCGAACTGTGGATCACCCTCGAAGGCTGGGACGGCAGCATGCACCAGGCCGGCATTCCCCTGAGCAAGGCCTCACCGGCCACCGTTGCCTGGCTGAACAAACAAGGAGGCAAACCATGAAGCCTGTTCCACGCTTTTCCCGCCTGCGCCTGGCCCTGGCCGGCGCTTTCCTGCTGGGCCTTGGCCTGAGCGGCACAGCCCTGGCCCACAACCCCTTGTGCGAATGCAAGGAAATCGACGGCGAGCAGATCCAGTGCACCGGCGGTTTTTCCGATGGCAGCGGCGCGCCGGGAGTGACCCTGGACGTGATCGGCTACGACGAAACCATCCTGGTGCCAGGCAAACTCGGTGCCGACTCGACCTTGACCTTCAAGAAACCCGGCGCCGAGTTCTATGTGCTGTTCGACGCCGGCCCCGGCCACGTCGTGGAAATCGACCAAGCGGATATCCAAGCGCCATGACCAGCCCCACTACCCAGGTCGTGCGCCCCGCCGGCGCCGGCCATGAAACCCTCTATGTCCTCGGGCTGTGCCTGTTGATCCTCGCCGTTGCCGCATCCGTGGTGCTGTGGCGCGGCGAAACCCAAACCCTCAGCGCCGTGCCCAGCCATCAACTGGACGCGCGCCGCGACCTAAGCGCCGCCGAGCAAGGCATCTACGCCGACCTGCGGGTAACCCTGGACGAAATCCACCTGCTGCGCGCCGAGCAAAATGCCCTGGCCACCCCGCAGCAGTTGGCCGAGGAAGGTTTTGCGCCCTTCGCCCAGGACGCCAGTTCGGTCAGCCGTGGCGGCCACGCCTGGCGCTTGCTGGCGGCCAACGCCTACCTGGGCCTGAGCCAAAACCCCAGCGTCGCCGGTTCGTTCCTGATGCGCGTCAGCGAGCACAGCGACGCCGCCCCGGACGTCTGGCTCAACCGCAGCGCAGGCCTTGCGGCCCCGGCCAGCCTGGATGACCAGGCGCTGGCCAGCGCAGGTTGGCAGCAGATCGTCGCGCAATTCGATGCTGGGGTGACTCGCCAGCACCGCCACTGAATCCATGCCTTCACCCGAGAGAAGACCGTTCCCCCATGTCTAGTTCATCTCACCGTTTTGCGCTGTTGCGTCTGCTGCTGGTTGGCCTGATGGCCAGCCTGTTCGCCACCCACGCCAGCAGCGACGAGGCCAAGCGCCTGCGTATCGGCATCACCCTACACCCCTACTACAGCTACGTGAGCAACATTGTCGGCGACAAGGCCGAGGTGGTGCCGCTGATCCCCGCCGGCTTCAACCCCCACGCCTACGAACCCCGCGCCGAAGACATCAAGCGCATCGGTGGGCTGGACGTGATAGTGCTCAATGGCGTGGGCCACGACGACTTCGCCGACCGCATGATCGAAGCCAGCGAAACCCCGCGCATCAAGGTCATCGAAGCCAACGAAAACGTGCCGCTGCTGGCCGCCACCGGCAACGCCGCCCGCGGCGCCGGTAAAGTGGTCAACCCGCACACCTTCCTGTCCATCAGCGCCTCCATCGCCCAGGTCAACAACATCGCCCGCGAACTGGGCAAGCTCGACCCGGCCAACGCCAAAACCTACACGCAAAACGCCCGGGCCTACGGCAAGCGCCTGCGCCAAATACGCGCCGACGCCCTGGCCAAGCTCACCAGCGCGCCCAACGCCGACCTGCGCGTGGCCACCGTGCACGCGGCCTACGACTACCTGCTGCGCGAGTTCGGCCTGGAAGTAACAGCCGTGGTCGAGCCGGCCCACGGCATCGAGCCCAGCCCCAGCCAGTTGAAGAAAACCATCGACCAACTGCGCGAGTTGGACGTCAAGGTGATCTTCTCGGAAATGGACTTCCCGTCCTCCTACGTTGACACCATCCAGCGCGAATCCGGGGTCAAGCTCTACCCGCTGTCGCACATCTCCTACGGCGACTACAGCGCCGAGAAATACGAGAAGGAAATGACCGGCAACCTCAATACCGTGGTCCGCGCGATCCAGGAGGCCGGGGCATGACCGCCGCCGCCCACCTGGCCGTGCGCAGCGACGGCCCGACCCTGGAGTTCGCCAACGTCGGCCTGACCCTAGGCCGCACCACCATCCTCGACAACGTCAGCTTCACCGTGCAACCGGGCAGCGTCCACGCCCTGGTTGGCCCCAACGGCGGCGGCAAGAGTTCACTCATCAAGACCCTGCTTGGGCAAATGCCGCACCAGGGCCAACTGAGCCTGCACTGGCCGGGCGCGCCCGGCACCATCGGCTACGTGCCCCAGGCCCTGGAATTCGACCGCGGGCTGCCGATGACCGTGGACGATTTCATGGCCGCCATGTGCCAGCGCCGCCCGGCGTTCCTCGGCCTGAGCCGGCACTACGCCGCCGCCATTGGCGAGGCCCTGGAGCGGGTCGGCATGCAGGACAAACGCAAGCGACGCATGGGCGCGCTGTCCGGCGGCGAACGGCAACGGGTGCTGTTGGCCCAAGGCTTGATTCCCGCGCCGCACCTGCTGGTGCTCGACGAGCCAATGTCGGCCCTCGACGAAGCCGGCATCCAGGTTTTCGAGCGCCTGCTCGGGGATTGGCGCCTGAGCGGCATCACCGTGCTGTGGATCGAGCACGACCTGGAAGCCGTCGGGCGCCTGGCCGACCGCGTTACCGGCCTCAACCGCCGCGTGCTGTTCGATGCCAAGCCCCGCGAGGCCTTGACCCCGGAACGCCTGCTGAGCCTGTTCTCCACCCATCCGCGTGCCGAGCACGCCGCCAGCGGGAGCCTTGCCTGATGAGTTACGAAGCCTTCCGTTTGATGATCCAGGGCTGGGCCTCGTCCGGTTACCTGCCCGAAGCGCTGGCCTACGGGTTCGTGGTCAACGCCTTGCTCGCCGGCCTGCTGATCGGCCCGGTGCTGGGTGGCCTGGGCACCCTGGTGGTGGTCAAGCGCTTTGCGTTCTTCTCCGAAGCGGTGGGCCACGCCGCCCTCACCGGCGTGGCCATCGGCATCCTCCTGGGCGAACCCTACACCGGCCCCTATGGCAGCCTGTTCGGCTACTGCCTGCTGTTCGGCATCCTGCTCAACTACCTGCGCAACCGCACCGGCCTGGCGCCGGACACCCTGATTGGCGTGTTCCTCTCCGTGTCCCTGGCGTTGGGCGCCAGCCTGCTGTTGATCCTGGCCGGCAAGATCAACGTGCACATCCTGGAAAACGTGCTGTTCGGCTCGGTGCTCACAGTCAACGGCAACGACCTCTTGGTGCTGGGCATCGTCGGCAGCCTGGTGATGGGCCTGGCCCTGCCGCTGTACAACCGCATCATGCTGGCCAGCTTCAACCCGCAACTGGCGGCGGTACGCGGGGTTGCGGTCAAGACCCTGGATTACCTGTTCGTGATCCTGGTGACCTTGATTACCGTGGCCGCGGTAAAAGTCATCGGCGCGATCCTGGTCGGCGCCCTGCTGGTGATTCCCGCCGCGGCGGCCCGCCTGCTGAGCCAGTCGCTCAAGGGCTTCTTCTGGATCTCGGTGCTGATCGCCACCCTCAGCACCCTGTGCGGGATCATGGCGCCGATTGTCTTCGACCTGCCCGTACCGTCCGGCGCGGCCATCATCCTGACCGCCGGCATCGCCTTCGCCCTGGCCGCCATCGCGCGCGGCACGGTCCCCAGCCTGAAAGGGAATATCGGATAAATGCCTATCTCCTTGCGTCAACTGACCCTGGCCCTGGCCCTCTGTGGGCTGGCGAGTACACCGCTGATGGCCGCCGAGGCCAAGCCGCTGCGGGTGCTCGCCGCCCTGCCTGTCACCCATGGCCTGGGCGAACTGCTGCTCAAAGGCACCCACGTGACGCTGGAACGCGCCGCGCCGGCCAACCTGCCGGGCTCGCGCCAAACCGCCTACTTCACCGGGCGCGGCGCCCCGGCGCTGCACAAACTGGCGGTGGAGGCCGACGCCGTAATCGGCATCCGCTCGCTGTGGCCCGATGACCCGCTGTACCCGGTGTCGCGGCGCAGCAACATCCGCGTCGTCGAAATCGACGCCGCCCGCCCCGTGGACGGCGCCCTGCCCGGCATCGCCCTGCAACCGGGCAAGGCCGACGGCCTCAACAGCCAGCCGTGGATGTCGAGCAACAACCTGGGGCGCATGGCCGACGTCACCGCCGCCGACCTGGTGCGCCTGGCCCCCGGCGCCAAGCCGCAGATCGAGGCCAACCTCAGTGCCCTCAAGCAGCGCCTGCTCAAACTCAGCGCCGCCAGCGAGGCGCGCCTGGCCGATGCCGACAACCTCAGCGTAATGAGCCTGAGCGACCACTTCGGCTACCTGCTCAGCGGCCTCAACCTGGAATCGGCCGGCGTCGACCCGCGGGCCGACACCGAATGGACCCCCGAGGCCCTCCAGCAACTGACCCAGACCCTCAAGGCCAACGACGTCGCGCTGGTTCTGCACCACCGCCAACCGGCCGAGGCGATCAAGGCCGCGATTGCCGCATCCGGCAGCCGACTGTTGGTGCTCAAGGTGGACGGCGCCGACCCGGTGGCCGAACTCGAAGGCAACATCGATGCGCTGGTCAAGGCCCTGACCGACGCCTGAGGTACACCGCCTACAAAAAAACCGCTGAAGTCAGCGGTTTTTTTGTAGGCGGTGCTTTGTGTAGTCAGCGGGCCCGCCCGCGCTCTGCAACTGAGGAGGGCGGCCCAAGGCGCAAAGGGATTACTGGGGCTTGAGCGGCATGGTCAGTTCTACGCACAAACCGTCGGGGCGGCTGTCGAAGGTCAGCACGCAATCGCAGCGCTGCACAATCGCCTGGACAATCGCCAGCCCCAGCCCGCACCCGGTGCTCTGGCCATTGCGCCAGAAGCGTTGGGTCAGGTTGGGCAGGTGCTCGGCGGGAATCCCCGGGCCGTGGTCGCGCACCTCGAAACGCACGCGGTTGCCTTCGGTGTGCAAGCTCAGCTCCACCGGCGCGTCGCCTGGGGTGTGGCGCAGGGCGTTGTCCAGGAGGTTGCGCAGCGCGGCAATCGACAGCGCCGAGGGCATTTCCAGCGGCGCGCTGGACAGGCCCAGGGGCAGATGCAGGCGGATGCGCTCGCGTTGGCCGCTAGTGGCGTCCTGGATCGCCAGCCGCGCGGCTTGCTCGGCGCTGCACTGCACCCCGTCGTCGAACGACAGGCTGCCCTCCACTCGCGCCAGCAACAGCAATTGCTCCAGAGTCCGGTGCAAGCGGTCGGCGCCCTCCTCGGCACGGCCCAGGGCCTGGTCGCGGGCCACGCCCTCGGTCATGCGCGCCACTTGCAGGTGGGTCTTGATTGCGGTCAGCGGGCTGCGCAGCTCATGGGCGGCATCGCCGGTGAGGCGCCGCTCCCGCTCGATGGTCTTGCCGATGCGTTGCAGCAATTGGTTCTGGGTGTCGAGCAGCGGCTGCAATTCACTGGGCAATGGCGCCACTTGCAAGGGCTCCAGGGAATCGACGCTGCGCCGCATCAGCGCATCGCGCATGCGGTTGAGCGGCGCCAGGCCCCGGCCGATGCCCAGCCACAGCAGCCATAGGCAGCCGAGCAGCGCCGCGCCCACCGGCACCGAGGCGGCCAGCAGCACTGACATGTTCAAGGCTTCGCGCTCAACCTGGCGGTCGGCGGTGGTGATACGCAAGTCGCCGCGGTCGAGGGTAAAACTACGCCAGCGCACACCCTCGATCATCTGGTCGCGAAAACCGGTCTGCTCGGCCTCGAGCATTTGCTCCGGGGTGCTGTGGCTGCGGGCGAGGATTTCGCCGCGCAAGGAACTGACCTGGCAGGCCATGCCACCGGGGACGCTCAATTGCTCAGCGCTCAAATGGCTGCCCTCGCCCTGGGTCGGCAGGGCCGGCAGTTGCTCCAGCAGGCCCGCCACCATGCGCGCCGACGCCACCAGGCGTTGGTCCAGGGAAAACATCATCTGGTTGCGCAAGTCACTGAGCATCCAGGCCGCAGCCAGGGCCCAGATCATCGCGAACGCGGCGCCCAGGGTCAGGCTCAGGCGCAAGCGCAGGCTCATCACGCTCACGCCTCCCCGCCATCGGCCGGGCCCAAGCGATAGCCCAGGCCGCGCACGGTTTCGACGATGCCGTTGCCGAGTTTGCGCCGCAGGTGGTGGATGTGCACGTTGAGGGCGTTGCTCTCCAGCTCATCGTTGAAGCCGTAGACGCTGTCCTTCAATTGTTCGCTGGACAGCACCCGCCCACGGTTGTGCAGCAGGGCCTGCAACAGCGCCTGCTCGCGGCGCGACAGGTCCACCGGTTGCCCACCCAGGAAGGTCTCACGGCTGCTGGGGTTGTAGGTCAAGCGCCCGTGTTCGATCAGGTTGACGCTGCGCCCCGCCACCCGGCGCAGCAAGGTGTGCAGGCGGGCGGCCAATTCGCGCAGGTCGAAGGGCTTGAGCAAATAGTCGTCGGCGCCCGCTTGCAGGCCGTCGACGCGGTCGGTCACCGAGTCCCGCGCGGTAAGGATCAGCACCGGTAGCTCCAGGCCCTGTTTGCGCAACTGCTGCAGCAGCTTGAGGCCATCCTCGTCCGGCAGGCCGAGGTCCAGCACCATGACGTCGAACTCCGCCGCCTTGAGCATGGCCCGCGCCGCGCTGGCGGTGGCCACATGCTCCACGGTCAGGCCCTGGGCGCAAAGGCCGGCGACGATGCCACTGGCGATCAGTTCATCGTCTTCACAAACAAGTACATGCATGATCGAACCCGTAAAAAATGCGAATTAAGAAGATAACGGATTAAGCCGGCATTATGCTGCGCGGCGGCAAAACCCGGCAAAAGTCCTGTGTCCATGGCCGCCAGGGTTAATAATCGGTTAATCGTTGCCTCCCATTGTGCCCCCACTTGCTTCGTTCTAAGGCTCGCCTCATGCGTCGACTGTTTATTTTATGTTTAGTGTTCCTGTCGGGGCTGGCTCAAGCGGCATCGAACCCGTTTGAGTCCAAGCCCGAATTCCTGCCGGTGGACAAGGCCTTCACCTTTACCTCGCAGAAACTCGATACCGGGGAAACCCAGCTGTTCTGGCAGATCGCCGACGGCTATTACCTGTACCAGCAGCGCATGAAGTTCGACGGTTTGCCCGAGGCGCAAAAACCCGTGCTGCCCGAGGGCGAGGCCCATAGCGACGAGTTCTTCGGCGACCAGCAGGTCTATCGCCAGGGCCTGGAAGTCAAGCTCCCGGCCAGTGCCAGCGGGGAAATCAAACTGGGCTGGCAAGGCTGCGCCGATGCCGGCCTGTGCTACCCGCCGCAAACCCTTAAAGTTGACCTGGGCGGCGCGCCCTCGGCCACCGCCGCCTCCGGCCAGGCCCAGGACGAAGCCCTGGCCAGCGGCCTGCAACAACGCAGCCTGGGCTGGAGCCTGCTGGTGTTCTTCGGCCTGGGCCTGTTGTTGGCCTTCGCCCCTTGCTCGCTGCCGATGCTACCGATCCTCTCCGGCCTGATCGTCGGCAGCGGCGCCAGCCCCCGCCGTGGCCTGGCCCTGGCCAGCAGCTATGTGGTGTGCATGGCCCTGGTCTACGCCAGCCTCGGAGTGATCGCCGCGCTGCTGGGCGGCAACCTGCAATCGATGCTGCAACAACCCTGGCTGCTGGGCAGTTTCGCGGCGATTTTCGTCCTGCTGGCCCTGCCGATGTTCGGCTTCTTTGAACTGCAACTGCCGGTGGCCGTGCGCGATCGCCTGGAAAACGTCAGCAACCAGCGCCGTGGTGGCAGCCTCGTCGGCGCCGGTGTGCTGGGAGCACTGTCCGGCCTGCTGGTGGGCCCGTGCATGACTGCCCCCCTGGCCGGCGCCCTGCTGTACATCGCCCAAAGCGGCAACGCGCTGCACGGCGGGTTGATCCTGTTCAGCATGGGCCTGGGCATCGGCCTGCCGCTGTTGATCCTGGTGACCGTAGGCAACCGCTTCCTGCCCAAGCCGGGGCAATGGATGAACCAGCTCAAAGGCTTGTTCGGCTTCCTGTTCCTGGGTACGGCGATCCTGATGCTGCGCCCGGTGCTCGACGAGTCGCTGTGGATCGGCCTGTGGGGCGTGTTGCTGCTGGTCATGGCGTTCGTCGGCTGGCGTCAGTCGGCCGGGTTCGGCCGGGTGGCCCAGGTGTTCGGTGCCGGCGCCATTGTGTCCGGGGTGTGGGGCACTGCGTTGCTGGTGGGCGCCGCGGGCGGCAGCGATGACCTGTGGAAACCGTTGCAGGTCTACGCGGCTTCGCGCACCACGGGCGTGCCGGCACCCACCGCTCACGACGCCTTTATTACCATCAAGACCCCCACCGCCCTGCAAGCCGAGCTGGACCAGGCCCAGGCCCGCAGCCAATGGGTGCTGATCGACTACTACGCCGATTGGTGCGTGTCCTGCAAGATCATGGAGAAGCAGGTGTTCGGCAAAGCCCAGGTACTCGCCGCTTTGAGCGACGTGCACCTGTTGCGCCTGGACGTCACCGCCGACAACGCCGACAGCCGTGAGCTGATGAGCCGCTACAAGGTGCCCGGCCCGCCCAGCCTGCTGTGGATCGGCCCGGACGGCAACGAGCGGCGTAGCCAGCGCATCACCGGCGAAGTGGACGCCGCCGGTTTCCTGCAACGCTGGAACGCCACCCGGGATGCCCGCTGATGCTCACGTTCACCATCGGCACCTTCGCCATCGCCCTCAACCACCTGCTGCTGATTAGCGCCCTGGCCCTGGCCACGCTGGTGGGCTGGCGCGTGGCCAAGCGCGGTGGTGAAAACCCGGAGTCCGTGCTGTTCAGCCTGTTCCTGCTGGGCATGCTGGCGGCGCGCATCGGTTTTGTCCTGGCCTACTGGCCGTTCTATCGCGACGACCCGTGGCAAGTGGTCGACCTGCGCGACGGCGGCTTTTTACCCTGGCCCGGGGCGATTGCCCTGTTGCTGGGCGCCCTGTTCTGGGGCTGGCGCCGCCCGCCCTTGCGCAAGCCCCTGGGCGCGGGCGTGGCCACTGGCATGCTGTTCTGGGTGCTGGCCAGCCTGTCTTTGAGTGTCTATGAACAGGGCACCCGCCTGCCGGACATCACCCTGCGCAACGCCGCCGGGCAAACCGTACAACTGAGCGACTACCAGGGCGGCCCGTTGGTCATCAACCTGTGGGCCACCTGGTGCCCGCCATGCCGGCGGGAAATGCCGGTGCTCGAACACGCCCAACAACAACGCCCGGACCTGACCTTCCTGTTCGTCAACCAGGGCGAAAGCATGCAAAGCGTCAGCACCTACCTGGAAACCCAGGGCCTGAACCTGGACAACATGCTGTTCGACAGCGGCGGGCGCCTCGGCCAGGCCGTGGGTTCCATGGCCCTACCCACGACGCTGTTCTACAGCGCCGACGGGCGCCTGCTGGGCAACCATCTCGGGGAATTGTCCCAGGCCAGCCTGGCCCGGGCCCTGGAAAACTTCGACACGCCGACCCCGGCCACTTCTGCAAGGAAACCACCATGCTCCGCCTCCGCCACCTGCTGACCCTGAGCCTGGGCGCCGCCCTGCTACAAAGCCCGCTGCTGCACGCCGAAGAACTGCCGGCGGCGATCCAAAAGATCCAGGACAAGGGCGCCAAGATCCTCGGCACCTTCGACGCCCCCGATGGCCTGCGCGGCTATGCGGCGCAGTACCAGAACCGCGGCATGGCCCTGTATCTGACGCCCGACGGCAAGCACGTGCTGCTGGGCAACCTGTACGACGCCAACGGCACCGACCTGAGCGCCGAGCCCCTGCAAAAATTGGTCTACGCGCCCATGGCCAAGGCCGTGTGGGCGAAGATGGAGGCCAGCCACTGGATCGCCGATGGCAAGGCCGACGCCCCGCGCGTGGTGTACCTGTTCAGCGACCCCAACTGCCCTTACTGCAATATGTTCTGGGAGCAGGCGCGGCCGTGGGTGGACGCGGGCAAGGTGCAACTACGCCACATCATGGTTGGCATCATCCGCGAAGACAGCCCAGGCAAATCCGCCGCGCTGCTGGCCGCCAAAGACCCCGCCAAGGCCCTGCACGACCACGAAAAGGCCGGCAAGGCCAGCAAGCTCAAAGCCCTGGGCAAGATCCCGGCTGACGTTCAGGCCCAGCTCAACGCCAACATGCAGTTGATGGAAGAGCTGGAACTGTCCGCCACCCCGGCGATTTTCTACATGGACGACAAAGGCGAACTGCAACAACAGCAAGGCGCGCCGTCGCCGGACAAGCTGGTGAAGATTCTCGGGGCCAAGCCCTAGAGCGTTCGTCCAGCCGGGCGGCACGCACGAGCCGCCCGGCCGCTTCCCGCTCAGATACGCCACATCGTGAAGAAGTCCAGGAACCCCCAGTCCACTGCAAACACCTCCATCCTGACGATAGGAACATCCGGGCTGTAGCACTCGACCCAGAAATGGTTCACCGCTCCGCCCTCAAGCGTACCCTTGAATTCAAGGGTTTTTATCGCCTGATTGCCCGCGCCGTAAAACGTGACCCAGCCACGCTCTTGCAACCAACTCCAAGCGAACCTGATCCGCTCGTATTCGTGTTTGAAGTCGATGTTCAGCTGTTGTGGAGGGTTGAGCCTTTCCCCCTTGTGCGCAATGACGATGGCGTTGATGTGGTGCATCCCTGGCGTGGCGTACGGATACTCCGAAATCCCCGCCAACCCGGCCATGCCAGGCGGCAGCGTGAGGGTCATAAACGCCGTATCAATACTCTGCCCAGCCGTAATGAACCTTGGGGGGTAGCTTTCAAAGTCCTCATGATCGATCGTCGGCACTCGTAACGTTCGTACCTGCAATGTGAGGGTCGGAAACACCACCGCCTCACTTTCATGGCTACTGCCATCGGCCGTGACTTTGCAGGTGAATGTCAACTCGCTGCCGTCCTTGAGTAAATCCAACTCCTCGCGCCGCAAAATATGCGCCAACCCGGCGCTCACTTCCTGCGCCGTCACCGCTTTACCCAAATACACATTCAGGGTGTAAGGGCTGCCATCCTTTTGGGTGCCGACACCGCGTAACCAAACTTTTTGCTCCGGCAGGATGAACCACCATTTCTGCACCGTGATATCAGCGTTACCGCTCAAGGTGCGCAAATCCAGGATGTTGTTGGTGGCCTGCGGCACCACGGGGGTGGGTAGCCGCACCGGCACGCTGATCTGCAGGTTCAACGGCGCGCAGGTGGCCACTTTGCAGGCGCTGGTCACGGTGTAGGTGATGGCCACTGTCTTGCCGCTGCCCTGGATCACCGCTTCGCGGGGGATGGCGAAGTCCACCTGCTTGGGGTGACTGCTGCCCGGCTTTGCCGCCAGCGGCAGGCACGTACCGTCGGCGCGCTGCCAGCACAGGCTGATCTGGTGATGGGTGCTCATTCGCGCATAGGCCACCCGCACCGTTACGCCGTCACGGCCGTTGTAGATCGTCAGTTGCGAGCCCACCGCCTCGCGCACGGTCGGTGGATCCAGCACCAGGTTTTCCTGCTCGATGCCCAGTGTCAGCACTGGGAATTTCTTCGCCGTCGCCCTATCGGATTGGCCATTGAAGTTCACCGCAAAATGCACCTGGAACTTACCGCAATCGGCGAATTTTTCCAGCTCACGGCGCGGCAGCGGCGTGTTCACGCCACTGGCCAGCCACTCAGCGGTCACCGGTTCGCCTTCCAGCACTGGGAAACTGTAGAGCGTGCCGTCCTCCAACACGCCCGTGACCCACAGCCAGCAAGGCTGGCCCAGCGCAATGTATGGCCAGGGGATAACCGTGCAATCGGCATCGCCGCTGAAGGTATTGAGGTCCAGGTGGCCTGCCGTCGCCTGTTCCACCACAGGGGTGGGCAAGCCGCTGATGTCCAGCACCCTGACCACCCTGGGCGGCGATTGCCAGGGGCCGGTGCCGTTGTACCTGACGTTGTAGGTCAGGTTAATCGGCAAGCCGAAATTGGCGCTGATGGCCGAAGGCGGCACGAAGAATTCCAGGCTGCTTTCGCCCTCTTTCACCGTGCGGCATTCAAGGGCCGGCGAACCCAGCCCCGGCGTGCCGCTGAAAGTGGGGCAGACCACATCCCCGGCATGCATGCCGTCATAGACGATCACTACATGGGCGCCCTTCACCGTGTTGACCGGGTTCACCAGCCAACCGTCGCTGCCGCAATCCACCGACTCCTTGAGGTGCGGTGGCGGTAAGTCCAGGGCCGGGGCCACCCGCAGTAAAGTGGTGGTGCGCAGGTGAAAATCCTGGGCATTGAGAGGCAGTGGGTTTTCGTGCACCGGATCGTCAGGCTCGGGCAATTTCGGCTCGGTGCCGTCCCAGATCACCCCCATGTGGGTGGTCAGGGCCGAATAGTCCTGACGGCGCGACATCCAACCCCGCGCCAGGCGGAACTCGAAGACATGCTCGGGATCGGTTTCCGCCGCCGTGACCAGGTGGTCGAACACCACCCAAATAAACTGATACGGCACCTGATGCTGGTCACCGGCCACAGTGACGAACAGCCGCTGCCCGGCCTGGATCATCGGCCAGGCCTTGATCCGGATGGTCTCGTCGCCCTGGAACTCGTACATGTTCAGCCACCAGGTGCTGAACTCCTCGCGCGAGTGCACGAACACCGGCAGCGAGCCACGCAGGTCGGCTTCGCGGATGTGCTGGATCTCCAATTCCAACACCAAAGACTCCTTGAGCACCCCGCCCACCGTGGCGGTATACCAGACCAACACCGTGTGGCCGATGCAGGTACTGACCTGTTGCCAGGGAATGGGAATCTGGATGCTGCCGCTGGTACTGCCTGGCTGCACGATGGGCTCGAACGCGGGCTCGTCCTGCCCCTTGATCGCCCAATACAGGGTGATGGGCGCGGTGGTCATGCCGGTAAAAGCAAGGGTGGCCGAGGTGCCCTCCAGGGCATCGATGGGGTACAGCACGCTGTTGTTGGTGGCATGCTCGATCTGCGGGTAGGGCAATTCGGCAGCGGCAGTACTCGGTGGCGATACGGACTTCGTAGCAGGCTGCGAAGTGGCTTTGGAGGGGGGCTTTTTGGCCATCACATGACTCCTGTCCAGGAAAGTAACCGGTGTAACCCACCGCCAATGCAGGGGGAACCTGGGTTATCTAACGCCTGGAAAGGAGCGCTTGCCTACTGTCAGATCTGACAGGTCAGCGCGAAAAAAAACGGTTTTCCGACCAGTGGCGACATGCCGCTAGTGGCGAGAAAACCGCCTTCAATGTCTCGAACTGGACCATCAGGTCATTCAACCCATGGCAGGTTTTTACCGCCGCCGCGCAGCCGAGGCCGCTTGCTGCAAGGCCTAAGGCGCCATTGTGGTAATAGCAATGCGGTACGGCGCGAATATTTTCACCATCTCGCCGTTGCGGTGCAGTTGCGCCAGCAATTGCTTGAAGGTGGCGGCGCTGATGGGCGCGCGGGGGCGGATCAAGGCGTAGTGGTGATACAGCTGATCGATGCGTTCGGACACCAGGAAGCTGTCGGCGGTCTTGCCGTTACGCAGCAGGTAGTCGCTCAGGTACGAGCGGGTCAGCAGCGCGATGTCCGCCCGGCCGCGCAGGACCATCAGCAGGTTGCTGTCGTGGGAGTAGGTGAGCGTGGCGGTGTAGTGCTCGGCGAGGTACTTGGGGTCGGCGTTGAAATCGGCGAAGGCGTAGTGATAGCCGCTGAACAGTGCCAGGCGCTTGCCTTGTAGATCGGTGAAGTAGTCTTGCTGGCGTTCCGGTTCGCGGCGGGCGACGAACACTTCGGCGTCTTCCAGGCCCATATCGACACTGGTGTGGGGAATGTCCTGCCAGCCCCAGTCGGGGTTCTCGAAAATGGCCAAATCCACCCGGCCCTGTTTGAAATCGCCAAAGCGCCGGGGAATGGAGGTGGGCACCAGGACGAATTGGTAGTCATCCTGCAAGCGGTTCAGGGCGTCCAGCATCTGCGGCAGCAGGCCGGTGTCGGCGCCGTTTTCCGGGCGCACCGTGTAGGGCGGGAAGTGAGCCGCGCCCACTCTGACCAACTGTGCACAGAACACCGGTGCCACCCAAAGCCCGGCCAGTAGCACCAGGCCGATCCGCAAAGCCGTGCGCGTTGGTGAAAACATCAAGACCACACACCTCTGGAAACACAATCGATACCACCAAGCTAGGCGGTTTCCAGCACTTAAACAACTTTGCTGCGGTTTATCGCGCTAAGGCCGGCGCCGATAGCACCAGGGTCAGCGCCTCGTCAGCCAATTGGTCCAGGCTCAGGCTGCCCTGGGGGCGAAACCAGGTGGTGGTCCAGGACAGCGCGCCCGTGAGGAAACGCCGGGTAATGAACACATCGCCCTTGATGAACCCCGCCTCTTTGGCCTCCCCCAGCACCTGCATCCAGATCTGCTCGTAGATGTCGCGCAGCGCCAGCACATCGGCCTGGGCCGGCGCCGACAACGAGCGCCATTCGTAGACCAGCACCGCCATGGCCTCGCCGCTGCCGCCCATGATCGATTGCAGTTCACAGCGGATCAGCGCCAGCACGCGCTCGCGCAGGGTGGTGGCCTCGGCCAGGGCCGCGCGCATCAGCGCGGTGTTGTAGAGGATGGTTTGCTCCATCACCGCCCGCAGAATTTCGTCCTTGCTCTTGAAGTGATGGAAGATGCTGCCCGACTGGATGCCCACCGCGCTGGCCAGGTCGCGCACCGTGGTGCGCTCATAGCCCTTGTTGCGGAACAGGTGCGCGGCGGTTTGCAACAGCTTGCCGCGGGCGCTGTCGGGGTCGGTCAGTTGCCCTTCGTCTACCATGCCGCGCATCACGCGCAAGGCTGTCTGCTCGTCCACGCCTGTCTCCTGCCTCAACTTCAATCGTCTGCCACGCGCCCCACAGGCGCGGTGTGGGCGGCAATTTAAGCCCACAGGGGCAACCAAGCAAGCGCTTGGCCCACAGATGCATCGAGGATTTACAAACCAAGCGCTTGCTTGGTAGTCTCGCCAGCATTCTTTCGCAAAGGGCCTGGGTGATGAACAAGACCGTGCGCATCGGATGCGCCAGCGCATTCTGGGGAGACACCAGCACTGCCGCCGAACAATTGGTGGTGGGCGGCCAACTCGACTACCTGGTGTTCGACTACCTGGCCGAGATCACCCTGTCGCTGCTGGCCGGCGCCCGCCTCAAAGACCCCAACGCCGGCTACGCCACGGATTTTGTCGAAGTCCTCGCACCGCTGCTCCCACAGATCGGCGCGCAAAACATCCGCGTCATCAGCAACGCCGGCGGGATCAACCCGCACGCCTGCGCCGCCGCCCTGCAAGCGGCGTGCGAGCGGGCCGGGGTGGCGCTGAAAATCGCCGTGCTGCTGGGCGATGACCTGCAACCGCAGTTCCCACACCTGGCGACCCTGGGCCTGCGGGAAATGTTCAACGACACCCCGCTGCCGCCGCTGTGCGTATCCACCAACGCCTACCTGGGCGCCCCCGGCATCGTCCGCGCACTGGAACTGGGCGCCGACATCGTCATCACCGGCCGAGTGGTGGACAGCGCGGTGGTCAGCGCGGCCCTGGTGCATGAATTCGCCTGGGCCTGGGACGACTACGACCGCCTCGCCCAGGGCGCGTTGGCCGGGCACATCATCGAATGCGGCGCGCAGTGCACCGGCGGCAATTTCACCGACTGGCGCGACGTACCCGACTACGAGCACATCGGCTTCCCCATCGTCGACGTCAGCGCCGACGGCACGTTCACGGTGAGCAAAGTCGCCGGCACCGGTGGCCTGGTCAGCCCGCTGACGGTGGGCGAGCAATTGCTCTACGAAATCGGCGACCCACGCGCCTATCGCTTGCCGGATGTGATCTGCGATTTCACCGCCGTGCAACTGCGCCAGCACGGCCCCGACCGCGTCCAGGTACACGGCGCCAAAGGCCTGCCGCCCACCGCTCAATACAAGGTCAGCGCCACCTACCCGGACGGTTTTCGCTGCACCGCCAGTTGCGTGCTCGCCGGCATCGACGCCGTGGCCAAGGCCGAGCGCGTGAGCCAGGCGATCATCGCCAAGACCGCACACATGTTCAGCGAACGCGGCTGGGCGCCCTATAGCGAAGTCAACATTGAACTGTTGGGCAGCGAAGCCACCTACGGCCCTCACGGCCAGCGCCGCGACAGCCGCGAAGTGGTTATCAAACTGGCCGTGCGCCACCCGCTCAAAGCCGCACTGGTGCTGTTTTCCCGGGAGATCGCCCAGGCCGCCACCGGCATGGCGCCGGGGCTGACCGGGATCGTCGGCGGGCGCCCGAGCGTGTACCCGCTGATTCGCCTGTTCTCGTTTTTGATCGACAAAAGCGCCTGCACCCTGGCGGTGGAACTGGCCGGCGAGCGCCACCCCTGCGCGTTGCCGGAACTCGCCGCGCCGCAGTGGAGCACCTTGCCCGCCCCCGCCGAACCGCCCGCCGCCGAAGGCCTGGCCGATGCCAGCGTGGCGTTGGTGCACCTGGCCGTGGCGCGCTCGGGGGACAAGGGCAACCACAGCAACATCGGCGTGATGGCCCGCGAGCCGCGCTTTCTGCCCTGGATCGCCGAAGCCTTGAGCGCCCAAGTGGTGGTCGAGTGGATGGGCCACGTACTCGACCCGATCCACGGCCGCGTGCAGCGCTGGTATCTGCCCGCCAGCCACAGCCTCAACTTCGTCCTGGAAAACGCCCTGGGCGGCGGCGGTGTCGCCAGCCTGCGCATCGACCCCCAGGGCAAGGCGTTCGCCCAGCAATTGCTGGAAATTCAGATCCCAGTGCCGCGCCACATCGCCGACCACGTCCTGCCGAGGAACGCCTAAATGCCGGTGATCCACTCCCACCTCGACCCCGCCAGCGCCGCCTACGCCCACAACCGCGCCGCCCTGCTCGACAGCCTCGGCCACTTGCAGGCCCTGCAACAGGCCCTGCTGGACAAGGCCGCCACGGCCAAAGCCAAGTTCGACCAGCGCGGCCAACTGCTGCCCCGCGAGCGCTTGAACCTGCTGCTCGACCCCGGCGCGCCCTTTCTCGAACTGGCCAGCCTGGCCGGCTACAAGCTGCACGACGACAAGGACGGCACCCAGGCCGGCGGCGGCCTGATTGCCGGCATCGGCTACGTCAGTGGCGTGCGCGCCCTGGTGGTGGCCAACAACAGCGCGATCAAGGGCGGCACCATTTCCCCCAGCGGTTTGAAAAAGACCCTGCGCCTGCAACAGATCGCCCTGGAAAACCGCTTGCCAATCATCACCCTGGCCGAGAGCGGCGGCGCCAACCTCAACTACGCGGCGGAAATCTTCGTCGAAGGCGCGCGCAGTTTCGCCAATCAGGCGCGGATGTCGGCCATGGGCCTGCCGCAGATCACCCTCGTCCACGGTTCGGCCACGGCGGGCGGCGCCTATCAGCCGGGGCTGTCGGACTATGTGGTGGTGGTGCGCGACAAGGCCCGTTTGTTCCTCGCCGGCCCGCCGTTGCTCAAGGCCGCCACCGGCGAAGTGGCCAGCGAGGAGGAACTGGGTGGCGCGCAGATGCACGCGCAAGTGGCCGGCACCGCCGAATACCTGGCCGAGAACGACGCCGATGGCCTGCGCATCGTGCGCGAAATCGTCAGCCTGCTGGGCTGGAACGCACACCTGCCGCACCGCCCGGCCCCGGCCTATGACGAACCGCTGTACCCCAGCGAAGAACTGCTGGGGCTGATCCCCGCGGAGCCAAAACAGCCTTACGACGTACGCGAGATCGTCGCGCGCCTGGCCGATGGTTCACGCTTTCTCGGCTTCAAAAACGAATACGACCCCCACACGGTCTGCGGCCATTTGCACATCCAGGGCCGCGCCTGTGGCCTGATCGGCAATAACGGCCCGATCACCGCCCAGGGCGCGGCCAAGGCGGCGCAGTTCATCCAGTTGTGCGACCAGAGCCAGACGCCGCTGCTGTTTTTGCACAACACCACCGGGTTTATGGTGGGCACCGAGTCCGAGCGCAACGGTGTTATCAAGCACGGCGCAAAAATGATCCAAGCCGTGGCCAATGCCCGCGTGCCAAAACTCACCCTGGTGGTCGGCGGCTCCTACGGCGCCGGCAACTACGCCATGTGCGGGCGCGGCCTGGACCCGCGCTTCATCTTCGCCTGGCCCAACAGCCGCACGGCGGTGATGGGCGGCGCCCAGGCCGGCAAGGTGCTGCGCATCGTCACCGAGGCCCGGCAACTCAAGGAAGGGCTGGAACCGGACGCGAAGATGCTGGACATGCTCGAACAGGCCACCGCGCAAAAACTCGACAGCCAATCCACCGCCCTCTACGCCAGCGCCAACCTGTGGGACGACGGCCTCATCGACCCGCGCGACAGCCGCACGCTATTGGGCTACTTGCTGGACATCTGCCACGAAGCCCAGGTGCGGCCCTTGCAGCCCAACACCTTCGGCGTGGCGCGGTTCTAATTCACGACCACCGCATAGACAGGGAGTACCCGCATGATCTTCACCCCGGAACACGAAGCACTGCGCCGCACCGTCCGCGGCTTTGTCGAGCACCAGATCAACCCTTATGTCGATGAGTGGGAACGGGCCGGGCGCTTTCCCATCCATGAGATTTTCCGTAAGGCCGGCGACCTCGGTCTGCTGGGCATCTCCAAGCCCGAGCAGTTCGGTGGCATGGGCCTGGACTACAGCTATTCCATCGTCGCCGCCGAAGAGTTCGGCACCGTGCGCTGCGGTGGCGTTCCCATGTCCATCGGCGTGCAGACCGACATGTGCACCCCGGCCCTGGCACGGTTTGGCAGCGATGCACTGCGCGAGCAGTTCCTGCGCCCGGCCATCAGCGGTGAACAGGTGGGCTGTATCGGCGTCTCTGAGGCGGGGGCCGGCTCCGACGTGGCCGGGCTCAAGACCAGCGCACGCAAGGACGGCGACGACTACGTCATCAACGGCAGCAAGATGTGGATCACCAACGCGCCCTGCGCCGACTTCATCTGCCTGCTGGCCAACACCTCGGACGGCAAGCCCCACGCCAACAAATCCCTGATCGTGGTGCCGATGGACAGCCCCGGCATCACTCTGGGCAGCGACCTGGACAAGCTCGGCATGCGCAGCTCGCAGACCGCCCAGGTGTTCTTCGACGACGTGCGCGTGCCCCAGCACTACCGCATCGGCCACGAAGGCGCGGGGTTCATGATGCAAATGCTGCAATTTCAGGAGGAACGCCTGTTCGGCGCCGCCAACATGATTAAGGGCCTGGAGCACTGCATCGACAGCACCATCGCCTACTGCCAGGAGCGGCGTACCTTCGGCAATGCGCTGATCGACAACCAGGTGATCCACTTTCGCCTGGCCGAACTGGCCAGCGAAATCGAGTGCCTGCGCGCACTTGTCTACCAGGCCACCGAGCAGTACGTCACAGGCCAGGACGTCACGCGCCTGGCATCCATGGCCAAGCTCAAGGCCGGGCGCCTGGGCCGGGAAGTCAGCGACAGTTGCCTGCAATACTGGGGCGGCATGGGTTTTATGTGGGACAACCCGGTGGCCCGCGCCTACCGCGACATGCGCCTGGTATCTATTGGCGGCGGCGCCGACGAAATCATGCTGGGCATCATCTGCAAATTGATGGGCACCCTGCCGGGGAAAAAGCCATGAGCACTCTGCCCACCTGCACCACCCTGCTGCTCGACGCCCATGGCGGCGTGCTGCACGTCACCCTCAACCGCCCGCAAAGCCACAACGCCATGAGCCTGGCGATGGTCAGCGAACTGCGCGCCGTGTTCGCCGCCGTGCGCGAACAACCCCAGGTGCGCGCCCTGGTGCTCAGCGGCGCCGGCGGGCATTTTTGCGCCGGGGCCGACCTCACGGACATGGCCCAAGCCCACCACGCTGGGCCGGCCGCGTGCCAAGCGTTGAACCGCGCCTTCGGCACCCTGCTGCAAGAGGCCGAACAGCTGCCGCAAACCCTGATTAGCCTGCTGCAAGGCGTGGTGCTGGGCGGTGGCCTGGGGCTGGCCTGCGTCAGCGACATCACCATTGCCGCCGAGAACGCCACCTTCGGCCTGCCAGAAACCAGCCTCGGCCTGCTGCCGGCACAGATCGCGCCGTTCGTGGTCAAGCGCATCGGCCTCAGCCACACCCGGCGCCTGGCCCTCACCGCCGCCCGCTTCGACGGCCACGAAGCCTTGCGCCTGGGCCTGGTGCACTTCACCGAAGCCGACCCGCAAGCCCTGGCCGAACGCCTCGACGAAGTGCTCGGCCAAGTGCTGCGCTGCGCCCCCGGCGCCAACGCGCGGACCAAAGCCCTGCTGCTGGCCAGCAGCGAACTAGCCTTGGGGCCGTTGCTGGACCAGGCCGCCGTCTGGTTCGCCGACGCCGCCACCGGCGCCGAAGGCCGCGAAGGCACCCAGGCCTTTATGCAAAAACGCCCGCCCAACTGGAGCCCGGCGCGCTAGCGACAGGCCTGCCAATAGAAGTGGGTTGGATGGCAAGCGAAACACCGCCGCCCCCACACTTCGCGCCCACTCCCCAAGGAGCCGCCATGCCCCGTTTCAGCAAAATCCTGATCGCCAACCGTGGCGAAATCGCCTGCCGCATCCTGCGCACTGCCCATGCCCTGGGCTATCGCACGGTGGCCGTGTTCAGCGATGCCGACGCCCAGGCCCTGCATGTGCAACAGGCCGACGAGGCGGTGCACATCGGCCCGGCGCCGGTGCAGCAGTCGTACCTGAACATCGCCGCGATCCTCGACGCAGCACGGCGCACCGGGGCCGATGCGATCCACCCCGGCTACGGTTTTCTCTCGGAGAACGCCGAGTTCGCCCGGGCCTGCGAGGCGGCGGCCATCACCTTTATCGGCCCCAGCAGCGCGGCGATCGAGCTGATGGGCAGCAAGCGCCTGTCGAAACTGGCCATGCTCGAGGCCGGCGTACCCTGCATCGCCGGCTACCAGGGCGCGGCCCAGGACGACGCCACCCTGGCACGCGAAGCCGCGCGCATCGGCTACCCCTTGATGATTAAGGCCAGCGCCGGCGGCGGCGGGCGCGGCATGCGCCTGGTGCAGCACGCCAACGACCTGGTGGCGCAATTGCACACCGCCCGCTCCGAGGCGCTGAATGCCTTTGCCAGCGCCGAGTTGATCCTCGAGCAGGCGTTGCTCGAGCCGCGCCATGTGGAGGTACAACTGTTCGGCGACCACCACGGCCAATTGATTTACCTGGGCGAACGCGACTGCTCGATCCAGCGCCGCCACCAGAAAATCATCGAGGAAGCGCCCTGCCCGGTACTGACCGATACCTTGCGCCAGGCCATGGGCGAGGCGGCGCTCAAGGCCGGGCGCGCCGTCGACTATGTGGGTGCAGGCACGGTGGAGTTCTTGCTGGATAAGCAGGGGCGGTTCTACTTCCTGGAAATGAACACCCGGTTGCAGGTGGAGCACCCGGTGACCGAAATGACCACTGGCCTGGACCTGGTGGCCTGGCAGTTGCAGGTGGCCGCCGGGTGGCCGCTGCCGTTGCGCCAGGAACAAGTGGCGTGCCACGGCCACGCCATGGAGGTGCGCCTGTACGCCGAGGACCCGGCCCAGGGTTTTATGCCGCAAACCGGGCGCGTGCTGCGCTGGGAACCGGCCCTGCAACCGGGGGTGCGCCTGGACCATGGCGTGGTGGAGGGCCAGGTCATCAGCCCGTTCTACGACCCGATGCTGGGCAAGCTCATCGCCCACGGTGCCACCCGCGAAGAGGCGCGGCGCAAACTCCTGCGCGCCGTGCAGGATTGCGTACTGCTGGGGCTGGCGAGTAACCAGCGGCTGCTCGCCGAGTTGCTCGCTCACCCGGATTTCGCCAGCGGCCAGTTCAGCACCGGGTTCATCGCCCAGCAGTTTGCCGATGCCCCCAGCCTGCATCCGCAACCGCCCCAGGCCTGTGCGTTGGCCATCGCCGCCGCGCTGTTCTACCAGCGCTCGGCCAGCGCCCACGCCACGGGCCTGCAAGGTTGGCGCAACCACCAGGGCACGGCGCTGACCTACCGCATCGGCCAGGGCGAGCAGCAATGGCCCGTTGAACTCAGTGCACGGGGCGATCAAACCCTGTGCATTGGCGTCGGCGAACAACTGATCGACCTCAAGCTGCTGCACGACGATGGCCGCTGGCTGCTGCTGGAACGGGACGGCGTGCGCCGCCGCCACGCCTATCACCTGGCGGGCGATGAACTGTGGCTGCTCACCGGCCAGGGCGCCGTGCACCTGCATGACTACACCCACGCGCCGGTGGCGGCCCAGGCCGGGGTGGCCAGCGGTGTGCTAGGGGCGCCCATGGATGGCGCGATTGTGCAGGTGCTGGTGGAGGTCGGCAGCCGCGTGCGCGCGGGGCAACCGCTGCTGGTGCTGGAGGCGATGAAAATGGAGCACCCGCTCAAGGCCGGGATCGACGGCGTGGTCACCCGCGTGCAGGTGAGCCCGGGCGATCAGGTGAAGAACCGTCAGGTGTTATTGGAGGTCGAATAGTCCTACGGGCAGCTGGGCTTATCCTTACGCTTTGGCTACGCTCAAGCCCCATCAGGACGCGGATACCAGGAACCCTGCAATGCCTCATTGGCTGGTAATTGACCTTGAAGCCACCACCGACGACGGCGGTTGGCCGGTCACCGAGATGGAAATCATTGAAATCGGCGCCACCCTGGTTACCCGCCAGGGCCGCGAGGTGGATCACTTCCAGCGCTTCGTGCGGCCCCTGCGCCGCCCGCTGCTGACACCGTTCTGCCGCGAGCTGACCCACATCACCCAGGCCCAGATCGACGCTGCCAGCCCGTTGGCCGAGGTGTGGCCGCTGTTCGAACGTTGGCTCGGCCAGCACGCGAGCCGCCTCGAAGGCTGGGCCAGTTGGGGCGACTACGACCGCCGCCAACTGGAACAGGAATGGCGCGACCAGCCGTTACACAGCCTGCTGCGCCAGGTGCCGCACATCAACCTCAAGCAGCGCTTCGCCAAGGCCCGGCGCCTGGAGCGGCCACTGGGGCTCAACGGCGCGCTGCAATTGGCCGGGATGCAATTCAACGGGCAGCAACACCGCGCCCTGGAAGATGCGCGCAATACCGCACGCTTGCTGCCGCTGATTCTGCCGGCCTGAGCCCCGCAGGCGGCAGGTGACGGCTCAGGGGGGCTTGTGCATACTGGCCGGCCTTTTCAGCCCATTTCGAGGAATCGCCCATGTTTAAAGTCAACGAATACTTCGACGGCACGGTCAAATCGATAGCTTTCGGCACCGCCGAAGGCCCGGCGACCATCGGCGTCATGGCCCCGGGCGAGTACGAATTCGGCACCGCCCAGCGCGAAATCATGCACGTGGTCAGCGGCGCGCTGACCGTCAAGCTGCCCGAGAGCAGCGATTGGGAAACCTTCCCCGCCGGCAGCCAGTTCAACATCCCGGCCAACAGCAAGTTCCAGCTCAAAGTGGCGGTCGACTCGGCTTACCTGTGCGAGTACCGGGGCTGATTGCAGCCCCCGAATGTGTCGTCCCTCCCGTGGGAGTGAGCGTGCCCACTCCCACCCCTTACTCCAGCACAGTCACCGGCATGCCCACTTCCAGCACGCCGTTGCCGTCGTTGACCAGGTTCTGGCCGAACATTGCGCCGCCCTCCTGAGCCCGGTATTTCTGCAACGTGGCCAGGGGTTCGCGGCTGGCATCACGCTCGCCGGTCTGCGGGTCGATGGTAGTCAGGATGCAGCGTGAGCACGGCTTGACCACGCGAAACTCGACGTCGCCGATGCGGATGCGTTTCCAGCCATCCTCAGCAAAGGCGCCGCTGCCTTCGATCACCAGGTTGGGACGAAAGCGCAGCATCTCCAGGGAGCGGCCAACGCGGCCGGACAAGTCTTCCAATGACGCCTGGCCGATCAGCAGCAGCGGATAGCCATCGGCAAACCCCACCTTGTCATCGTCGCGGCCATAGCCGGCTTCGGTGGTGCGCGCCCGCGCCACGGGCACCTGCACCAGGCGCGTGGGCTTGCCAATGAACTCGCTGACCCACGCCGCCGCTTCGTCACCGGCGTCCGGCACGCGCAGGCTGTCGCGCCAAATGGTCACGCCGCGCAGGGCTTCATCGGCGCCGGGCAAGGGTACGTCCAGGGAGGCACGGCCGACGGCACTCAGGGTCAGGCCGCCGGTTGCGTTCCAAAGGGCCGTGAGCTGGCTCATGCCGGGTTCGGCGCGTTGGGTGAGAAAGCGGCCGCTGGCTTCGTCCACCAGCATCCAGCGCCGGTCCCCGTCCAGGCCCAGTTTGTCCAGGCTGATCTGCTGCAAAGGCTCGGCCTTGGCGGATTTGAGCGGGTAACGATACAGCGCGCTGAGGTAGAGCATGATCCGGCTCCCGATAGGGTCAAAACGCCACCCTATACGAGGTGGCGGGCCGAATCAAAGGCCGGGATCAGGCCGGCGCTTCATCCAGGACCAGGCGCTGGCGCACCACGTCCACCAGTTTGTCGGGCTGGAACTTGGAGAGAAAGTTGTCGCAGCCGACCTTCTTGACCATCGAGTCATTGAAACTGCCGGACAGCGAGGTGTGCAGCACCACATAGAGGCCGCGCAGGCGCGGGTCGTTGCGGATCTCGGTGGTCAGGCGGTAGCCGTCCATTTCCGGCATTTCGGCGTCGGTGAAGATCATCAGCAGTTTGTCGGTCATCACCACGCCGCTGTCGGCCCAGGCCTTGAGCATGTTCAACGCCTTGAGGCCGTCACTGGCCACGTGCATCTTCACCCCCAGTTGCGACAACGTGTCGCGCAACTGCGACAGCGCCACCTTGGAGTCATCCACCAGCAGCACTTCGCGGCCAATGGCCCGCGCCAGCAGCGGGTCGTCGAGCTTGTCGCGCGAGACCTTGGCGTTGTACGGCACGATTTCGGCCAGTACTTTTTCGACGTCGATGATTTCCACCAACTGCTCGTCCACCTTGCTGATGGCAGTCAGGTAGTGCTGGCGGCCGGCACTGGTGGGCGGTGGCAGGATGGCTTCCCAGTTCATGTTGACGATGCGGTCCACGCCGCCCACCAAAAATGCCTGCACCGAACGGTTGTACTCAGTGACGATGATGGTGCTGTCGGGCCCCGGCACCAGGGGGCGCATGCCGATGGCCTGGGACAGGTCGATCACCGGCAGGGTCTGGCCGCGCAGGTTGACTACGCCACACACGAACGGGTGGCGCTGGGGCATCAGGGTCAGTTTGGGCAGTTGCAGCACTTCCTGGACCTTGAACACGTTGATCGCGAACAACTGTCGCCCGGCCAGGCGGAACATGAGGATTTCCAGGCGATTCTCACCCACCAGTTGGGTGCGTTGGTCTACCGTGTCGAGAATGCCGGCCATTAATGACTCCTGGGCTTGTTCTGATGAATTCACTAAACAGAGTTATCGGCGGCTACCGCCGGACCTTGACCCTGCCGACAAAATGCCACGATCGAGCATTGATGTCACATTAACATCATGCTTTACTGACATCAGTCATATTACTTTGCCATCACCGCTGCCAGACCCGCCTCCCGGCAGAAAGTTCCTGTGCCTAAGGGATTCCCCTATGGGCACTCAGGCACGGCCTGATATTCGCCCTTTCCAATAGCCATTAATGTGACGCCATTCTCATTGCATGAATGGAGTCAGGCTTTTGTTCGTGATACCCGAACCTTGGACAAACGCCGCTCGTCGCCCAGTCTTTCCTGGCGTTCATGCCTGGCCAGCGCAAGACCCAAGCCCCTACCATGCTGCAACCCCACAAGAAAGTGAAATAGCGCACACAATTGTTTCAGTGCGTAAACTTTCGGAAGTGGACTACATACAAGATTCCGAGCGCCCAACTAAATTGCGATCGTTCGCCACACGCGACATTCCCCTCTCACATTCAATAATGTTGTGGAGAAAAGCATGTTGAACGACGCGAAGGAATGGCAGCGGCGCTTCCCCGAGTTTCTCCTCGAAGCCGAAACGCTCCTGGCCAAGTCAGAAGACTGCCTCAGTCACCTGCAATTGATACTCAATGACCGGGACGCCATCGAGTGCCTGCAGGCCACCTTGCTCAAACTGGCCGGCGCCGCCGACGCCTTGGCGCTGTCGGTTATCGCGCCGTTTTGCCGGCAGATCCACGCCTTGCTCAGCCGTGACCCGCGGCATCAGGAACTGGCCGAGCCAGCCCTGCTAGCCCTGCACGATTGCCTGACCCTGCTGGCCTGGCAACTGGAGTTGATCGATGCGCGCACCGGCAAACTGGCCCTGGACGACAACGAGCAAACCGCCCTGCTCGACGTGCTCGCCCGCCACCTGGGCCTGGCGCCACCACCGCCGGCCTACCAGGCCAAGCCCCTGGCCGTGGCGACCTTCGCCCAAGGCCCGGCGTGACGCGCCTGAACCAGTTTCTTTGCAGTGTGTGCTGCCACGCACTTAGGCTCTGTACGTAAAGTATTGTCGCAAGCACCGCATAGCGCAGGCCAATGAGACCATCGCCGCAAAACTTGTTGCGAGCTTGTCGAAGCGCGTCACGATGCGACGGTTCTCCTTCAGCCAGCCAA
>NZ_JCBCUY010000060.1:0-14737 GCF_059862705.1 Pseudomonas sp. MF08817
GATATCTGCAACCAGATCCCAGGCTGCGTCGGGGAGTTCATACCGCTTTGCCATCTTGGCCTCCTGGCTTTAATGGCGGTGTATTTTACAGAAAATCGTATTTCTTGGGTTTACGTACAGAGCCTAGTGGGTGCCCGGCAAGGCGAGTTAATGCATTTAAACTTGCCTCTTAAAACAGCCCCTTAGAGGGTTGGAACTTGCAATACCGGTAAAAAACTTCGCCCGCCAAACAACAAAACCCGCGCAACTTTCACGGCTTTTTTACCCTATTGGGGAAACCTGTCAGAAAGTGGAACTTTCGTACCAACTTCAGTTGTTGACTGATGTCCCAAATCAATAGACCGAGCGCGACCAACGGTATGCAAGGTGATAGTATGCCGACCATTATTACGCCACTAATGGCTTATTGATTCCAACCCGGACGCGGATTTAGTCTCGGTGTAAAACTCGCTTCAAACACACGGATCCCGCCAGTTTGAAAACGACTTTGCATGGTCCGGACCTGGCGCTGTCAGCCGACCAGACCGGTCCTTCCGCAGCGAACATTCACTGGCGCCTTTGGCTATGTACGCTAGCTTGAAACCACTCTTGACCTGGCCCCCCTCGCAAAAGCAGGCCCTACGGCTGACCTTCGTGCTATGCGCCCTTTCGGCCCTGGGCAACCTGCTGGCCTTCGCCAGTTCCCACGGCATGCCGCTGGCGCTGCTGATCCTTGACCTCGCCGCCCTGGCCAGCCTGGGCGTGCACCACTTCTATTCGCGTAAATCGATCAAGTTCGAGCCTCAGGAGTTGGCCGAGCGCCTGCTGCAAGTGCAGGAAAACGAGCGCCACCGCCTCAGCCGCGAGTTACACGACGACATCGGCCAGCTCCTCACCGCCGCCAAGCTGCAAAGCGATTGGCTCAAGCGCCGTTTGCCCGAAGAGCTGCAAGGGCAATGCGCGACGCTGTGCGAAACCCTGGAAGAAACCCTGGCAAAGGTGCGCGACGTTTCGGCCATCCTCAACCCACGGCAGTTGGCCAGCCTGGGCCTGGAAGCGAGCCTGCGCGCGCACCTGCTCAAGACCCTGGCCAACACCTCGCTGCACTGGAGCCTGGAATGCCAGCAGCGCTTGACCGGGATCCCCGAAGAAATGACCGTGGCCGCGTTTCGTGTCACCCAGGAAGCTGTCACCAATATCCTGCGCCACGCCCAGGCGCAGAACCTGGTGATCCAGTTGCAGCGCCAGCCCCAGGGCTTGCGGCTGTCGATCTGTGACGACGGCCAGGGCTTTTCCCCGCAGCAATACCCAGGGCCGGCGGGGCAGTCGGGAATGGCGGGGATGGCCGAGCGCATCGATCAGTTGGGCGGCACCTTGCACGTCACGAGCGAACCGGGCCAAGGCACGCGCATCGAAGCGCTGTTTCCCTGGGCGCCACGGGCACGGGAGCGCGCCAGCGCCCCTAAGGCGATCCATTGACCTGCAATTTGCTGCTGGTGGACGACCACTCGCTGATCCGCGCCGGCGTGCGCGCCCTGGTGCTGGATATTCCCGGGTATGCCGTGGTGGGCGAAGCCAATGACGGCGCGCAACTGCTGGAGCTGGTCGAGGCCCTGGCCCCGGACATCGTCCTGCTGGACCTGTCGATGAAGCACACCGGGGGCCTGGAGGCCCTGCGCCGCCTCAAGGCCAGGCGCCCGCAGAGCAAGGTGTTGATCCTGTCGATGCACACCGACCCGGACCTCATCATGCAAACCCTGGAGTCCGGCGCCCACGGCTACCTGCTCAAGGACACCACCGCCACCGAACTCGAGCAGGCCTTGGCGGCCCTGCGCAACAACGAGCGCTACCTGAGCCCGGCCATCGCCCACACGGTTATCAACCAGGCCTTGCACCTGGCCCGCAACACACCACCGCCACGGCACAGCCTGACGGCGCGGCAGTTGGAAATCCTGCGTTTGATCGTGCGCGGCAAGTCCACCCGGGAAATCGCCAACGGCCTGAACCTGAGCATCAAGACCGTGGAAGCCCACCGCTCGCAAATCATGAAGCGCTTGCAGATTTTCGACGTCGCCGGCCTAGTGCTGTTTGCCGTACGCGAGCAGATCATCAGCCTCGACGACTAGCCCCCAGCACCGGCGAATCCGCCGGCAGATGCACGCGCAAAGCCCCCGGCCGCGCTTCGAAGCGCAAGTGGTCGCCCTCCAGCGGTTCGCCATCGAGGTTGATGTACAGGCCTTCGGCCACGGTGATCTCGACCCAGGGCAGGCGCGCGCGCACGAACATGTTGTCGATGCCCAACCCCCCGCTGAGCAGGTCGCGCAAGGTGCTCACCACTTCCTGGGGCGCGGGCAGGATACTGATATCCAACAGGCCATCATCGGCCAGGGCGTGGGGGCACAGCACCTGCCCGCCACCGGCCTGGCGGCCGTTGCCGATGCCCAGGGCCAGCAGGTCGCCCTTCCAGTGGAAATCCGGCCCGTGCAGTTCGCCATGGGCGGCGTGTAGCTCGCTGAAGCGCGTCAACCCGGTGAACAGGTACGCCGCACCGCCGAGGACTTTTTTCAGGTCTTCGGAGGTGTTGGCGGTGACCTGGCTGCCGAAACCGCCGGTGGCCATGTTGAGGAACACCTGCTCGCCCACGACCCCCAGGTCAATGGCCTGGGCCGGCACGTCGAGCAGGTTCAGGGCCGGCAACGGCTCCAGCGGAACCCCGGCCGCCCGCGCAAAATCATTGGCGGTGCCCAGGGGCAGCAGCACCAGGCTCACCGGCTCGGCGCTGTGGGCGATGGCCTCGGCAATGTCGCGCAAGGTGCCATCACCGCCACCGGCGATCAGTTGCCGGTAACCGGCGCCGATCGCTTCCTGCACCAGGCGCTGGGCATCGCCGGCCTCCCAGGTCAGGCGCACCGCCAGGTCCCAGCCCTCGTCGCGCTTGGCCTGGACGGCGGCACGCACGTCCTCGTTCAGCGCCTGCTTGCCGTGCAAAATCAACAACGCCTTGCGCTCAGCCATGACTCGTCACTCCCGTCATTGAGAAACCTCAGAGGATGTTGACCTATGACAGTGGCGAAAAAGTCCGGCGGCGTGCCGGGCACTTCAACCCAACACTTCGCTTAGGGGGATGAAATTGACCCAATCGCCCTCCACCAGCGTGCTGCCTTCCATCACTTCCACCAGGCCCTCGGCCCACGCCGCGCTGCGCAGCACCCCGGAACTCTGGTTGCGGTAAATAATGGCGCGGCCCTGCTCCAGGCGCGCACGCAGGTACTCGCGACGGTTGCCCGGTTTAGGCCAGGCGAACCCGGCGGGCACCGGGAATTTCAGCGGCTCGACCGCTTGCACGCCCATGCGCCGCAACAGGTAAGGCCGCGCCAACAGGGCGAAGGTCACCAGGGTGGATGCCGGGTTGCCGGGCAGGCCAATCACCGGCACACCGCGAAAATGCCCGCAGGTCAGGGGTTTACCGGGTTTGATGGCGAGTTTCCACAGGGCCAGCTCGCCCTCCTCGCGCAGGGCCACACCGAGGAAATCCGCCTCGCCTACCGATACCCCGCCAGTGGAGAGGATCAGGTCCACGTCCCCCAGTTCCGCCAAACGGCGGCGGGTGGTGGCCAGGTCGTCGGGCAAGATCCCGGCGTCGACCACCTCACAGCCCAGGCGCTGCAACCAACTGCACAGCAGCACGCGGTTGCTGTTGTAGATCTGCCCTGGGCCCAGGGGCAGGCCCGGTTCGATCAACTCGTCGCCGGTGGACAACACCGCCACCCGGGCGCGGCGCACCACGCGCAAGCGGGCGTTGCCCAGGGTGGCGGCCAAGCCTTGTTCGATCGGCCCCAGGCGTGTGCCGGCGTTCAGCACCACTTCGCCCACGGTGGTTTCCTGGCCTTGCGGGCGAATGTTCTGACCGCTGTGCAGCGCTTGGCTGAAGCTCACGCGACCGTCGTCCTGCACCTGGGCGTTTTCCTGCATTTCCACGCAGTCCGCGCCGGCGGGCACGGGCGCGCCGGTGAAGATCCGCGCGCAGGTGCCGGGCAGCAAGGGTTCGGGCGCCTGGCCGGCGAACACTTTCTGGCTCACGGGCAAGGCCTGGCCCGTCCAATCGGCCACGCGCAGGGCGTAGCCATCCATGGCGCTATTGGGCCAGGGCGGCAAATCGAGGGTGGCGACCAGGTCTTGGGCCAACACCCGGCCCTGGACCTGGGCCAAGGGCAGTTCTTCATCGGCGGTGATGGGTGCGCCGCCCGCCATTTCCAGCAACCGCGCCAGGGCCGCTTCGACGGGCATCAGGGCGCCGTTCTTGCCGGGCTTATCCACGGCTTTCACAAGGTGCGGCTTGCTTGAGGTGGGGCACGAAATTGCACGGGCGGTGGCGCGCGTCCAGTTGCTCGGCGAGGATGCCGTCCCAACCGGTGCGCACCGCGTTGGTCGAACCCGGCAGGCAGCACACCAGGGTGCCGTTGGCCATGCCGGCCAGGGCGCGGGACTGCACGGTGGAGGTGCCGATGTCGGCCACCGAGATCTGGCGGAACAGCTCGCCAAAGCCATCGACTTGCTTGTCCAGCAGGCAGGTGACCGCTTCGGGCGTGCTGTCGCGGCCGGTGAACCCGGTGCCACCGGTAATCAGCACCACTTGCACCACGTCTTCGGCGATCCAGGTGGCGACCTGAGCACGGATTTTGTACAGGTCATCCTTAAGCAGCACCCGCGCCGCGAGGTGGTGGCCGGCAGCCGTGAGGCGGTCGACGAACACCTGGCCCGAGGTGTCGGTGTCCAGGGTGCGGGTATCGCTGACGGTCAGCACCGCGATGTTCAGCGGGGCGAAAGGCACTTCAGCCTTGGCGTTCATAGGCTCGATCCAGTTGTAGGAGACACGGCCGGGTGTTATATCACAGCGCCCCATTTTCAAGCCCTGTTGCGAGGCACCATGACCACCCTGCCCCCGCTGCCGCCCTGTTCGATCCTGTTGCTGGCCGGTGGCCGCGGCCAGCGCATGGGCGGGCAGGACAAAGGCCTGCTGCCCTGGCGCGGCGAGCCCTTGATCGCCCACCTGCACCGCCTCACGCGGGGGCTGACGGACGACCTGATCGTCTCGTGCAACCGCAACCTGGAGCTGTATGCGCCCTACGCCGACCGCTTGGTGCACGACGACTGCGCCGATTTCCCCGGGCCCCTGGCCGGTATCCGCGCTGGCCTGGCCGCCGCCCGCCACGACTACTTGCTGGTGCTGCCCTGCGATGTGCCGCAACTGGACGCCGCGTTGCTCCACGCCATGCGCGACGCCGCCCGCCAACAGCCAGATAAACCCCTGATGCTGCGCCACGGCGAGCATTGGGAGCCGTTGCTGTGCGTCATCCCCACAGCCCTGGCGCCAGCCTTTGAAAACGCCTGGGCCCACGGCGAGCGCAGCCCCGGCAAGGTCATGCGGCAATTGGCCGCACAGGCCTTGCCGTGCCCGGCCAACGACCCGCGCCTGGCCAACCTCAACACACCGCAGTTGCTGGATCGCCCTGGCGAAGTGTCAGAATGACACTAGCCATGGAACTTGCTCGCGATGTATACGTCAGAACGTCAGTACTCAAAGTATTCACTTTCGGAGAAACACCATGACTCAACGGACCCTCGCCTCCCTGATGCTCGCACTGGGCCTCGCCACCCTCGCCGGTTGCGCTTCGCCAACAGTGATTACGCTCAACGACGGCCGTGAAATCCAGGCTGTCGATACCCCGCAGTACGATGAAGAATCCGGCTTCTATGAGTTTGAACAACTGGACGGCAAGCAAACCCGTATCAACAAGGACCAGGTGCGCACCGTCAAAGACCTGTAAGCCCAGGCCTTGATGCAAAAACCCGCCCCGTGCGGGTTTTTGCTTTTGTAGGCCTTACCAAGCCAGGGTCAGAAGGCTCTCGAAGTGGCGCGCCTCACCACTGAGGGGGTCGACAAAGCGCAGGCTCCGGGCCAGCAGTTTGAGAGGCCTGGTGTAGTCGTCCGGGGCGTCCTTGAGTACCTCTGGGTAGAACGGGTCGTTGCAGATCCCCGCCCCCAGCGCACTCATGTGTACCCGCAACTGGTGTTTCTTGCCGGTGACCGGGAACAACCCGTAGCGCCACCACTCGCCGTTTTGCTCAAGCACCGTCACCCGGGTTTCAGTGTTGCTCACCCCCGCACTTTCGCGCATGCGGAAAAACGGCTCGCCTTCCACCAAACGGCTTTTGTGCACCAGGGGGAACGCCCATTGGGGCAGCGCCCGGGCGATGGCTTCGTAGTGCTTGTCGATCTGGCGCGTGGGGAACAGCGACTGATACGCCGCCCGGCTCTGCGGGTTAGCCGAGAACAGCACCAGCCCCGCCGTGTGCCGGTCGATGCGGTGCAGGGGCACCAGGTGCGGGTTATCCAGGCGCCGGATGAGGCGGCGCAACAAGGTTTGCTCGACGTACTCGCCCGCCGGGGTCACGGGCAGAAAGTGGGGTTTGTCAGCCACCACCAGGTGTTCGTCGGCGTAGAGGATGTGTTCCTGCACCGGGATCGGTTTTTCAGCGGCCACTTCGCGAAAGTAATGAATGCGCAGGCCTTCGCGGTACGGCAGGTCGGCGCTGATGGCCGCGCCATTGCCATCGAGCACCCGGCCCCGGGCAATGCGGTCCAGCCACTGCTGGCGGCTGATGGCGCGAAAATGCTCGCACAGGCAATCGAGCACCGTCGGCCACGCGCCGGGTGGCAGGTACAGGGTGCTGGCTTGGTGCTGCGCAGCGCTGAACGATGAGGTAGACATAACAGGACTCTGGCCAAATGCTGGCCGGCATTATCCGGCAACGGTGCCCGCGAACCTAGCCCGCTGCCTCAGGCCGTGGTCACGCCGGCCTCGGCGGCGGCTTCGGTGAAGTCCTTGAGCCAGCGCAGCACATCGACCGCTTCCCAGCGCGCCGGGTCATACAGGGCATAAAGAAGACCCTGGTAGCCCACCACATCCAATTGGCGGTGGTAGCCGGCACGCTGGAACAGGGCTTCGATCTCTGCAAAACAGGTATTGAAATGCACTTTGCCGAACGGCGTCTTGCCTTCGGTGACCAACCCATCCAGGCGCAGTTCCAGCACCGCTTCACGGACGACGTCGGCGGACATCCGGTTCACGCTGTTCTTCAATTGTTCGACATTGACCATGGTGCATCCCTCGACGTGCGGGCCTCGCCACCTCGAGAGGTGGCGCGACACTCGAATAACTGTATACGCATACAGTAAACGAATATCGTGCCCCTGGCCAACCGATTACCGAGGGCCGCGACCAATGGAGGCGACCGTCATTGCAAAAAGTTCACCACTTGCTCAGCGTCGAACGGCCAGCCCAATTCGGCGCCGGTATCGATGCGCCGCAGCACCGGGATGCGCAGGCCATAGGCCTCGACCAACGCTTCGCTTTCGCCGATATCCACCAGTTCCACCATCAAGCCGTGCTCGACCAATGGCATGAGGACCTCTTCGGCCAGTTCGCACAGGTGGCAACCCAGGGTGCCGTACAGCTGACATTCAGGAGGCATGACAAAAAACCGAAAAGAGACGGGCCCATAGTCTAGCCCCATGGCGCACTGATGGCAGCCATCGGGCCAACCCCTGACCTGCGTCAGTAAGCCACAGGCGCGATTAAACGAAACTCGCGGCTTTTTTTGCCTCTACGCTGTGTATTCCACGCCCCTGACCGGAGACGCCTGTGTTCGCCAACCTGTTAATCATTCTTGCCTCATCGCTGGTGGTGATCGCGCTGTTCCGGCGCCTGCAACTGCCACCCGTGCTGGGCTACCTGTGTGTCGGCCTGCTGGTGGGGCCCACCGCGTTCGACTGGGTGAATGACAGCGAGCACCTGCCGGACCTGGCGGAACTGGGGGTGGTGTTCCTGCTGTTTTCCCTGGGCCTGGAATTCTCCCTGTCGAAAATGCTCGCCCTGCGCCGCGTGGTGTTTGGCCTGGGCAGCCTGCAAGTGCTGATAAGCGGCCTGTTGCTGGGGGGCGTGCTGAGCCTGTTCGGCATGCCGCTGGCCGTAGCGCTGATGCTTGGCGCGGGGCTGGCGTTGTCGTCGACCGCCATCGTCAGCAAGGAGCTGACCAGCCTGGGGGAGATTTTCAGCAGCCACGGCCAGAACGCCATTGGCGTGTTGTTGTTCCAGGACGTGGTCGCGGTGTTGCTACTGACCCTGGTGCCGGTGTTTGCCGGCCAGAGCGACCAGGCCTGGTACTGGGCGCTGCCGATCACCCTGGTCAAGACCGTGATCCTGTTCGTCGGCCTGGCCCTGGCCAGCCGCTGGCTGCTGCCGCGGCTGTTCCATGAGGTGGCCGCGTCCCATTCCGCCGAACTGTTCGTGCTGCTGGCCCTGGTGATTGTGTTGATGACGGCGTGGCTGACCCACTTGCTGGGCCTGTCGCCGGCACTGGGGGCGTTCCTGGCGGGCATGCTGCTGGGGGAAAGCCACTACCGCCATCAGATCGAGGCCGATATCCGGCCCTTTCGCGACATCCTGCTGGGGCTGTTTTTCGTCAGCATCGGCATGCTCATCGACCTGCAATTGTTCGTTAGCCACAGCCTGCTGATTCTGGGCCTGACCCTGGGCCTGCTGCTGGTCAAGGGCGCCATTGTCGCCGCACTGGTGAAGTGGCGCGGCAGCGACGGCGAAACGGCATGGCGCAGTGGTCTGGCGCTGGCCCAGGGCGGCGAATTCTGCTTCGCCCTGATGGCGCAGATGCAGCAAAGCCAACTCATGCCCGCCGAGATCAGCGGCCTGCTGCTGGCCGCCACCTTCTGCTCCATGGTGCTCACACCGCTACTGCTGCGGGCCGCGCCAGGCATTGCCGCGCGCCTGCACCGCAAACCCAACGAAGAGGCCAAGCTCGACGAAATCACGGCCCTCAACGCTGGGTTTCACGGCCACGTGGTGATCTGCGGTTATGGCCGCGTGGGCCAGTCCATCGGCCGTTTCCTGCGCCGTGAAAAACAAACCTTCATCGCCCTGGACGACGACCCGGTGCGGGTGCAGGAAGCCGCCGCCGGCGAAAGCTGCGTGCACTACGGCGACTCGCGCCGCGGCGAGCTGCTCAGCGCCGTGGGCCTGGACCGCGCACGCTTGCTGGTGATCGCCGTCGACAAGACCGACATCGCCCTGACGGTGCTCAAGGAGGCGCGACGCCTCAACCCGCAGGTGCAGATTTTGGTGCGTACCCGCGACGACAGTCAGTTGAGCGAGTTGCAGGCCGCCGGCGCCAACGAGGTGGTGCCGGAGTTGCTGGAGTCGAGCCTGATGCTCGCCTCCCATGCCCTGGTGATGCTCGGCCTGCCCGAAGAGCAAGCCCAGGCCCGCGTCGACGAAGTACGCCAGACCCGCTACCGCTTACTCCACGGCTTCTATCACGGCGCCCAGGGCAACCTGCTGGACAATCGTGGCCAGCCCAAGGTGCTGATGCACGCGGTCAACCTGGCGCCCGACGCCCATGCCTGCGGCCTGACCCTCAGTGACCTGGCGTTGGAACTGCTGGGGGTGGACATTCAAGCGGTACAACGCGAAGGCGCGGAACTGGCGGTGGAAGGCACCACCGCGCTACGGGCCGGCGACAAGGTGCTGATGTCCGGCCCTCTGGCCGCCATTGAAGCCTGCGAAGCACGGTTGCTGGGCGGCTGACCCCCTTAGCAAGCGGGCTCGCCCGCTTGCTACAGAGCAGCGCCTCAATCCTGGCTGATGGCGCCAATCTTGTGGATCGACAGGTCGGCGCCGTAGTACTCCTCTTCCTGGCTCAGGCGCAGGCCATGGCCGTACTTGATCGCGCCGTACACGGCAAAGCCGCCGGCCAGGGCCACCAACACGCCCAGGGCGGTGCCGAGCAACTGGCTCGCCAGGCTGACCCCGCCGATACCACCGAGCATTTGCTGGCCGAACACCCCGCAGGCAATCCCGCCCCAGACGCCGCACACGCCATGCAAGGGCCACACCCCCAATACGTCGTCGATCCGCCATTTGCCCTGGGCGGCGGTGAAGCACCAGACGAACAGCGCCCCGGCGATCAGACCGGTCACCAGCGCCCCCAAGGGGTGCATCACGTCGGAGCCGGCGCAAACCGCCACCAGCCCGGCCAGCGGGCCGTTATGCAGAAAGCCCGGGTCGTTGCGCCCTACTACCAGCGCCGCCACGGTGCCTCCCACCATGGCCATCAGCGAGTTGACCGCCACCAGGCCACTGACCCCTTGCAGGGTCTGGGCGCTCATCACGTTGAAGCCGAACCAGCCGACAATCAAAATCCACGACCCCAGGGCCAGAAACGGAATACTCGACGGCGCGAACGCCACCAAGCGCCCATCGCGGTAACGTCCCTGGCGCGGCCCCAGCAGCAACACCGCCGCCAGCGCCAGCCAACCGCCCATGGCATGCACCACCACGGAGCCGGCAAAGTCGTGGAACGGCGCGCCAAACCGCCCTTGCAGCCAGGCTTGCAGGCCGAAATTGCCGTTCCACACCAGGCCCTCGAAGAACGGGTAGACGAACGCCACGATCAGCGCCGTCGCGCACAGCTGCGGGGCGAACCGGGCCCGTTCGGCGATGCCGCCGGAAATAATCGCCGGGATGGCCGCGGCAAACGTCAGCAGGAAAAAGAACTTCACCAGCCCATACCCGTGGTCGGCGCTGAGCGCCGCCGCCGGCTGCATGAAGCTGACGCCGTAGGAAATCCAATAACCGATAAAGAAGTAGGCCAGGGTCGAGACGGCAAAATCACTGAGGATTTTGCACAAGGCGTTGACCTGGTTCTTCTGGCGTACCGTGCCCACTTCAAGGAACGCGAACCCGGCGTGCATGGCCAGTACCATGACTGCGCCCATGAGAATAAACAACGTGTTGGAGCCGTGGACCAGGCTGGTCACGGCGCTTTGCAAATGGTCCATTGGAGGGCAGCCCCACAGGCAGGAAAAAGCACCAAAGCAGCTCGCGAACGCTTTTTACGCACCAAATTGGCACCTGGGCGGGGCGCGGTTTCTTCTTCGGTGAACCGCTTTGGCGCAGGAATCAACAATGGGGCAAATTGCCGCTAGGGTATTTCCGCAGGTTTCAGTTATTTAGGTTAAGGTTTTCATCACTCGGCGCGCGTTTTCAGCGCAAAACCCAAGCGGCGATGCACCAGCACAAAGCAAAAGCTGTACCAGCCAATTGCACTGAACCTTCCCACGCGCCCAATACTCGAATCACACACAAGCCACCTACGGAGATCACCATGGCCAGCAAAACAGCAAAGACTGCTCAAGAAATACTGATGGCGGATTTTCAAACCCTGGTGAACGACACCGAACGTTTGCTGGAACACACCGCCACCCTGGCCGGCGATCAAGCCGATGAGTTGCGCGGGCAGATCCACGACAGCCTGCTGCGCGCCCGCGAAACCCTGCAACTGTCCCAGGATTCGCTACGCGAGCGTGGCCAAGCGGCGGTCACCGCCACTGAAGACTACGTGCAGGCCAACCCTTGGCAATCGGTGGGCATCGCGGCCGGTGTGGGCTTCCTGATCGGCTTGCTGGCAACTCGGCGCTGATATGGCTATCGGCGATTCCGACTCCGCCCCCGGCACCTCGTCGCGGCGCCTAGGCGCCGCTTTCCTAGGTTTGCTACACAGCCATGTCGAGTTGTTCGGCATCGAATTGCAGGAGCAGAAAGCCCGCACAGTGAGCCTGCTGTTGTTCGCCGGGCTAGCCCTGGTGTTTGCCCTGCTGTTGCTCGTGGGGCTCTCGGCGCTGGTGCTGATCCTGCTGTGGGACAGCTATCGCTTGGCGGGCATCATCGGCTTGTGCGTCTTCTATTCCCTGGCCGCATTGTTCTGCGCCATGCGCCTGCGGGCGGCGATCTATGACGAATCCTCGCCATTCAACGCCACCCTGGAAGAACTGGCCAACGACCGGGAGCGCCTGCTGCCATGAACCTGCCTGACATCCCGCAAAGCCATTCTCGCCGCGAAATGCGCAAGGCCTTGATCCGCCTGCGCATGGAGATGCATCGCCAAGAAATTCGCCATGAGTCCCAGCAATTGCTGCAACCCTTGCAGCGCATGCGCGCAATGACCCAGAACTGGCAACAGGGCCTGGGCATCAAGCATGCGCCGCTGTGGGGCGTGGCCGCTGTGACGCTGCTGGGCTTTTTCACCGGTAAAGGCGCCAAGAGTGGCGGCGTCGGGCGCCTGACCCGCCTCGTCGGGCTCGGCACCAGCCTACTGCCACTGATAAAGATGGCCCTAAGCACCTCGCGCAAACCCTGAGCCGGCAATCTTTCGTTGTGCCCAGGCACCCGCCTCTTTCACCAGAGGCCGGTGCCTGCCCGCCCGCGCATCTGTAGTCCCCCTTGCGGCCAGGGGCGCGAAACGGGAAGCTAGCCCATCAGTCACCTGACGGAGAGAACCAGCCTTGGATTGGCCCACCCTGCTTACCCGCGAACGCCTCGGAAAACCCCTGCACAGCCCGCATGAACTTGGCCGCAGCCCTTTCCACAAAGACCACGACCGCATCATCTTTTCCGGCGCCTTCCGCCGCCTCGGCCGCAAGACCCAAGTGCATCCGGTGTCCAGCAACGACCATATCCACACGCGCCTGACCCACTCCCTGGAAGTCAGTTGCGTGGGCCGTTCTCTGGGCATGCGGGTCGGCGAAACCCTGCGCGGCGCCCTGCCCGACTGGTGCGAGCCGAGCGACTTGGGCATGGTCGTACAATCGGCGTGCCTGGCCCACGACATCGGTAACCCGCCGTTCGGCCACTCAGGCGAGGACGCCATTCGCCATTGGTTCCAGCAAGCGGCGGGGCGCGGCTGGCTCGACGCAATGACTGACGCCGAACGAGGCGATTTCCTCAACTTCGAGGGCAACGCCCAGGGTTTCCGGGTGCTGACCCAGCTTGAATACCATCAATTCGACGGTGGTACGCGCCTGACCTACGCCACCCTGGGGACCTACCTGAAATACCCCTGGACCGCACGCCACGCCGACTCCCTGGGCTACAAGAAACACAAATTCGGCTGCTACCAGAGCGAACTGTACTTAGGCCTTGCAGCCAAAAATGACATTTTCTGAAAAGCAACAGCCAAAAGGTTATAAGTGCAACCATTTGGCAATATCAAGAAGGCTTAGCTTTCAAAAAAAGAATAAGGAGGTTTTTGCTAGAACGCCATTTTACCATCGATCCAGAGGGCCAAGCCACCTAGATTCGCTCCCCGCCCATACCACTAAACTGTCGAGCCAAGTGCATGGCATAGTTATCTGTCATACCGCTCACGTAATCCAGAACCTGCATGATTGCACCATATTCCTTGGAAACACTCCCACTGGCGTCTAAATTCTTCAAGTCCAGTCCAAGAAGCTCAACCACCCTTCTAGTCTTCGAATCAGCCACACCATCCTTTCTGACATATTCTAAAGCTGCAGAGCAGCTAACGTTAAGTAGTGTAGAAATAGTGCTATAAGCCCCTATTTCCAACTCAACCTTTCTTGGATGCTGGAAGATTTCATCTCGAGCAAGACCTTTGGCGGCTGCTACACATTCACGCACGTTCTTACCACAAAGATCTAAGATACCTAACACCTTGCCACTCATGATTTCATTATGGTTATTCATGAAAGCATTCACTCCAGCATCTACAAAAGCCGAGATAACTTTTCCACGAACCATAGAGAGCCTTCGGCCAACTTTCATACCTTGAATTTCATTGACGAGCTGATTCTTCTGTTGGTCGCCAAGGACAAGACACAATATTTCAAATACCTTATTCCACTCAAGGATACCCATCTCTACACCATCTTCTAAATCAAGAATGGCATAGCAGAAGTCATCAGATACTTCCATCAAATTAGCCAGCGGATGGCGACACCGCCAACCATCACCCAGCTTTAACAAACCAGTCGCATCAGCCACTTCATTAAACAAACCCAACTCAGAACAGTAAATACCATATTTATTCTGGATAGGCCTTTGCATATTAACAGCATCACCTGCCAGCCAAGGATACTTAATAAAAGCTCCAAGTGACGCATAGGTTAGCCGCATCCCCCCTTCATAGGGATGATACTCCGATGTGGTTAAAACCCTGAACCCTTGAGCATTACCTTCAAACCTACGCAAATCAGCAGCTTCATTGAATGGCAAGTGCTCAACAATCATTGCTCCAACATCATTGGTAAACCAGTGACGAATAGCTTCTTCACCAGTATGCCCAAAGGGAGGGTTTCCAATGTCATGAGCGAGACAAGCAGTTTGAACGATATCACCGATATCAGAAGCTGAATGCTGTTCAGGGATGAGTCTTTCATTGAGAAGCTCTTGCCCTACTCTCACTCCCAGAGTCCGACCAACACAAGCTACTTCTAAGCTATGTGTGAGGCGATTATGGACATGGTCATTAGTGGCGAGTGGATGAACCTGAGTTTTTCTTGCAAGGCGTCTGAAAGCCCCGGAGAAAATAACCTTGTCATGGTCCGAATGAAAAGGTGAACGGCCTAGCTCAGATTTCGGAGGCCGACCGCCAAGACGGGTGTTATTAAGTAGCTTATCCCAACTCATACTAGCCATATCACTACCTTTAACACATATGCAAAGCGTATAAATATAGCTCAGGCATGGATATATGCAAGGCGGTTGCAGGAGCTGAGTGCAACACGGTTATTGAATTGAAGCCGGAGCATCATGCCGCATAGCCATGGCTGCTTGCATCACCTCGCCTATGACCTCGATAGGACATTTGAAGTCGAAACGCTTAC
>NZ_JCBCUY010000061.1:0-14638 GCF_059862705.1 Pseudomonas sp. MF08817
GGCGGCACATCCTGCTGAACGGGCATTACACCTTCCAGACTGACGGCAAGTTCATCGACCTGGATGCGCTCGTGGCGGGACTGGAGCTGGGCTGACGGAAATTTCTGGGATTCCGGCGTACAACCCCGTAAAATAGAAGAGTGAGCACTTGATTTGCTGGTGCTTTCAAACAACGGTGTTGTTTTTTTAACAGCCGAACTGGAAAGGGAGGCTGAGCTGCTCAGTGATCACTTTATCCGTTGGCTGATTTACGCCGGCATGTTCGCTACAGGCACTGAACGACAACGCAGATGGTATGGTCTGTGCGTTCTGACTCGTCAAGGATCGGCCAATGGATCGTTTGTCTAATTTGCTCTCGCGGTTCGGCGTGCGGGCCAATCTGTTCTATGACGGCGACCTATGCGGCTCTGCATCTTACGATGGCGCCGAGCGGCGAGGTTATATCCATCTGCTTCAGGCCGGCAGCGTGACGTTGCTTGGTCCCGATCGCAAGGATTTGCAGCTCACTCGCCCTAGCTTGATTTTTATGCCACGCCCCGCCAAGCATCAATTGTTTGCGGGTGAGTCCGATGGCGCAAAGTTGTTGTGTGCTTCCATGGAGTTTGAGGGCGGAATTGATAATCCTTTGTCGGCTTCATTACCGGACTGTTTGGTGCTCGCACTCGATGATCTGCCCATGCTGGCAGACACGTTGGAGTGGATGTTTGCCGAGGCGGCAAATGTGCATTGTGGAAGGGAAGCCGCGCTTGAGCGCTTATTTGAGCTCCTAATCATTCTGTTGCTCCGTTACCTGCTCGATCATCACCAGTTGCGCACCGGAATGATGGCTGGACTGGCCGACATGCGGCTTGCCCGATCGCTTTTACAGATGCACAACTCCCCGGAACATGCCTGGTCAATAGCAGAGCTGGCCAGTGAGTCAAATATGTCACGCGCTGCGTATGCCGTGCATTTCAAGAGTGTCATCGGACAGACGCCTGCTGATTATTTGTTGAGTTGGCGAGTTAGCCTGGCTCAGAAGCTGATGCGAGAAGGGCGCTCGATTACGCTGATTGCAGCTCAAGTCGGCTACGAAAGTCCTTCGGCGCTGTCTCGCGCATTTAGACGCAAGACGGGGTTGAGCCCTCGTGACTGGTTGAAAGATCTGGCGGGGGAAAATGATGGCAAAAAGGCCTAAGGCATTACTGCCTTAAGCCATTGAAAAAATTATGCATTAATTTTACGTTTTTCCAGTTCAACCAGCGAATGGCCTGCCACAAATATCGAAACAGCAAGCAACCCTAAGTCTTTAAGCAGAAACTGACCTGGCGCAACGGAAATCGCCGGAAACCCTAAACTAGGCTCAATGACGCCCGGAGTGGAAAACATAAAGCTAAGGGTTGTGAAGAACAGGCCTGCAGACAGAGCGCCTCCTACCACGGATAGTTTGGGCGACAGCATGCGGCCTGCGATCAGAGTGCCGATCGAAATCTCTAGTATGCCGAGCAGGCTGGAGAACATGTCGACCGAAAAAATGCTATACACCCATCCCAAAAGCGGGCTGTTGCTCACCAGTGGAACCAGGCCCTCGGCCTCGTAGTGGGTAAATTTCATGCCGCCGAACCAGAAGTAAATAATAGCGAGAGCCAAGTACGCGCCATAGATACCTAGCCCCATAGTTTTGGTTCCAAGCGTTAAGTGGGCCTGTACGCTGGACTTCGAGTTTTCAATGCCTATGGTTTTCATGTCTGAGCTTCCAGTAGTGAGTGAGAGTGTGTTGGCTGCCGAACGCCGTATGCGTTGGCGATGAGATGATTATGGCTGGCATCTCTAATCAAGAGGCATCAGAAAGTATTGATTTCAGTGCAGATCGTCTTGGGCGGTGCAATTCGCGATGAAGGGATCGCCGTGGAGAGCGATGAGTGCACTATTTCGATAAAGGAGTCGTTTTACATAGGTCGATGAAGCGCGTTGCGGCATCGCCTACTGTCATTTCTCAAATCTGACTATGGGGCTTGGGGCGAAGGGCGGCACTGACTAGGCTTAGAACAGCTACCAACTAGCCGCGCGGCCGCGATGCACAAAGAATGGTAACTGAGCCGTGAGTGCGGTGGGCGCCCGCATTTATTTCCAAACCCTACAGATACATCGATCTTCGACTTCAACCGGGCAGATAGCTGTTGCAGCAAGCCTATCAATCGACTTTGACGTGTTAAAGAGGATAGGTTTTCCAGGGTTGGGGAACAGCATGCCCTGCAGAACGACACACGTCACTTTTGTTAAATTAATAAGCTAGCTACCTATTGGGCATAACCTTGCAATTTGCTTCAATTTACGCACATGCACCTGCGACCTCAAAATGCAACGTAAGCCCCGAATATCTCCATTATTGTCGCCGCCAGCCTTAGTTACAGCTGCTATGATGAATGAGATCGAAAACTGAAATCCCCCACTAGAATTGTTGACTGGAGTCAAAATGAATAAAAAGCGGCCGGTTAATCTTGATATTCGAACCATTCAGCTTCCTCTCACGGCGCTTACATCGATTCTGCACCGGATTTCAGGAATTATGCTCTTTATTTTTCTGGGACTGATACTGTATATGCTGAGCAAATCGTTGGAGTCAGAAAAGGGTTTTAATGAAGTCAAGGAGATTTTTTCTTCACCTTTCGGCAAAGTTAGTTTCTGGTTGGTATACTCTTCATTTATTTATCATCTCGTAGCCGGAATTCGACACCTAGTTATGGATGTGGGTGTTGGTCATACTTTGAAAGGCAGCAATCGCGCCTCTACTATTGTTTTAGTAGTGTCGGGTGTTTTAATGGTTGCTGGCGCCGTATGGATTTGGTAGCTGTGGAGTCGTAATGCGTATTTACAAGGACTAAAAGCGTCCTTTAAAGCTAACTTACGAAAGTATTTATAATCGACGGTTCACGCTTAAACGGTTGAATCCTTTCGGGCTTCCGAATAGCTGTTAGCTGAAAGCTATCATGAGCTAAGTTTTCTGTGCATCATCAAATGTGTTAATGGGAGCGCCATAGTACTAGGTACAAATATGGCTCTAGGACAATGTTAGATGTTTTGGATTTTGAGGCGGATCGCTCTTATCGAAGATCGTCTAATTCGCTCTGAAGCGCAGGTTTTTTGAAACTATCACCTGGTTGGCACACTGTGCGAATCAACATCAGATATGAGAAAGCCAATCAGGTGAACACTACCCTCGAGGGCTCATCTGTCCAGTTAAAGCCTCGAGTCTTTCTGGGTGCGCAAAAGACAAGAAGGTTATATGGGAAAATTATGAGGCCTGGATACCATGCGTCATGGGCGTGCCGATGCTGTGAGTGACAGAGCGAGAAGCAAGTGAAAGTCCCTGAAGTAGGGGCGGGATGCGCCCGAGTGGCATTTTTTGTCTTAAGGTAGATCGCGTAGCTGTTCTTCAGAATAATCTTCAGAGCGTTGACGACAGCCATCGCTGTGCATTCCTCAAGAATAGAATGTGTCGGAAGGGTGGCGTCATTGGTGTTAGTCATCGCTTAGGATTTCTCAATCTGGCTTACACGGGCGCCTGTACCGATATCCCCGCGGATGGCGACGTATCGATGTTGAATTCCTCGCCAGACGAAGTGCAATGAGCTGCGGCTATAGGCTTGCGCAGCCTTAGATAGCCGGCCGTCGCAGGCGCGCCGGTTGGCCGGGATCTTCTTCTGCCCGTCAGGTGTCCGGTCGGAACTCCAGCACGAACGCTACGACCTTTTCGGCGGACATTTCGCACGGCTTCAACAATGTCCTATCTGATGTAACGCGGAAGAGGTTGAAGCTGACAATGTCAGTCCCGTCCAACTCCCTGGCGAACAGACTGTTGCGACGTCCGTCCCCAGATCGCCGGACGATCAAGCTGAAACGCCGGCCTTCATAAGTCCCTTCTCTGTATCCCTCCGCAAGCTTCGCGAAAGCGGCATCGAACTCGGAATGCTCCATGTCATCCATCCTTATTGATAGAACAGAGGCGCGGCGGGTGCGAGACCGCCAGTGCCGGGTCGCGCTAAGGTGCCGGGCAGATTCCTGCAGCCGACGAGGCCCGGGGTGGGCAGGATAATTGAGATGTCGGCGCCCGCATGGCTATCAGCGAAGTCGTCCGTCCAGTCTGCTAGGCAACGTCCACGCCTTTCCAGAAAGCGATGTAATCCCGGATACCCTCGGCATCCGGAGTGGGGGCGGGATAGGTCCAAGCGGCGTTCACGTTGAGCGCGTCACCCGCGCGAACATGAAAGAAGCGCGCGGCGCCTTTGATCGGACAGACAGATGTGTGCGGGCTCATCTCAAGCAGGCTCAGGTCGACTCCTGACGGTGGGAAGTAGTGATTTCCCTCGACGATGACTGTTTCGTCGCTTGTGGCGATAGTAGTGTCTTTCCAGATGGCTGAGACCAACGGACTCTCCTTTTGTATTCATCAACCGGCGAAGGCTCGCGGGCTGGCTGCCCCAAGCCGCACCTCCTCAGGTGGCAGGCGGGTTGCGCCCGAGAAGTTTGTCGAGCTCGCCTCTGACATCGAGCGCGAATAGCTCATCGGAGCCACCGATAAGGGTGCCATTGATGAAGATCTGCGGCACGGAGCTTCGCCCCGACGCTTCCGCCATGGCCTGCCGGTGAGCCGGATCCGCCTCAATATCGAGCTCCTTCCATCGCACGCCCTTTTCCTTGAGGAGCGCCTTCGCTCGGCGGCAGAACGGGCACCAATTCGTGGTGTACAGCAATACATCAGTTGTCATATTGCATCTCCGGCAGTTGCACGCGGATCGCTGTCATGGCGTTGATCTCCAATTCGCGGCGTTCAAAGATGGCGACTGCACCTTGGCCGACATCGGAGCAGATGCTGACGATTGGCCGCTATCCAGGCGACATGGCCCAAAGTGCTTTCACCGCCAGGCAGAGGCCGCACGCGCCTCCTGTAGCGCCGAGCCGATGCTCTAAGGTAACCGAGCCTCGATTGGGACGGAAGCGGTCCCGCTCGAATCGCCCATCATGCTGGTCGAGCATATCAGGACGACGGATAGTGCAGGAACTTTCAAATTGAGCTTGATGTCGAGCCAGGTATCGCGAGCGAAGGCGTTCTAGAGGCCGGGGGGTACGAAGACTGTGTTCGGCAAAACGGTTCACGTTGATCGCCAAAGCTTCCCAGGGCGCACGTCTACGATCGGCGCGACGTGAGATAGCTCGCGCCGCTAGCCCCCGTAGCGCTCCGTCTTGATGATGGAGGCGTCCAAGCCCGCCAGCAGCGCGCTATCGGTTGCGATGTTGACGAATCCGTTAGACCCGCAGACGAACACTTGCGTCGGCTTTCCCTGAAGCCTGGTTAGAATTTCTTGGACCATCATGCCGTCGATCCGTCGCGCAAAGTCCGATGCGCGAACCGGTTTCTCGCGCGTAATCGCGAGCGCCAGGACGAACGCCGGATCGCTGATTTCGATGCAATGAAGTTCTTCTGAGAAGAGAACGTCCTCGGCGGTTCGTGCGGACAGGAGCAACGCTGTCGGAACGGCTTGGGCCAATGCGCGGCGCTGCCGGATCATTGCCATCAACGGCACGAGGCCGGAGCCTCCCCCGATCAACAGAACCGGATCTATGGCAGGCTCAGGCCAAAGGAAATGGCCACCGAGCGGACCGCGAACTTCGATTTCGTCACCAATCGCCGCGATGTCGTGAAAAAACGGCGAAACTTCGGCATCCGGCATGCGCTCGATAGCTATCTCGACGATCGGGGTCGAAACTGCCGATGACGCGATCGAGTAGCTGCGCATTGCACTGTAGCCGTCGGGCGCGGTCAGCCGGATATCGACGTGCTGACCTGCGGTGTGCGCGAACGGCTTGCTCAACCGAAGGAAGAAGCTCTTGATACTCGGTGTTTGCTGGATGATGTCGTCGATCACGCATGATTGCCACGAACGGACTTGCGCTTCGTTTTCAGTCATGGGTGTATCGTTGTTCGCGCCACGGATCGCCGTAGATGTGATAGCCGTGCAGCTCCCAAAAGCCGGCCTCGTCACGCGTCGTGAATTGCAGCGCATTCACCCATTTGGCGGATTTCCAGAAGTAAAGGTGCGGCACTAGAAGACGCGCCGGCCCCCCATGATCGCGGGAAAGTGGCTTGCCCGCATAACTGAGGGCGACCATCGCTTTCCCGGAAAGCAGATCCGTCAGAGGGACGTTTGTCGAATAATTATCGTAGCAGTGCGCCAAGACGAAATCGGTAGGCCGATCAAGCTCTGCATCTGCAAGGATGTCTTCAATGAGTACACCCTCCCAAACGGTATCCAGTTTGGACCAAGAGGTGACGCAGTGAATATCCTTTGTCACCTGGGTCTTTGGTAGAGTGTTGAATTCGCCCCAATTCCACGTTTTGACGGGCTTCGGACCAATTTTGACTGTGAATTTCCAGTCGGAGGGCTCTACCCTCGGCGTAGGGCCGGCCGACAGAACAGGGAAATCCTCCACCAGATGCTGACCTGGCGGAATCCGATCGGACTGGTCGCCTGAACCGCGACCGGTGAAACCTCTGGTGACCATAGTGACCCCTCTTGCTCGATACGGCAGACCGAAGCCGGCCTTCATTTCAGTACTCTGCGTAAAGCATTTGCCCGCACATCCGCCGAATAAGCCAATCGACTAAAAATCAGATACAGATGCTCTATCATCGTAAAAAATCGCGTATCGAACATAGCGTCAGGCCAGCATGATTCCCAATACCCAATGGCTATAGGGTAGATAACCCCAAGGCTGCGTACGCTGATCTGCGGTATGCGGAGCGGAAGTTGCAGGTTCGCTCTCAAACGGATGGGCAGCGTGCAAAGCTCAAGGCTCACCAGCGCATGGTTGCCCAGTTCGCGCTCGCCGGCAGCTTGAGTATATTAAGGACGAAATGTCGATCTGATCTATTCTGGCTTCAGGAAATAGGGAAAATAAGGTCGGACGTTCGCGCACCGTCGCGACGCGCGATCATCCACTAAGCTTCTGTATCGGGGTTGGAGGATCAGATGAACGAGATCGAACGACAAGCGCCTGAGCTGCGGGTGCAAAAATGGATTGGCAAAGATGGGGAAAGTATCGCGCCGTTCAAACTGTCAGATATCGGGCCCGGCCCGAAAATCTTGTTTGCCTTCCAGCATTGGTGCCAAGGTTGCCATTTGCATGGGTTTCCGACGCTACAAAAGTTGCATGCAGCGTTGAGCTCAAAAGACGTGGGGTTCGCAGTGATCCAGACCGTCTTCGAAGGAACGCATGAGAATACCTTCGAGAAGTTGCGCGTGAACCAGCTCAAGTATGAGCTTCCTATCGTTTTCGGTCACGACGAGCAACCGACCGGCTCGCCGTTTCCAACCTTCATGGAAGACTACCGCACACGAGGAACTCCGTGGTTTACGGTTATCGACGCTGGCGGTAGCATTGTTTTCTCGGACTTCCATCTCGACGCGGAGCGACTAGTGAAGCAACTTGAGCAAGGTTAATCGTTGGAAGGTGGGCAATCATCCTGATTGCCACCCATCCCCTGATGCCCACTACAGGCGTTGCGCGCTGTAACTCTGTTGATCAGCGTGCGAAAACCCGGATCCGGATAGGAGGAGCGTCAACGATTGAATCAATCCGCTGGGAGAGGGCGGCTCCGCTCCGTCAGCTCGGCAATAGATAACCCATTCTCGCCGAGCAACTCTCTGATCCGATCGACGATATGAGCCCCTAGCGCCGCTGTCTTGGTCCCCCCCACAGATTCCCAAGATGCGAGTTCACACGCCGATACCTCGTGGTCAGCGCCGAAGTGCTTCTGTCGGTATGTCACCGCCGCCCTTCAATGATAAAGGCGCGGTAACGGGAACCGGCAAAGCGTTGAGCAGCGATGGTTTGGTAGGCGGGACTGTCATACCAGTCGCGAGCGGCCTGCATCGTCGGGAAACGCAAGATTACGGCCCCTTCGATGGGCGGCCCCTCCAAATGCTGGATCGCGCCATAAGCGGCGAGAAAGGTAACGTCGTGACCATCGAACGATGGTCCGACGCCTGCAGAATAGGTTGCGAGTGCATGTGGGTCGCTGGTTTCTTCCCGCGTAAAGACGACGAACGCTTCCATCATTAGGCCTCTCAAAGGTTGGATCTGTTGGCCATTACCACCGGTGATGGCCTCACAGTCGTCAGGCTGGCAACTGGAACCCGATTTTCATGAGTGCCTCGACGCACGCATCCTGATCCTGCTGATAGTTGCCTCCGGAGATGCCTATGCCGCCGATCAACTTCCCATCCTCCAGAATCGGATAACCGCCGCCGACAGCGACCATCCGAGGGCGATAGGCTAGCGGCGCCACTTTTGGATCGTTGGTCACATAGTCGTTCCAGACATGGGTCGGGAACCCAAACGAGGCGGAACTCCAGGCCTTGTCGATGGCAACATCGACGGTAAGGAACGGCGCATCGTCGGTGCGCTCGAACGCGCGCAGGTTACCGGTGGCGTCGACGACGGCGACGGCAGCCGGGATGCCGATGGCACGGGCCGCAGCGAGCGCCGCGTCGATGAGGGCGACTGCGGTTTCGCGGTTGATCGAGGCGGTGGCAATAGATTTGGTCATGGGATTCTCATCGCTGGGGCATAACCCGTTCGGCTTTTTGAGGTTGGACAAGATGTTTGGCGATCGCGGTCGTTAGAAGCCTTCGAGGACGATCTTGCCTTTAGCCGCGCCACTTTCGATCAGTGCATGCACCGTCTTCAGATTGGCGGCATTGATCGGCGACAGTCGCCGGGTCAGCGTCGTGCGGATTTTGCCGTCGTCAACCAGCGCTGCCATCGCATCCAGAATCTCGCCCTGCTCATTCATGTCGGGCGTGCCGTAGATCGACCGCGTGAACATCAGCTCGTGGTGGATCGACACCGCCTTGCGCTTGAAAACCATGATATCGAATGCCTTGGGATCGTCGATCAGTCCGAACCGTCCTTGTGGGGCGATCAGTTCGGCGATGTCGGCGACATGTTGCTCGGTATGTGTGGTCGAAAAGACGAAAGCGGGAGCACCGATGCCGAGTTCGGCGATCTGTGGCGCGAGCGGACGAGAATGGTCGATGACGTGGTGAGCTCCAAGCCCTCTTACCCACTCTTGGGTTTCCGGTCGAGAGGCTGTGGCGATGACGGTGAGGTCCGTGCGCTGTCGCGCGATCTGGACGGCGATCGACCCAACCCCGCCCGCGCCACCGATGATGAGGATCGCCTCCGCCGCACCGGGTACGGGCTTCGCCACGTCCAGGCGGTCGAACATCGCCTCCCAGGCCGTCAACGTCGTCAGCGGCAGCGCCGCCGCTTCCGCCCAGGAGAGCGACGCAGGTTTGTGACCGACAATCCGGGCGTCGACGAGATGGAACTCCGCATTGGTACCGGGCCGTGTGATCGATCCGGCATAATAGACCTCGTCGCCTAACTCGAACTGCGTGACGTCGGGGCCGACCTCGCGCACAATCCCGGCGGCATCCCATCCCAGCACCTTCCAATCGCCATCTGCCGGCGGCGTGCTGTTGCGGACCTTGTAGTCGACCGGGTTGACCGAGACGGCCTTCACCTCAACCAGGATATCGTATCCTGCAGCGACAGGCCGAGGCAGATTGATGTCGACCAGCGCGGCATCCGCGGCGATGGGTCCCGGAACCTTGTAACCAATGGCTTTCATAAATGTCTCCAGCTTGCTTGATCGGATGACGCGAATGCTCGTTAGTCAACTTCTTCTACATTGAGGTCCCGACTCTTGAACTGGGTCGCGGTAGCAGATTTCATCGAACACGTCGATCAACAGGCCCTTATGCTCGGTCGCCGGATCGGTGATCGCGTAGAGGGTGGAGGCGTTATCGCCATCATCACCGCTTCCGAGGCGAAACGCCGCGTCGACGCAGATGCCGCACGGACCGATGGTTGATCCTGGCTCGAGATCGACGAGATTGCTGTCCTTGACGCGCTATTCGCGGTCTTAGCCCTTGGCGATGAAGGACTGAACTGCTTGTAGAGCGTCGGTCAGCTGCTATGTCATGGACGCACCTTCATCTTGAGTTGGATTGGACAAGCTTCCGTATAAGGCCCGCTGTAACCGTCAGATGACGGCGAAGAAAACGATGGGCAGTATTCACAGCCACTTAGCCTTCTTGAAGCGCACAAATAGGAAAACGCACGATATCGCTATCACTCCGAGCACGACAAAGTATCCGTAGGCCGTGTCCAGCTCCGGCATGTGCTTAAAGTTCATGCCGTATATTCCAGCGATCGCCGTCGGGACTGCCAGTATTGCCGCCCAAGCCGCCAGCTGGCGGGTGATCACCCCCGTCCTTTGCGCTTCAAGAAGGCTGCTGGCCTCAAAGACCGTGGACAGGACAAGCAGGAGGCCGTCGACCATGGACTGCACGCGGTGGACATGGTCCGCGACGTCGTGGAAATATGGTGTCATTTCGGCGCTGATGCAGGGAAAGTGGCCGCGAACGAGCTTTCGCACCAGCTCGGCCATAGCCCCGAGCGTGCGCTGGAACCGCGTGAGTTCGGACCTTAGTTCGAAGATTCGCGCCACCTCTTCTGGCCCGAGGAAATCGTGCAGCGACCGTCGCTCCATCGCCAGGACGTCGTCCTCGATCATTTCGAAGATGGGCAGATACTGGTCGACCACGCGATGCAAGATCGCGTGCAGCACATAGTCGACACCCTTGCCGAACTGCGTCGGCGATGCCTCGAGTTGCTCCCGAAGTTTGCCCAGCGCTCCGGCATTGCCGTGCCGCACGGTGATAAGGTGATTGTGACCGGTGAAGATCGCCATCTTGCCGTAGCTGATCCGGTCGCCGACCAGCTCGGCGGTCTGCGCGACGACGTACAACTCATCGTTGTAGACCTCGAGCTTGGGCGGGCACAGCGGGTGCATCGCGTTGTCGATCGCCAACGGATGAAGATTATATGTCCTTTGGATCGCGAGTAGTTCCTCGGGGGTGGGTTCGCTAAGCGCGATCCAGCAGAAGCCCGAGCGACTCTCGCCCAACTTGACGTGCTCATCGAGCGCGATTTCGCGAACTCGCTTGCCTTCGTTGTAATAATAGGCGGCGATGATGCTCATGCTGGCCTCGCGGGAATGTGGAGGCCACGCTGGACGGCCGGTCGAGCCAGCCCGCGTCCAAGCCATGCGCGGACGTTCGAAAAGCTGCTGAGGCCAAGGATGTCACCCGCAGCGTAGAATTCCACCAGCGCATTCACCCAGCCGAGCGTCGCGATGTCCGCGATCGAATAGTCGTCGACGATCCAGTCGCGGCCTTCCAGCCGGCGATCCAGAATCCCCAGCAGACGCGTGGATTCGTCGATAAAGCGCTGTTGCGGCCGCTTGTCCTCATAGTCCTTGCCGCCAAATCGCAGGAAGAAGCCGAGCTGACCGAACATCGGCCCGATGGCCGACATCTGAAAGAACACCCACGCTAGGGTCTCGTAACGCTGGCCTGGTTCGGTGGAGATGAACTGACCCGTCTTGTCGGCCAGATAGAGGAGGATCGCACCGGATTCCCATAAGGCGATGGGTCTACCGTCAGGGCCAGCCGGATCGATGATCGCCGGTATGCGTCCGTTCGGGTTCAGCGACACGAACGCCGGATCCTTCGACTCGTTGTTCGAGATGTCGATCAGGTGGGGCTCGTACGCCAGGCCAGTCTCCTCAAGCATGATCGAGACCTTGACGCCATTGGGCGTAGGGGCTGCGTAGAGTTGCAGGCGATCGGGATGAGATGCCGGCCAGCGCTGCGTGATCGGAAAGGACGAGAGGTCTGGCATAAATCTGCGATCCTGGTGTTGCGATGGCGACTGACTGGAACGAGCCGTCACTCTGAAGTAGGGTTCGATGACCGCGTCGCTGAACGACGCGGTCACGAAGATTGCGGACCGGATCGGCGCAGTGGCAACGGCAGTGAAGCCTATTCCGCCGCGGTCCCGGCCGCTGGCTGTACGTCGTCAACCTTTTGGCGCTTCGGAAGCACCCAGCCGGGACGGACGAAGTGGCAGGTGTAGCCGCCCGGGCGCTTCTCCAGATAATCCTGGTGATCGGGCTCGGCCTCCCAGAACTCGCCGACCGGCTGGACCTCGGTCACCACTTTGCCATCCCACAGCCCCGAGGCATCCACATCGGCGATCGTATCCTCGGCGACGCGCTTCTGCTCCTCGTCGACATAATAGATGCCCGACCGGTAGGAGAGCCCACGATCATTGCCCTGGCGGTTCAGCGTCGTCGGATCGTGGATCTGGAAGAAGAATTCCAGGATGTTCCGGTAGCTCGTCACTGTCGGGTCGAAGACAATCTCGATCCCCTCGGCATGCGTGCCGTGATTACGATACGTGGCGTTCGGAATATCGCCGCCCGTGTAACCCACACGGGTCGAGATGATGCCGGGCCGCTTGCGGATCAGATCCTGCATGCCCCAGAAACATCCTCCTGCGAGAACAGCGCGCTGATGCATGTTAAGCCTCCTCTACTTGATCGAGATATTCACCGTATCCCTCGGACTCCATCTCGTCGCGCGGGATGAAGCGAAGGGACGCTGAGTTGATGCAGTACCGCAGACCGCCGCGGTCGGAAGGACCATCGGGGAACACATGGCCGAGATGACTGTCTGCGTGTACTGACCTGACCTCCGTCCGGACCATGCCGTGTGCGCTGTCCCGCACCTCGTTCACGTTTGCCGAAACGATCGGCTTGGTGAAGCTGGGCCAGCCAGTACCCGAATCGAACTTGTCCGTCGAAGCGAACAGTGGCTCTCCCGACACTATGTCGACGTAGATGCCAGGCTCCTTGTTGTCGTTGTACTCGCCCGTGAAGGGCCTTTCGGTGCCCGCCTCCTGGGTAATTCGGTGTTGCTCGGGAGTCAGGTGGTCGATTGCTGTCTGTGACTTTTCAAACTTCATTACAGTCTCCAATACTTATCTAGAGGGCCAGGCACGCTACCGCTAATTTTTTATGTCTCCTGATTTGCTCCTACAATGGTAGTGGGATGGCAAACGAGGTTTTACTAAGTGTTGGAAAATTAGAGATTTAAATTTCGCGTCTATTAGTTCTAGCGCAACTGAGTGGTTAAGCAAGTACGTAATCAGTAAATATTAAAAAAATAACACAAAAGCACGATTATATAATACAGTGTCAGTGTTTTATGATAATCAACAACGCCTGTCAAGGCAATCGCATGAAGCTCACCTGAGACCTAATAGTTCAGCCCGATAATCATCAGAGGTTGCAGCAATCAGCCTTCGTGCCTTGATGCCACCCTTGCGCTTGACCGGATCCAACCGGATCAAATTCAATGTAAGTTGCTTGAGAACGGCCATGTTGTGGGCAGCATGCCCGGTTCGGATCCGCATCTGATCGTCACCAAAAATGACATCCATGCACCAGTGGACGCGGTTCTCCACGCCCCAGTGCGCCCTGATGGCATGTGCGATGCGCTCTGCATCCGGAGCAAGACTGCTGATGTAGTAACGGCGCTCCAGGCTGGTCTGGTTGCCCACAGTCCGCTCGGACTCCAGCATCACGAAAGTGCGCAGTCCTGGCCAGCGTTCTGGCTGTGGCAGGCACTGGAGTTGGTCGAAAACATGGCAGCGACGAACCTCCAGCCGGCCATGGTCCTTCTCGACATGCTCGAAGTGCGCATGGGGTACCCGGGCAGGATCGCCGTCCAAAAAGGTGTCAGCGAAGTCATCGATCGCTTCGGCCAGCTTCGGCTGGTTTCCCTTGATGGCCAGCAGATAGTGCGCCCCGCGATCGAGAATGGCCTGTGCAATGTCCGGCTGGGTACCCATGGCATCGATCGTCACGGTGCAGCCCTCAAGCGCCAGTGTGGCCAGCAGCTCAGGAATGGCGGTCTTCTCGTTGGACTTCTGGGAGGTCGCCCTCTGCCCGAGAATCAGCCCTGAATCAGCCGCAAAAGCGCTGACCAGGTGCAACGGGGCCGTGTTTTTCTTGCCGGAGCGGCGACTGGTCTTGCCGTCTAGGGCAACCACTTGCGGAGAAAGGGCCGGTAGGATCGCCGCAACCCAACAGCGGAAGGCCTGCTCGAACTCCTCTGGATCGATCAGGCTGAATAGCCGTCCAAAGGTGTCGTGTGAGGGAATGCCGTGGGGTAGTTTCAGAATACGGCGGAACCAGTCCAGCCGCTGCTCAGCCCAGAGTTCGATTTCGATGAAGGTGTCAGCGCCGGCAAGCACGCCGCAGATAGCCACGACCAGTGTTTCGACCAGGTCGTGACGAATCTTGCCCTGCTGACGGGGATCATTGATGGCGACCAGAACATCGGAGATTGGTATGTGATGCGACATTGCAGGGCATCCTGAGTAGAGAGGCGCTCAGGATGCCCGCTGGGAAAGGACTCATTCAAATCGGCAGGCGTTCATGCGATTGCCCTGCAACGCCTGTTTAGATGCTGGTAGATGCGAATTTTTTGGCGTACAGTCAAAATTTTCTGATGGTTGCTTAGTGTGTTGGCGCTGATGGAAAATTGACCCACCGGGGATGCGGCGGAAATCTTGGACTACCTGGAGGTAGTTCATGTATTCATACGAAGACCGTATCCGAGCGGTCAAGCTCTACATCAAACTGGGCAAGCGAACCGGGGCAACTATTCGTCAGTTGGGC
>NZ_JCBCUY010000062.1:0-14076 GCF_059862705.1 Pseudomonas sp. MF08817
TGGCTGAAACCTTGGGCAAGGCCGAGTTGAAGGGTCGCACGTTCGGGGATACTGAGTTCGTGATAGGACATAGTGGCAGCACCGTACCGGAAAGGTCAGGTGTTGCACTCAGTTTTTGCGGCCGCCCCGCCTTTAACTTCGAACCGCAGAGTCCGTGTTTAATTCGGTTGAATAGCTAACGTTCGAAGTTGAGCCTATTCGGTTATTTCGAAGAAGTTGATCGCCTTAGTTTGTGAATACGGCCGGGTTATGGCGGTTTTCACGTCTTGGCCAGTGCTGTATTACTGGTCAATATGTCTGCGCGTAGTAGACGAACGATTCAACAGGGAGTGAATAAATGGAATACGCACCTTGCATCAGCCAAATTGCCACCTTACTGGCGGACCCCAAGCGTAGTGCAATGATGTGGGCCTTGATGGACGGAACCGCCCGCCAATCCGAAGAATTGGCGTTGCTGGCCGGCCTGTCCCCTTCCTCGGCCAGTGCCCACTTGGCGCGGTTGTCCGCCGGTGGCCTGCTACGGGTGGAGGAGCGTGGCCGCAAGCGCTTTTTCCGCCTTGCCGCTCCCGAAATCGGTGTCGCCGTCGAAGCCCTGGCCAGCGCCTCGGCCGTCAGCGCGCCGCGCACCTTGCCGGCGATCTTCAAACGCAGCATTGGCGCTGCGAAAAACCAGGGGCCGGCCTCTTCCTTGCTCAAGGCACGCATCTGCCAGGATCACCTGGGCGGCGAACTGGCGGCCGACCTGTACCAGCGCCTGCTGGACGCCGGTTGGATCGAGCAACTGCCCCAGCGTATCGTCGTGACCAGCAAAGGCGCGACCCAGTTGGCGACGCGCGGAATTTTCATCCAGGCCCTGGCCCAGCGTCCAGGGCAAGTTGCCTGCTCCTGCCCGGACTGGAGCGAGCGCCGCCCGCACCTGGGTGGGGCGCTGGGCGCCGGGTTGCTGCAACTGTTCATCCAGTCGGGTTGGGTGACGGTGCCGAACGAGTCACGGGCTTTACAGCTGTCACCCTTGGGGGAGCGGGAAATCAACCGGCTCGCCCGGGCGCAGAGCCTGGAAATGGCCACCTGATTCACCCGCGATGATCTCTGTGTAACCTGGTTTTTCATGCGTCGCTCATGAGTGTAGGCAAGTCGCATCCAGCCGTTGCCGCACCCAACGATCACGCACACTCGGCCCGACCATTTTCGGTATGGGAGACGGGTGCATGGGAATTGACGGATACAGCGCCGCTGAACGCCTGGAGCGGTTGCCCATCAGTGGCTACCACCGGCTGATTTTCATCATCATCGCCCTGGCGTTTTTTTTCGACTCCATGGACCTGGCGATGATGACGTTCCTGCTCGGCTCGATCAAAGCCGAGTTCGGCTTGAGCACCGCGCAAGCGGGGTTGCTGGTCAGTGCGAGCTTTTTCGGCATGGTCCTGGGCGCTTCGCTGTCGGGCATGTTGGCCGACCGTTTCGGGCGCAAACCGGTGTTCCAGTGGAGCATCGTGTTGTGGGGCGTGGCCAGTTACCTGTGCTCCACCGCGCAAACGGTGGAGACCCTGACGCTGTTTCGCATCCTCCTGGGGATTGGCATGGGCATGGAGTTCCCGATTGCCCAGTCGATGCTCTCGGAGTTGATCCCGGCCCAGCGGCGCGGGCGCTACATCGCCTTGATGGACGGCTTCTGGCCTATCGGTTTCGTCGCGGCGGGGGTGCTGTCGTACTTCCTGTTGCCGGTGATTGGCTGGCGCGACATTTTTCTGGTGCTGGCGGTGCCAGCGGTATTCGTCCTGGCGATTCGCTTTTTTATCCCCGAGTCGCCGCGCTGGCTGGAGCAGGCCGGACATCACGAGGAAGCCGACAGGGTTCTGTGCGGCATCGAGGAGCGGGTACGCGCCTCGCTCAACTGCCAGCAATTGCCACAGCCGGTACGCCTGCCACGTCAGCCGCTGCGCCCGGTGACGTTCTTTTCCGCGTTCGCCGAGCTCTGGTCGCCGCTTTACCGGCAACGCACGATGATGATCTGGAGCGTGTGGTTCTTCGCCCTGCTGGGCTTCTATGGCCTGACTTCCTGGCTGAGCGCGTTGCTGCAACAGTCGGGGTTCGCGGTCACGCAGTCGGTGTATTACACCGTGGTGATTTCCCTGGGCGGAATTCCGGGCTTCTTGATGGCCGCGTGGCTGGTGGAGCGCTGGGGGCGCAAACCGGTGTGCGTCGTCGCCCTGCTCGGTGGCGGGGTGATGGCGTTTGTCTACGGGCAGAGCGCGGTATTTGGCGGCAATATCAGCTTGTTGGTCGGCTCGGGGTTGTTGATGCAGTTTTTCCTGTTCGGCATGTGGGCGGTGCTCTACACCTATACACCGGAGTTGTACCCCACCTCGGCGCGGGCCACGGGTTCCGGGTTCGCCTCGGCCATTGGCCGCGTCGGTTCGTTGCTTGGGCCCTTGGTGACGGGGCTGGTATTCCCCATCACCGGCCAGGGCGGGGTGTTTGCCCTGGGTGCCGCGTGTTTCGTGATCGCGGCGCTGGTGGTCTGGCGGTTCGGCATGGAAACCCGTGGCAAGACCCTCGAAGAACTCAGCGAGGCCTCGTTGTAGCAAGCGGGCTTGCCCGCGCTGGAGTGCGCAGCGCTCCTACAGTGGTGTTTGAACCTGTGTAAGTCAGGGCTGCGTGTCAGGGTTTGACCAGCCGTGCATCGAGGCTGTTTTGCGCCAGGCGTCGGGCCTGGTCCTGGGTCATGCCCAGGTGGGTGTGCAGGGCGTGGAAGTTCTCGGTGACGTAGCCGCCGAAGTAGGCCGGGTCATCGGAGTTCACCGTCACCTTCACCCCGCGTTCGAGCATGTCCAGGATGTTGTGCTGAGACATGTGGTCGAACACGCACAGTTTGGTGTTGGACAAAGGGCACACGGTCAGCGGGATCTGTTCGTCGATGATGCGCTGCATCAGCCGCTCGTCTTCGATGGCCCGCACGCCATGGTCGATACGCTGGACTTTCAGCAGGTCGATGGCTTGCCAGATGTACTCCGGCGGGCCTTCTTCGCCAGCGTGGGCGACGGTCAGGAAGCCTTCGCCGCGGGCGCGGTCGAACACCCGTTGGAACTTGCTGGGCGGGTGGCCCATCTCTGAACTGTCCAACCCCACAGCGACAAAGGCTTCGCGAAACGGCAGCGCCTGGTCGAGGGTTTTTTCGGCTTCGGCCTCGCTCAGGTGGCGCAGGAAGCTGAGGATCAAGCCACTGGTGATGCCCAATTGCTGCTCGCCATCTTTGAGGGCGCTGGCGATGCCGTTGAGCACCACTTCAAAAGGGATACCGCGGTCGGTGTGGGTCTGTGGGTCGAAGAACGGTTCGGTGTGCACCACGTTCTGCGCCTTGCAGCGCAGCAGGTAGGCCCAGGTCAGGTCGTAGAAATCCTGGGAGGTGCGCAGCACGTCCGCGCCCTGGTAGTAGAGGTCGAGAAACTCTTGCAGGTTGTTGAAGGCGTAGGCCTTGCGCAAGGTCTCGACGTCGCTCCACGGCAAGGCGATCTTGTTGCGTTCGGCCAGGGCGAACAGCAGCTCGGGCTCCAGCGAACCCTCCAGGTGCAGGTGCAGTTCGGCCTTGGGCAGGGCGTTGAGCCAGTCGTACATTGTGTGGTTCTCATCAGGTGCAATGGCGGCATTCTACAGGGCGAGTCGGATTTTTCGGCAAAACCTGACTGAGTGGTGAATCGCGCCGTTTCCTTCTTTGCAGAAGGGAAGTTTTTTGCCTGCGGCAAGGTGCAGCCTGTTCCTACGCCGGCAAGCCAGAAAAGGGCAAAGCACAAGAGGGCCGGCGGTTGCTGGTGCGCTAAGGTGTAACGAAACGTTAGCGGCGTGCCGCAGTCACATGGGCTCCCGCGCCCCGCCAAAAAGGCCCGCCATGCTCACATTGCTCAAGCAAGAAAGTTTTCTGCTGTTGGCGCTGCTTGCCGCCGCCGTCGCCTATGCGTTGGAACACTGGCTGCTGCACAGCGGGCAGAGGGTGGCGCTGGTCGGTGGCCTGGTGCTGATCGGTTTTATCGTCTGCGCCTCGATGCGCGTGGCCCACCATGCCGAGTTGCTGGCGGAGAAGGTCGGCGACCCCTACGGCACCATGATCCTGACCCTGTCGGCGGTGCTGGTGGAGGTGGTGATCCTGGCGTTCATGATGAGCAACGAGGCCTCGCCCACCCTGGTGCGCGACACCATCTATTCGGCGGTGATGCTCGACATCAACGGCATCCTCGGCCTCGCCGCGTTGATGGGCGGTATCAAGCACGGCGAGCAGTCGTATAACGACGACTCGGCACGCACTTACAGCGTGATGATCCTCACGGCGATGGGGGTGTCGATGGTGGTGCCGGAGTTCATTCCCAAGGCGGACTGGAAGCTCTATTCGGCTTTCACCATCGGCGCGATGGTGGTGCTTTATACGTTGTTCCTGCGTATGCAGGTGGGGCCCCACAGCTACTTTTTCAGCTACAGCTACCCAGAGAAACGCCGGCCCAAGGCCCAGGCCGAAGAGGCGCCGGCCATAGCCCTGGGCACGAGCGTGGCGATCCTGGTGGCGGGGGTGGTGTTGATTGGCGCGTTGGCCGAGGTGATGTCCCAGACCCTCGACCTGGGCCTGGAAGGCAGCGGCGCACCGCCGGTGATGACGGCGATCCTGGTGGCAGCCATCAGCGCCGCGCCGGAAATCCTCACCGCACTGCGCGCGGCCCTGGCCAACCGCATGCAGTCAGTGGTCAACATCGCGTTGGGGGCGTCGCTGTCGACGGTGATCCTCACGGTGCCGGTGATGGAAGCCATGGCCCTGTACACCGGCCAGCCGTTTCAAATGGCCATGACCCCGGTGCAAACGGTGATGGTGCTCATCACTCTGGTCGTCAGCGCGATCAACCTCAACGACGGCGAAACCAACGCCATCGAAGGGATGACCCACTTCGTGCTGTTTGCCACCTTCATCATGTTGTCGTTGTTGGGGGTTTAGCGGGAATTGGCTGTGTGGGTGCGGGCTTACCTGCGATGGCGGTCTATCAGTTGCAAGAAATGTATCGCCTGGATCCGCCTCATCGCGGGCGGGCCCGCTCCCACAGTTGTTTTTTCACCCCACTACGGAGTCAGCCCGCAATCAACCGCCGCGCTGCCTGGCTGTGGTCGGCGATCAGGCCCTTGAGGTCCAGGCCTTCGATCTGGCCGTCGATCACTCGCCACTGGCCGGCGACCATCACCCGGTCGGCACGGTCGGCGCCGCACAGCAGCAGTGCCGAGATCGGGTCGTGGCTGCCGGAGAAGCGCAGTTCGTCGAGTTTGAACAGCGCCAGGTCTGCCTGTTTGCCCACCGCCAATTCACCGATGTCGCTGCGCCCCAGCAGTTTCGCCGAGCCACGGGTGGCCCAGCCGAGTACCAACTCGGGGGTGATTTTCTCGGCGCCGTAGCGCAGGCGTTGCAGGTACAGGGCCTGGCGGGTTTCCAGGATCATGTTGGAAGCATCGTTGGACGCCGAGCCGTCCACGCCCAGGCCGATGGGTGCGCCGGCGGCTTGCAGTTCCAGGGTCGGGCAGATCCCCGAGGCCAGGCGCATGTTGGAGCTGGGGCAATGGCAGACGCCAGTGCCCGCCGCGCCCAGGCGCGCGATTTCATCGGGGTTGAAGTGAATGCCGTGGGCCAGCCAGGTGCGCGGGCCGAGCCAGCCGACGCTGTCCAGGTAGTCGACGGTGCGCAGGCCGAAGCGTTGCAGGCAGAAGTCCTCTTCATCAAGGGTTTCGGCCAGGTGGGTGTGCAGGCGCACGTCCAAGCTGTTGGCCAATTCGGCGCTGGCGGCCATGATTTGCGGTGTCACCGAAAACGGCGAGCAGGGTGCCAGGGCGATCTGGATCTGCGCCCCGGCGCCGCGTTCGTGGTACTGGGCGATCAGGCGCTGGCTGTCGGCCAGGATCACTTCGCCCTGTTGCACGGTCTGCTGTGGCGGCAGGCCACCATCGGCTTCGCCCAGGCTCATCGAACCGCGGGTGAGCATGGCGCGCATGCCCAGTTCGCGCACGCTTTGCACCTGCACAGCGATGGCGTTTTCCAGGCCTTCGGGGAACAGGTAATGGTGGTCGGCGGCGGTGGTGCAGCCTGAGAGCAGCAGTTCAGCCAGGGCCACTTTGCTGGCCAGGGCGAGTTTTTCCGGGGTTAGGCGTGCCCACACCGGGTAGAGGGTCTTGAGCCAGGGGAACAGCGGTTGGTTGACCACGGGCGCCCAGGCGCGGGTGAGGGTTTGGTAGAAGTGGTGATGGGTGTTAATCAGCCCCGGCAGGATCACATGCTCGCGGGCGTCGAACACTTGCGCGCAAGGTGCCGATGGCTGCTGCCCGGCGCCGAGGACTTCGACAATGACGCCGTCCTGCAGGACGAGGCCGCCGCTGGCATCGAGGGCGTTAGCGGTGTAGATCGCGAGGGGGTTTTTTAACCAGGTACGGATGGCAGGCATGGTGGCCGGCTCCTCTGAAAGTGGGGTTCAGGGTTGCCAGCTCAGTGATGCCCTGTCTGCTGATCCAGGGTCGCCTTGGGGGGCGAAGGGCGCAGTCTACCCCCGGCGGCGGGCCGGGGGCAACGGCGGTTTGGGGCGGGTGTTACCAGGCAATTGTCTCGCCACGGTAGTCGATGAAGTGATGCCCGCCCTTGCCCGCATAGGCGTTGACCTGCTGGACGAGGCCGCGGGTGCTGGTCTCGACGTCGATGTGCGCGTCTTCGCCGCCCATGTCGGTTTTCACCCAGCCAGGGTGCATCGACAGCACCGTCAGCGCCTGCCCGTCCAGTTGCGCGACGAAACTGTTGGTCATCGAGTTCAGCGCCGCTTTGCTGGCCTTGTACAGCGCCATCTCCGGCGCGTCGGCAATGGTCACGCTGCCCAGCACCGAACTCATGAACGCCAGCACGCCGCTGCCTTCGCGGATCTGCCCGACGAAGCGCTGCGCCAGGTTGATCGGCGCCACCGCGTTGGTGAAGAACAACTGGCCGACTTGCGCCAGGCTCGCCTGGCCCGGGCGCTGGTCGTCCGGGCCCTTGACGCCGGCGTTGACGAACAGCAGGTCGAAGGTCTGCTCCTTGAGGCGTTGGCTGAGGGCGATGACGGCGTGTTGGTCGTCCATGTCCAGGGTTTCGATGCGCACATTGCCCAAGGCTTGCAGCGCCTGGGCTTTTTGCGGGTCGCGCACGGTGGCGGTGACCTGCCAGCCGTCGCCCAGCAGTTGCTTGACCAGGCCCAGGCCCAGGCCACGCGAGGCACCGATGATAAGGGCGGTTTTTGCAGTGTTCATAAGTGGCTTCCTTAAATCAGGGTTTAAGTGGACAGCTTTGGCTGAGCCGTTGCTGCAACTCTTCACGCAGCGCGCCGAGCTCGGCCATGCGGGTTTCGATCAGGGTGAGCTTGTCTTGCAGCAGTTGTGTGACGGCGCTGTCGGGATCGCTGGCCTGCCACAACCCGGCCACGCTGGCGCCGATCTCGCCGAGGCTAAAGCCTAGACGCTGGGCGGTCTTGATGTAGAGCACCAGTTGCACCATTTGCGCCGGGTAGTGGCGGTAACCGTTGGCGCTGCGCTGGGCGGCGATCAGGCCGCGTTGTTCGTAGAAGCGCAAGGTGTCGCGGCTGACCGCGCAGGCCTGGGCCAATTCGCCGATTCGCATGGGACGTCTCAAGGGGGCTTGACCTTGGAGCATACTCCAGGCCTTAGCCTCGGTGTTCCTTGAATCGATGGAGCAACACCGATGTGGACTGCCCCGCAATATCGCCGGCTGGTGCGCGCCAGCGGCTGGTACGACTTGCTGATGACCCTGATGTTCGTCACACCCTGGACCTTCACCCTGCTGCACGGCAGCTTGCAGGCCCTGGCCCGGGCTTACGACCTGCCTGGCGAGCTGCCACCTTTCGAGCCGGCGCACATGCTGATGGCTAACTTGATGGGCTCGATTGTGTGCGTGTGGTCGGTGTTGCGCATTCGTGATCCGCAACTGGCGTTCGGCCGTTACGATGCGGCGGGGCGATTGCTCTTCGCCACTTGGCAGGTTTACGCCTTGAGCCAGGGTGCCAGCGTGCTGATTGGCCTGATCCTGTTCTGCGAACTGGCCTGGGCCGTGGCTCAACTCTGGCCCATGCGCCAACCCGCGGCCGTTGTAGCAAGCGGGCTCGCCCGCGCTGGAGTGCGCAGCGCTCCCACCGCGGTGTAGGCGCTTGTGCATAACAAGCGCTGTTTTGAGATCTGGAGCGCTGTTCAAAAAACGATCAATCGCCTGCGAACGCTGCCGTTTCTGCGGTTGAGCGAGCGTTACACGGGTTATCCACAGCTTGCTCCACAGTAATTGTGCGCAAACTGAAGCCGTTGCAGGCGGCCCGCAGGCAATGAAAAAAGCGAGCTAAGCGATTGTTTTTGGCCGGGATTTACCTCGATCTGGAGTAAATGGACAAAAAACGTACAAACCCCGCAAAGCCCCGTTGCAGAAGGCGTCCAGGGAAATGTGCTCAGGTTATCCACAGCCGGGTGCACAGTAGATGTGAGCAAGTTGCGGCTGTGGACAACTGCTCGCGGGCCTGTGGCCGTACTCAGCGATGGAGCACGATACGCCCGCGGCTGAGGTCGGCCAGTTGGCGCTGCAACAGGCCGATGTGTTCCTCGGCCACGCCCAGTTGCAGCTCGACACCGTTGCCGGTGAAAGTCTCGTCCAGCACCAGGCCACCGAGCTCGGTGACCCGTAACCGGACCACCGCCAGTTCGTTGAAGCCACAGGCGCATGCCAGGGGGACTCGGCTGACCAACGCGATGCGTTCGGCGCCTTGCAGGCATTTGTTGGCGCTGCCGCCGTAGGCCCGGGCGAGGCCGCCGGTGCCCAGTTGAATGCCGCCGTACCAGCGGATCACCAGCACCGCGACCTGGTCGCAGGCCTGCGCCTCAATGGCGGCAAGGATGGGGCGCCCGGCGGTGCCACCGGGCTCGCCGTCGTCGCTGCTGCGGTACTGCTCGGCGACTTTCCACGCCCAGCAGTTGTGGGAGGCGTTCAGGTCGCTGTGCTGCTCAATAAAGGCCTGGGCCTCGGCGGCGCTGGTGACGGGGGCGGCGAGGGCGATAAAGCGGCTTTTGCGGATCTCTTCGCGGTACTCGCAAAGGCCGGCCAGGGTGAAGGGCATGGACAAGGCTCTATAGGCTGGGCGTGAGGCCGCAGCCCTTGAGGATGATGCGGATCAGGTTATCGCCGGCGGCGTCCATGTCCTGGCGGGTAAGCTTGGCGCGGCCCGTAACGCGGCAGATCTGCGTGGCGAAATCGGCATAGTGCTGGGTGCTGCCCCACAGCAGAAAGATCAGGTGCACCGGGTCTATCGGGTCCATCTTGCCGGCGTCGATCCAGGCCTGGAACACCGCGGCGCGGCCGGTGAACCAGGTGCGGTAGTCCTGGGTGAAATATTCGCTCAGGCACTCACCGCCGCTGATGATCTCCATGGCGAAAACCCGCGAGGCTTGGGGCTGGCGCCGCGAGAACTCCATTTTGGCGCGGATGTAGCGCGTCAGCGCCTGGGCCGGGTCGTCCTCGGCGGTGAGGGTGTTGAAGGTGCTGTCCCACAACTCGATGATGTGGCTCAGCACCGCCACATACAGCCCCAATTTGTGGGTGAAGTAGTAGTGCAGGTTCGCCTTGGGCAGCCCGGCCTTTTGCGCGATGGTGTTCATGCTGGTGCCTTTGAACCCGTGGCGGGCGAATTCATCTTCGGCGGCCTTGAGAATCGCCTCTTCATTCTTCTGGCGAATGCGGCTGGCCGGTTTGCCGCTGGGCGCGGCGGTGTGGGCGGGGACTTCAAGGGTCATGGGCAATTCCGAACAGGTCCGTGGGTGCAGCCTGTGCACAGATAACTTACCGGGGCATATCAGACAAGTCTTACGGTCATAAAAGCCTTAGCTCGTTGCGGCCAAGGCTTTGAGGAAGCTTTCCAGCACCAGGTGGGGGCGCCGGCCCTTGCGCGTGACCGAGGCCAGGCTCAGGTCATAGAAGCGCGACGCGGGTTTGAGTGCCCGCAGCCGCCCCTGCTGGACCCAGAGCTGGGCGTAGTGGTCGGGAAGGTAGCCGATGTAGCGCCCGGTGAGGATCAAAAATGCCATGCCTTCGCGGTCCGAGGCGCTGGCGGTGCAGTTGAGGGCCTGGTAATGGGCCTGGATCTCGGCGGGCAGGCGGAAGGTCGGGGCGATGGCATCCTGGCTGTTGAGGCGCAGGTCTTCGAGTTGCTGGTCATCGACATAGAACAGTGGGTGGCCCACCGCGCAGTACAGCAGCGAGCGCTCGCTGTACAAGGGTTGGTAGTCCAACCCCGAGAGCGCGCTGGCCTGGGGCACCACGCCGACATGCAGGCGACCGTCGAGCACCCCTTGTTCCACCTCACTGGGGGCGATCATGCGGATCTGGATCTGCACGTTCGGCCCGCGCTCCTTGAGCTGGGCCAGGGCGTGGGTGATGCGCATGTGGGGGACGGTTACCAGGTTGTCGGTCAGGCCGATGGTCAACTCGCCGCGTAGGTGTAGGTGTAGGCCGTTGACCTCGGTACGAAAACTTTCCAGGGCACTTAATAGCTGCAGGGCCGACTGGTACACCTCACGGCCTTCCTCTGTCAGGGAAAACCCTGCGCGGCCGCGTTGGCATAGGCGCAGGCCGAGGCGTTGTTCGAGGTCGCTCATCTGTTGGCTGATGGCCGAGCGGCCAATCCCGAGCACGGACTCGGCGGCAGAGAAACCGCCGCATTCGACCACGCTGCGAAAGATGCGCAGCAGGCGGATGTCGAAGTCGCTGACTTGGGCCAGTGGATCGGGGCGGCGGGTGCTCATAGTTTAGTCATGGCCTGACTGAAGGTTAGAAAAGTTGGATTTCACCGACTTTATCGCCGTGGCAACTTAGCCGCAATCACGCTTTTGTCCGACATTGCCTTTCGCCTGTTGAGGTTCTGCTCATGAACATGCCCGAAAACGCGACCACATCCCTGGCCAGCCAACTCAAGCTCGACGCCCATTGGATGCCCTACACCGCTAACCGCAATTTCCAGCGCGACCCGCGTTTGATCGTGGCGGCTGAGGGCAGCTATCTGATCGACGACAAGGGCCGCCAGGTGTATGACTCGCTGTCGGGCCTGTGGACCTGCGGCGCGGGGCACACCCGCAAGGAAATCCAAGAAGCGGTAGCCAAGCAACTGGGCACTCTGGACTACTCACCGGGTTTCCAATACGGCCATCCGCTGTCATTCCAACTGGCGGAGAAAATCACCGAACTGACCCCCGGCAACCTCAACCACGTGTTCTTCACTGACTCCGGTTCCGAGTGCGCGGACACCGCAGTGAAAATGGTGCGCGGCTACTGGCGCCTCAAGGGGCAAGCCACCAAGACCAAAATGATCGGCCGCGCTCGGGGCTATCACGGCGTCAACATCGCCGGCACCAGCCTGGGCGGGGTCAATGGCAACCGAAAACTGTTCGGCCAGGCCATGATGGACGTCGATCACTTGCCCCACACCCTGCTGGCGAGCAACGCCTATTCGCGCGGCATGCCGCAGCAGGGCGGTATTGCCCTGGCGGACGAACTGCTCAAACTCATTGAGCTGCACGATGCGTCCAACATCGCGGCAGTGTTCGTCGAGCCGATGGCCGGTTCCGCCGGCGTGTTGGTGCCGCCCCAGGGCTACCTGCAACGCCTGCGCGAGATCTGCGACCAACACAACATCCTGCTGGTGTTCGACGAAGTCATCACCGGGTTTGGCCGTACCGGCGCGATGTTCGGCGCCGACAGCTTTGGCGTGACGCCGGACCTGATGTGCATCGCCAAACAAGTCACCAACGGCGCCATCCCCATGGGTGCAGTGATTGCCAGCAGCGAGATCTACCAGACCTACATGAACCAGCCGACGCCGGAGTACGCAGTGGAATTCCCCCACGGCTACACCTATTCGGCCCACCCCGTGGCCTGCGCGGCGGGGTTGGCGGCGCTGGACCTGCTGCAAAAGGAAAACCTGGTGCAAAGCGTGGCCGACGTCGCGCCGCATTTTGAAAATGCCCTGCACGGCTTGAAAGGCGCGAAGAACGTCATCGATATCCGCAACTATGGCCTGGCCGGCGCTATCCAGATTGCCGGGCGCGACGGCGACGCCATCGTGCGGCCGTTCGAGGCAGGCATGGCGTTGTGGAAGGCCGGGTTTTACGTGCGCTTCGGCGGCGATACCTTGCAATTCGGGCCGACGTTCAACAGCAAACCCCAAGACCTGGATCGCCTGTTCGATGCCGTGGGTGAAGTGCTGAACAAGATCGACTGATCCGACCCTCTTTATAAGACCCTTTGCTCAGGAGCCCGGCATGAGCCGTATTGCACATCTAATTAATGGCGAACTCGTGGCCGGCAACGGCGGCAGCGCAGACGTGTACAACCCGTCCACCGGCCAGGTGATCCATCAAGTACCGCTGGCCGGCCGCGACACCATTCAAGCGGCCATCGACTCGGCCAAGGCTGCGTTCCCGGCCTGGCGCAACACACCAGCGGCCAAACGGGCTCAAGTAATGTTCCGCTTCAAGCAATTGCTGGAGCAGAACGAGGGGCGCATTGCCCAATTGATTAGCGAAGAACATGGCAAGACCCTGGAGGACGCGGCTGGCGAGCTTAAGCGCGGCATTGAGAACGTCGAATACGCGTGCTCGGCGCCGGAGATTCTCAAGGGCGAGTACAGCCGCAATGTGGGGCCGAACATCGATGCGTGGTCCGACTTCCAGCCCCTGGGGGTGGTGGCGGGGATTACCCCGTTCAACTTCCCGGCCATGGTGCCGCTGTGGATGTACCCGCTGGCGATTGTCTGCGGCAACTGCTTCATCCTCAAACCCTCGGAGCGTGACCCGAGCTCCACGCTGTTGATCGCCCAACTGCTGCACGAGGCGGGGTTGCCTGATGGCGTGCTCAATGTCGTGCATGGCGACAAGGGTGCGGTGGATGCGCTGATCGAAGCGCCAGAGGTCAAGGCCCTGAGCTTTGTGGGTTCGACGCCTATTGCCGAGTACATCTATAGCGAAGCCACCAAGCGCGGCAAACGGGTGCAAGCCCTGGGCGGGGCGAAGAACCACGCGGTGTTGATGCCGGACGCTGACCTGGACAACGCGGTCAGCGCCCTGATGGGCGCGGCTTATGGCTCGTGCGGCGAACGCTGCATGGCGATTTCGGTGGCGGTGTGCGTCGGCGATCAGGTAGCGGACGCCTTGGTGGCCAAGTTGGTGCCGCAAATCAAAGCCCTGAAGATAGGCGCGGGGACCTCCTGCGGCCTGGACATGGGGCCGCTGGTCTCCGGCCAGGCCCGTGACCGGGTCAGCGGCTATATAGAAGACGGCGTTGCGGCGGGCGCGCAATTGGTGGTGGACGGCCGTGGCCTCAGTGTGGCCGGGCATGAAGAAGGCTTCTTCCTCGGCGGCTGCCTGTTCGACCGCGTGACGCCGCAGATGCGCATCTATAAAGAAGAGATCTTTGGCCCCGTGCTGTGTGTGGTGCGCGTCAACAGCCTTGAAGCCGCCATGCAACTGATAAACGACCATGAGTATGGCAACGGCACCTGCATTTTCACCCGGGACGGGGAAGCGGCGCGGTTGTTCTGCGACGAGATCGAAGTCGGCATGGTGGGCGTCAACGTACCCTTGCCGGTGCCCGTGGCTTACCACAGCTTTGGTGGCTGGAAGCGCTCGCTGTTCGGCGACCTGCACGCCTATGGGCCGGACGGCGTGCGCTTCTACACGCGACGCAAGGCTATCACCCAACGCTGGCCACAACGCGCTAGCCACGAGGCCTCGCAATTCGCCTTCCCCAGCCTGTGACGCAAAAGGTTCCTGCCGACTCTGGAAGGGCCTTTTTGACCGATATGACAGGTTTATGAAATTAACGGTTGACGGCGATTTATATCTGTCTATAATTCGCCCCACTTCCGGCGCAGTCGAAACGGAAAACTCCTTGGTAAACAAAGAGTTATGCAGGTTTCGACAGCGCGGAGCTTCAGGTCATCGAAGCCCGAAAGGAGTTGAAAAAGAGGTGTTGACAGCAGCGAGTAACGCTGT
>NZ_JCBCUY010000063.1:0-13674 GCF_059862705.1 Pseudomonas sp. MF08817
AGCAAGAGGTGATGATCCACTCGGATCAAGGCAGTCAGTACAGCAGCTCAGACTGGCGAAGCTTCTTGAAAGCTAACAACCTGGTAGCCAGCATGAGTCGTCGAGGTAACTGCCACGACAACGCTGTGGCGGAGAGCTTTTTCCAGCTGCTAAAGCGGGAGCGGATCAAGCGTAAAATCTACACTACACGCCAGGATGCTCGGGATGATGTGTTCGATTACATCGAGATGTTTTACAACCCAAAACGACGCCACAGTTTCAACAATCAGCTGTCACCGGTAGAGTTTGAAAAGCGTTACGCAGCGAGCCTGGAGAGTGTCTAGGAAACCCGGGGCGATTCATTATTGGTTTTTTGCTATCAATAATCGAGAATCGATAGATCTCAGCCTTTTTTGACCTGGTATCTTTCGAGCAGGAGTTCAGCCGTTGCTCGGACCGTGAAACGAAATGCTGGTTAGCGGTAGGGTTTATGAAATCGTCAAGACTCGTCACATCTGGCCTTTGGATACAAAAGAGTTGGAGGATGCCGCTATTACGGATAATGGCGCCCAGAGAGGAAGGAGTGAGCGTGCCCTGATTCATCATGGACTGAAATAAATCAGCGAGCTACCCAAGCAAGCCCAAGTGCCAAGCTTATGTCAGACTCGCCGCCGCAGGTGAGCTCTCACAAAACACTCCCGCCAGTCACGCACCGAGCCTGACTGAGCGGGTGGCTATGTTTCCTAAACTACGTTTTGAAAAGCGCTTGAACTCTCAACTGGGCGTTCGCGAGGTCTGATCGTAGCAAGTACTCGTTGAGGCCGATTACCGCGTGAATTCCTGATGTGCTGACGCTGGGTTGCTGGTGCTCAATGTTATCAATAAGCCCTGGGTAGCAGCCCACCGCGACCGTTTTACCACGTTGTTCAACCAGCAAAGGCGCAGACGAAATCGGGCCAACGCTACAGGCATATCCCGCTAATTCAAGGCTGGCTCGAAGCTGAGCCAGTTTTACCAACTGGTCGGTGGCCGATGAACCGGCTGGAATCTCTCCTCGTACCGCGTAACGCAAGAGCATCGCACCCAAATGCCGATCAAGGCGGTGCCGAAGGTGTTGGTTATGGAAGTGGTTGAGGCATTCTGTGCAGGAGGCCTCACATGTGCAGTTTTCCAACAGATTAATAGTGGAGTCTAAAATCTCTTCCATGTGCCGCGCTGCAATCTCTGCGTACCCTGCGCCCCCTGACAACGTGTCGTACAAAAATAGGTCCAGGATACGGGTGTCATCCTGCAGCGCAGGCTCAATCCTAAAGCCAGAACCGAACTCGGCAGGGTCCAGATCCAGTTGCCGATGCCGACTGGCCGCAAGCCGCAGCGCCTCTGCAAGTGAATGCAAGGCATCTTCGAGAATATGCAACACCACCCCGTTTACCGTGTCGGTCACGATAGGCTCCGCGATTTTGAGGCGCAACAGTAGAAGGTCCGTGTCGAAGTGATGGCCCAGCAACACGCGTGCGAACTGCCCAGAGCACTTCGGAGGTGTTCCTTTTGGACCTAGTTGCTTGTAGGGGCGGTCATGTGGCCCCGCGTTCGCCTCCTGATCAAAGACTGAGGCATGGCCGCATTCCATGCACACTGAAAAGCCCCCTTCCCCTGTGCCTTCCTTACCTCGGTTGACGGTGACGAGCGTGCGGTCGATGGCATGGGTATAGCTTGCATACGGGCCACAGGCGGAAAAGCGGAAAATCTCCGGATCGACAGGTTGCGGCAACTGGGCCATCGTCGCGTAGGTGATTTCCTGCTCGCGGTCATTTTCCGGCAAATCCGCGGCGCTCTCCGGGCCGAACACCTCTGGCACAATCATCTGTTCTGTCACCAATTGTTGGCCGCAGACGGGACAGTTCATCTGTTCTTTGCCTGAACGATTGGGATCACGTACAAACGAGCAGGCTTTACAGTGTGTGTGCGGTTTTTTGTTTTCGAAGAGAGGGACTGCACGATTTACGACACCCGCTGGTAGATCTGCAAAGACACCGCCAGAGCGATAGGTTTTCTTGTCAATAACGATGAGGCGCCCCGGTGCGTACTCGCTCAGGGCTTTGATTATCGACTGTTGCGGGCGTTGCACCGTCCGCACTTCCCAGCGTTCTCGTGTGTTTTTGCTCAACTTTTCCACGAGAAAACTGCAAAGACTGGTCGGGAACGCGTAGCTCGGGAGCAACCCGTGAAAGAACAAAAACTCCAGAAGTTCCGCCTGTTCCGTACTTGGTGGAGGATCCTCGCCGTCCTGGATACCTTGTTCTGCGAGACCTTCATGCCTCGTAGTCGCCTCGACGGTTGTGCTCAGCTTCTTGAGTTCCTCAAGCAAGCCCTTACTGGTATCAGCCAGCCATTCCATCAATGAAAGTCCGCGGGTATCCAATCCCGGCGGTAGCCAAGCGACAATGGACTCGCGCAGATCGCCGTCACTGGCCAGGACCCGACGAGCCACCCAAGCTTCGAAGCTATTCAGAGTGGGACCGGTTTGCTCGGTGCTGCAGAAGAAATCCTCAGTAGGCCCTAGTGCTTTGAGCAACGATGAGTTTTTCTCAGTCAACGCACCGGTGCATTGCGCCATGATTTCATGGAAAAAAGTCTGGATCAGGTAAGCGTGAAGATGCCGACGGGCGATTTTCGCATTATCGACCTTGACCTCCGGTGTCCGAGGTGGACCTGCCACGATACTTTCGGGGTTTAAGAAGTAGTGGCTGTCATGCGGACCATTCTGTGAGTAGGTGACAACGGTAGAGACCGACGAACCGCGCCGCCCTGCCCGACCAGCGCGCTGCTGGTAGTTTTCACGCTGCGGAGGGACATTTCGCAGCGCTACTGCCACCAGCGAGCCGATGTCGACGCCTACCTCCATGGTCGTTGTGCAACTGAGTACGTCGATCGGGCGGTCTCGATCCTCAATTAGCACGTCTTGGAACCGCATCTCATAGAGCTCTGTGGTCGCGTGCACCCTGCTACGGTCACGGTTCGACAATTGTGCGGTATGTTCTTCGACGCTCATGTTGGACAGCTCTGCTCCGGGCGTTAGCGCCCTAGCTACTGGAAGCCGCCAGAAGTTTTTACGAGCAGTGACATATTCGCTGTTCTTTGGATCGAGAGACGATGCTGCGTCGCTGCCGCACGCCAGACAAACCCTGCCTTCCAAGGCGAAAGGCATCAGCACAGTGCAGTCAGTGCATTGCGCCCAACAGTGGGCTAAGTCGACGACAACGGCTAAGGAGTCAGGCACCAGGAACCAGGCGCCCTCGAATTCTTCCGCCAACTGGTCTCGGAAGATCGCTTCAACGCGCTGTACTGCCTCACCTGACCAACCGAAATGATTGGTTAGACGCTCCTTCAATGATTTTCCAAACTGACCGTTGCTGCCCCAGGCCGAATTCGCATAACCGGCTGCCTTCCAGCGATAGACCGACTCAATGGACTTGTCGAACGCATACTCCTGCAGCATCGAGTCAATCCACCCTACCGCCAATTCACGGACGTTCGCTTCGCTGATCGCGAGCCCGGTCTTCGACAAGTGCTGGCTGAGTTTTCGCAATTTCAGAGGGGTTGGCTCAACGAAGCCGACCATTGTCCCCGTTAGTGAGTAATAGTTGCCACAAAGGAGTTTTAGTAGGGCAATCTGGTAGCGCGCCGGGATTTCCTGTGGCGTAAAATTCGCTTCAATGGCTTCCACTAGGTCTGAATCATAATTGTCATTAAATAATTTACGTGCGCTCTCGACTCTTCTCGAATCACCTCCATCGAACATCGGCAGATCGTGCTCGGTCAATACGGAAAGGAAGGCTAAATATAGTAAGGCTGTGGGTTTGGCGGGTTTTTCCAGATCCATTAGTTTGTGACAAGCCAATGCGACAGCCTGTCGAAACACGTCGAGTTCGATATCACGTGGAATATCACGTGCTAGCCGAGCGGCCTTTTGCCGACCATCTGAGAAAATCAACACCTTGCGCCCTGCGTTCGGATGCCGTTTATCTTTGGCTCGACTGGCGGATTGTTTCGCCATTTGCGTCCGAACGAGCGCAGTGAACGGCGCCTCCCCCTTGGTGAGGTGATCCATGATTTTCGATGGGGCATCTTTGGCGTTTTTGATCTTACGCGTACAGACCGGACAGTGATCAAAAGTGAGATTGCCTGCGTCCGCCGCCTTGTCCGGTACACGGACCTTCCGGAACCCGGCTTCATCGCTCGGCTGTTCATCAGAGAGCCTGCCACTGGCCATATGTAGCCATTTCTCGATATGTCGACTGCGAGGATGGATCGCGTACTCCACGCACAACTCTATCGGCATCAGCGTAGAAACCGAACCGTCGGATAACGGCCCACTGGGCTGATGCCAAACGAAGTCTTGGTCCTCGTTTACAAAACCACGTAAAAAAGCGGCTCCGCAGTCACGATGTGTGAGCAGTTCATACACGCGGCCATTGGCTTCGCAGCCACACTGGGTTGAAGGTTTCGTATACAGACGGCCCAAGATAGTGGGACCGTCATGATGGCCTAAGCGCTTGGAGCAGACAGGGTTTACGCAAGCGAACAGGCCAGGCAACCCGCGATGGAAGAGGTGCAGGCGCGTCGGGAGCAACACCCGCCCATCCGTGCTCCGCTGTGCGTAGCTACCCAGTGCTAAAAGCGTGTCCGTGGCTTTTTCCGCATCGACCGCAGGGTGTCTGCCAAACAGCCGATCACTCAGATCGTCTAGTCGAACCGCACGCCCTGATACCTCGGTGATCAAGTTTTCTAGCGGTTCGAATCCGGTGAGATGTTCGAACAACCAGTTGCGAAACGCAGCATGATCCCCGCACGGTGGTTGGCTCCAGCCGAGCCGATGGGCGAGTTGCGCCGCAGCTTCAGTCGCCGCATTTAAGTCCTCGGCCGAACGCTGAAAATCGTCCAGATTAAAATCTGCCAGCGCCTCAAGATGTGCTGCTGGCGCTGCCTGTGATACGCAACGTTGCTCCGGTGTCCCCTGGATAACCCTGACGCGTCGTGGCGATGCGTCGGCCAAGCCCGTCAAGTCCCGCGCAAAACGCTCGCCATCAACCGAGGCGGTGTCTGCGGGTCCGAGACTCGCACTGGTCATGATGCATCGCATGCGCTCTCGTGGAATGTCGAGCCTCGCGCAAAGACGTCGGATCAACAAAGCCACCTCGGCTCCACCGGCTCCCCTGTACATATGCGCTTCGTCCAGAACGAGGATAAACTCGTTGCGCGGGTCCGCTTTGAGCCAAGCCTTCGTCTGATCAAAGATATTGCGCTCGATAGGTCGCATGAGCATGTATTCGAGCATGGAGTAGTTGGTGATCAATAGCTCGGGACAACGCGCTTGCATTTCATGGCGAGTCATCATCTCGCGATCAGTGGGCTGGGTCTCAAGCCGGCCTGCCCAATGCTTTCTGGTGAAGTTGCCGCCTTTCTTCTTCCCTGATGCATAGGTCTTGGTTTCAATGGCTGCGGCGCCGTAGAACCCCTCCAAGTCCTTGCTCGGCCAGCGCCCGATCCTGACCAACTCGTCTTTCACGGCAGGCTTCACGGCCACTTTATTATAAAACTCTTCAAACAGCGGCTCTATGAAGCGCTCGTCGCGCTCTTTGGAGCGCTCTCCAGGGTACGGGGTGCGCCCGGTATAGCTACCGAAACGGATCGGCTGGGAGCGGCTTTGAGTCAAGATCGACGATGCCTCAGTATTTCCTATGAGGCGTCGGATCCGCGCCAACTGGTCATTGACCAAGGCGTTCATGGGGTAGAGCAACAGTGCCCGACAACCCGGCAACTGTGCTGACTGGGGGCGCTCCTGGCCCTCAATCGCCAATTGACCAATGATTGGCATAAGAAAACTTTCGGTTTTGCCAGAGCCGGTACCCGTTGCAACAACCAGGTCCGCGGCCTCGGCACCTAAAAAAGCCGTGAGCGCTTGCGATTGGTGCTCGTAGGGACGAGGGTAAAGCCCGAGCCCCATGAGCGACAACTGGGTTAGCGTATCGGAGGCAATCCTCGGAATGGCGAGTTGATCGAACGGATCGCCTATTTTGTAGACTGTCGTCGCTTCCACATAAGGTGTCTGGACAATAGTTTCAGAGCGCAGCAGCAGAGCATGACGCTCTCTGACGAGCCCTTCATCACGAATATGGTATTGGGCTTCGATGTATTGTCGAAGGCTATCGGCCAAACTTTTCGCTGTCTCGTGAACACCCGATGCTTCATTCATTGAAATCCCCCCATTATTGTCTTCCCTCTGCAATCGGGCGTTCTGTCAGGTCCACGCGCAACCCGGCAAGTGCTTGACGCAGGAGCGGAAACATCTCACGCGGTATCACATATTCGGTCGTCCCTGCACCGCCAGGCGACGATATTTGCCAGCCCAGCAGAAGCGCTCGTGCCTCTTCCCGCGGCAAATGACGATTCAGGCGCAGTCGAACCTGTGATTGCGACACATGCGCTTGAACTTTCATGGGATAGCCGGCTTGTGCGTCGAGGTGAAACTGCAAGCGCCTCGCCTCTTCCCGTCGCAGTCCCGTCATTTGCCGAAGATGCCCTCGCGACACCTGTACCACAAAGTATTCAAACCGTGGACCTGTGCGGCATCTGGCAAGGAAGAGACCTTCTGCGGTCGCGCAAACAGGCAGTGCGATCCATTTGCCACTAGCCCTTATTGAAACGTCCGCTAGCTCACTAGTCGCAGGTGTCAGTTGCGCCTTGGCACTTGTCAACAACTGGATCGACCACTCCTGCAATCCTTCGAGCGGCGCGCCAATCCATTCCTGTGGTTCCCAGAGGTCTATGCGTCCTGCGCAGGCATCGATGTCGATCAGTCTGAGCCTCCCTGCCCCACGCATCGTGATTGACCAGGGAAAAGTTTGTGCAGGCCCACCGCCAGTGATCACGGCCAGCGGGCCTCCGGTTCTGATCGCCTGTGGCGGGGGGGTTAGCCAACGTCCTCCGTCGAGTCGCACCAGATCCCCTAGCTCTCCCAGGTTCTCCAGAATCGCTTTGACGCCCGGTTCAGCGGCTTGCTCATCGTCGAGAGTGGGCCACAAGGGGAGCAAACGCCGGCGAACCAGACTCGTCAAACTGAGCGTGGTCGCCGGCACCCAAGCTTCCCGATCCGTACTGGGGGCAGAACACAGATAGGATGCGGCCCGAAGACACTCCGCTACGGCCGCGATCCTCAATTCTTCACCGTCACTTCTACAGCCCAAGCCGGTTGCCAGAGTTTTCCGAGCGGCATCGCGATCGCTCCCTAGCCACTTCACTCAACACGCTCCGCTTGGACCGTTTGCACGTCGATTTCACTCAGGAGCTCGGTGGCGCTGCGCGTTAGTGCCTCGACCGGTCCCCCGAGGGATTGCGCCCATGGCAGTGCCCACTGCTTCAGCACCGCATGAAGCGCTCGCTCCGAAGGGCCTGATGATAGGAGTCGCAATTGGGCGTATGCCCGGTCAGCGACTCGCAGCCAAAGATTCCCTGGGATAAAATCCACCTGTGCAAGGCGCTCCCTCAACGTGCTCGGTAGAGCCAACAGTGTGGTCTCAGCAGGGCCGTGCAGGGCTTTCCAGTCATCCACAACCCGTTGGCCAAACTGCATCAGCGGCACCTGGGCGGATACCCCCCGCATAGCGAATTCATCCGTATCAAACACGGGCCCGAGTTCAGACAACGTACCGCCGTCTGGAAATGCCGCTGGGCCGTGAGTCCAAGAAGCAATAAGAACCAAGCGCGTATCGACCGTCAGGGTGAACTGACGACGCGCCACAAGATCGCGGATGACACTGCCATACACCTCAAACGCAGAGCGGTTGGCCCCTTTGAGCAACAGACATCCAGACGACTCGATCACGACTTCGAGGCAGTCGGTCGCGGCATCCTCTGACAGGAGGCCGACGGGAACCCGCCACTCATGGAAAATCATCCCCCCTACGGCTGCTGCCACGGCATCAGCAATTAAGTCCGCAGTTGATCCTTTGAACTGAATCAACTGGCCGGAGATGACTGCTGCCAGGATATGCCGTGCGTAACTATTGGCATCGTTCTTAACTACACCGCATGCCTGAAGGTTGTTGGCGATGACCTTCCAGGCAACGTCCACAGAGCCGACCTCAACGAACGGGCCGCTTGCTTCGTTCTCAATCAAGCGGACGCGTGCCTGGCCACTGGTCTCGTCACGTGGTTTGGCAACCCGCAAATCATGGTCGTCGAGGCGTTCGCGCAACGCCGCTATGGTGGCTACCGTGACCTCCCAGTCGGGAATGCGCGCACCGAGGGTGGTCAGTGCTTCCTCGATCGCCAGAACCTGCGGGCGTTCAGCCACCAGGTCGGCGACCTGAACAGCGAGGGAGTCCAGCGCAGTCGACATGTGCTCGCCCTGGAGCACTGAGTGCGCTAACGCTTGCGATATCTCTTGCTGCGCCCCGGTCGTTGAATGAACCAGTTCGCTCAGTTGTTGCAAGCGGTCAGTGACACTGTGCAGCGCAGTACGCAATGCTTCGACATCATTGCCAACACCAACGAAGCTGCCCGTCAGTTGCTTAACCGCTTCGGTCGTTGCAGTGGCAGTCACTTCCAACTGGTCGATGCGCTCAGCGGTCTCCTCTGCCGCCGCTTCGGCCAGCTCAAAATAACCCTCGATTTTATCCAAACGCCCCGGCAAGCCATCGATCATCCGATCCCTGGCCAGGGTGGACGCCGGATGAAAGCTGTTCAGGGCTGCCAGCATCGCCGGGTCTTCGGCGAAACCGCTGTACGCGGCCAGCCGCTCGACCGTTTCCCGAGGGGCGTCCGGGTACAACTCGGCTAATCGTTTGAAGAAGCCAGCGCCTGTGTCCGCCGATTGGGGTGACTTGTCTGCTGCGGGAAATGCGCTGTCCAAGCGGCTCTTTGCCCACGCCACCCACAGGCTAGCGAAAGCTTGCCAGTCTGCCTCCCCTTTCTGACCTGGCTGGGGATGCACCAGATGCCCGATCAACCGTCGTTGTTTCTCCTTAAATTCTGGCGGCGATCCGCGCCTAAACCCGGGGATCGAGGCTTGACGATCGAAGAACGACTTGCGAAAGGCATGGGGTACCTCTTCGACGAACTCGGTAATTATCGTGACCCCGAATGCCGAAATCCGCCCTCGTGCCTCTTTGCTGTACAGGTAGCTCATCGCGAGACCCCATTCCCTGAATGACGAATATCAAATCCACAGGCGCGCACAGCAGCCGCCAGTTGACGGTAGTGAGGGAGCAACTCCAGCCTAGGCACTGATGCGCCAAACGCGCTGACCAATGCCTGATCACTGCCAGAGAATGCGGTTACCCCACCGACGTGCAGTTGGGATAGAAAGCTCTGCAGACGCAAGCGCAAGGACCGCCCAAGCGACAGCAAAGCAGGTGTGGGGTTGGCCAGCGGCTGCGTAGCCCCGATGGCCAAGCGGCCCAACCCGCCAAAATCCAAATACAGCTGGTATAGCGGGTCGGTGAGGTATTGTTTGAGCAGACTATTCATTGCCGGCGGCATCTGGCATTCATGTGGTGCGTGGTCAGCCGACACTTCGCTAGACGTCAGTCGGTGGTATTCCTTATGCCCACTGGGTGAGACAACCTTCAGCCTGCCTTTGGCCCCTCTCGGCATTGTGAGGGAGTCAAAGTGCAGTTCCCCCGCTCGCGTGGCCACCACATAGGATTGGCTTTGCCTGCGGTGTAATGAGGCAACGAGACGTTCGCCACGCTCGTCAATGAAGACTAGGTCCACAGTAGCGTGTTTAAAGCTTCGCCCCAGCGACGTGCTCTTGGAAAAAAACTTGTCGACATCCGGATGGCCGCTCTTGCCGACCCTGAATTCATCGCTTCCAGCGCGTATCACGGTGAATAGCGCGGGTGATCGATCGGGGGCTGTTGCAGAAATGCGATCACGCTGATTGACGGCTTGCAAGGTTGGTCCGCCATCCTGCGGGCCACCCGGCATCCTATGAGCGGCCAGGATGACCGCGTCGGACTCGATGTATTCAACCGTATTGATGCTCGCGTTGCGGCTTAGAAACGGCCAGATGGTGGTGATCGCGGGCGCCGCCGGCATCAAGCTCAGTTGGGTGAAGGCTTCCAGCCAACTGATGCAGGCGTCTGAGGGGGCTTCCGGCACGGTGACCAGCGCCAAATTCCAGCCCTGCCGCGGCTTGAGCCTGTCCACCAACAGTTCCTCAGGGAATTCCCGTGTCACCGGTGCCGACCATAACAGGGCGTAGGTTTCGCAGCGATTTAATGCTTGGGCGCGGGGAAATCCGCTTTCGGTGCCTCGACCAATGGCAGTGAAAGCGGCCGCACCCGACGCTGGTAAACCCGGGCACGTCTGCGCAACTCCCGCGACGAATGAAGGGTCCGGCTTGCCTTCGAAAGACATGATCCTGTAGTCATTCGCCGTGGGTTCAGCCATGACCCTGAAGCCTGAGTCCATCCCGCGCATATCGAGCTTTTGTACCCTGCCACCGACATCGAGTTTGACGAAGGCATGACACGCTCGACAGGGGGGCAGGACCAATTCAATCCACCAGGCCCCGGCGTTCTGGCCTTTTTTTATCAGCAGCCGTAACTCCATCTGCCGCGTTAGCGATGGTTGAACCTTGTCATGATTGACATGGCTTACTGGCCCCGACATGAAATAGGCGCAAGAACTGGAGGACACGCCGCGCCAATGGGCGAAGTAGTTTTTTCGCGATGGCCCCGAACGTAGCCCGACCCGCTTGCGGCAGTAGGAACAAATGTAATAGCCAGTGCGTAACGCCGTATCGGCGGTAACCGGTTTATTCATGACCGGATCTATGGCGCAATCCATCGCTCATCTCCTTCGCAGTTAACCGCGTAAACCGACAATGCAGCGCGACTCAGTGGCTCCGCGGCTCGTTGCTGGAAAATGGCACGCCTGACTGCCGTACAAGTGAATGAGATCCACCGGGTTCCAACCGCGAAACTCGGGTCTGTTCCTTGAACGCGGAATCATCCAACGATTGAGCGCTAATTCACCGATTTCACCAACCGACAACAGCGATTGGGTGTCCGGTTTTCCACTGCCGCCATGGAGGAGCTTTGTGGCGTTGCCGGCCAATTGACAGATGAAGACTTCGCGCTGGATGCCGTGGCGCATCAGGTCGTCCTTGAAGCCCAGTGCCTTCAGGGCCGCACGCGTGGTGCGCAATCGCCAATTTGGCCCCTGGCCGAAGGCGTGCTGGTCGGCATACTGATGGTCGAGCTCGCGGAGATAGTCGCGAAGCTCAATAAACAACCAGTCGGGTATATGGAAATGTCCCCAGCCACCGGTAAAGCCAATGGACTTGAGGTACTCCGTACCATCCAGCTTCAATCGGTTATAGACTGCGGAGCGTCCCATCGATGAGGTCGTCACGACGGCTAGCAGACGCGCATTTTTTTCGGTTTGCGAGATTATGCCCGTAGAACCGCCGTAGGCGGTGGCAAAATCATCATAAATGTCCCGGCTGCGAAGCAGGCAAGCTACCAGCTTACCGCCCAATAAGGCGTTGTAAGGTGGGATCGCTCCCAGGACATAGGCATCCATCAAGTTGACCAGCCGGGCAGCCCTGTCCGCGGTACCCCAACCAATGAATTTATCTCTGACGCCAAGGTTGAAAACCGGATCACCGATGGCAATCAATCCCATCAGTTTGCCATTCGCCTGGTCCCAGACAAGGTAACGCAAGCGCCTGCCAAAGCCGTTGGAAACAGGGACGGACCAGGACAGTGACGCCAGCCGAAAGAGGTCACTTTGCCACGTGCCGGACGACACACGTTCAAGCACCGGGGAAATTTTTTCCGGTACAACCTCGCAGCCACTTGCAAAATATGACATCAGTTTGGCAGTGCTGCGGGCAATAAAACGTTCGCTGGCGCTGAGCCGTTCTTCGCGTTGGGCACTATGCAAGGCACGGATCGCTTCCTTACCATTTCCAGGCGGACACAAGGCCCCTTCCTGAGTTCTCGTGAAACCTAGGTGGTGCAAATGCTCTCGCACTTTTCGCTTGAGATTTGCTTCTCTCGGATTGACTCCAATAATAATCGCGCTGCCGGTTGGCATGTTGCTGCATTCCTTGCTTGGAGTTCATTTCAACGAGGTAATCGAAAAAGGTCGTGCTGCTTGGCTTCCGGCTGCCAGAAGTAATGCGCGCAGGCGTCAAAAGCCCTGCACGTCGAGGAGAAATGCAGGTAACTGCCGCATAGAGCCCGATCCTACACCTCACCCTCCATTTTATGAAGATGCGCGCCATCAAAATGGCATCGGTGCAACCAAGCATGCCTGATAGGGCGGCTTATGAATCGCTCGCTCCAGTTGCCATAGACAATCCTAGGCTTCATAGACAGGCCGAGATGCGCAGGCGGATAAGCCCGTTGAAGACTCAGTTACGCTTGCTCCAGACCACGATGCACTTGGCCTCGGGTTTAATAGCCCCCACAAAACCTCTTGCAGCGAGGGCATCAATCAGCCGGCGATCTATATCATGAGCCGGCAAGTTCACGCGCCGTTTGTTGAGTAACGCCTGATACTCCTCGCCCACGAGCGGCAATACTCCAGCCGTTTCTGGCCAACTGCAGCCCATCGAGAGAGCATGGATCAGCATGTTGATCCTTTGCTCTCTAGAGAGCGCCCCGTCCGGGAGCAACTTCAGCAGCGTCGGGAGGTAGGCCTCCGGGAACCGCAATCCATCTCGGGCCGCGTGATCACACGCTCTAGCCAATGCTTCAACGGCACCGTCGCACGTGTCATAGGCGTCGTAAGGAATGCCCGACCATATCTTGATGCTCTCAGCAGTCGAGCACACCTGTGCGTTGGTCAGTTCAAGGGCCAACGACACCGGCAACGCCGACATGTCCATCTGTTCACGGGCGACGCCCCACCGGCGGATGAGGTAAGCCCCTAGATAAGAGAAAGCGTGATCGGCAATGAAGGCCCGAATTTCCTCCCTGTACTCGACCATGTCACCATTGGCGAACATCGCCCACCGATTGCGAGGCGCCGCGGTGTCCATGACAACGCTTGGGCTCAACACCACCTTCGAGAAAAGCGTTCGTAGGGTTGCATTCTCGACTTGCGGCGTGCGAACGAGGAAAGTCTGCAAGCCAGCGTTGCGACTGGCGTCCTGCCACAACTCTTCAGCCAACTCTTGAGCGTTGTGCTTGAGAAACTCCGCGAAATTATCCAACGCCGACTCGCCCAAATCGACGAAATCTGCGGATTCTTTGTCAGCTATCAGAGCCCGATTGAAGTACGTCCAAGCTGCATTACCCACAGGCCGAACACGTCCCGCCATCATGATTTTCGCCCATAACAAGGTCGGTACCGCGTCAAGGTCAGTCACACTGCAGGTCGTCTGTTCGAGCAATACCTGTAGTGTGTAGGCTTCACTCTGGCAAAGTCCGAACAAGGCCACGAGCGATTCCGGTGTCTCTTCGAGCGATCCATCCTGGCTCACGAGCTGAGCCACGAAACCGTCCGGGTTTTCCTCGATCAGGGTGTCCATGCCAGTGACTTCCAGCTTGCTAAGGAAACTCTGAAGAAGACTTCCTGATTTTGGCAAAATCCCCGGACTCCACTCACCGAGTTTTCCGATGAAGCAGATGACCTTCGCCGATGCCGAGTACGCCGACAAGCGCAAGCAGACCCGCA
>NZ_JCBCUY010000064.1:0-12537 GCF_059862705.1 Pseudomonas sp. MF08817
CGCACGATGATTTGGTCGATTGCCGCGCGTCCCAGCAGCTATAGAAAGCACGGAAAAAAGAGTTTGATCGGGCGTATGCGACGCAAGATCGAATACGCCAAAGCGCAGGTGCGGGCCAAGGTTGAACATCCCTTTCGCGTGATCAAGCGCCAGTTTGGCTACACGAAAGTACGCTTTCGTGGCTTGTCGAAAAACATCGCCCAACAGACAACCTTGTTCGCATTGTCGAACCTGTGGATGGTGCGAAAACGGTTGTTGAATGCGGGAGAGGTGCGTCTGTAATGCGGGCTGATCGCCCTGAAACAGCACGATCAGAGGAAAGAGCCGTGAATTAAAGACAAGAAAGGTCTGTTTTTCGGCCGACTTGGATTTTTTGAACCTCAAGCAGCGAGGGCCTCAAAAATCGGTGGGTACTTCAGACCTTCCTTAAGGACGACCGCCCCCAAAAACGCAGTATGGGCACTATCATGCGCCTTAAAGATCATCCTGACGTAAAAATCCTTTTCCGCGATCAAAGTGCATCCTTCATGAAAAATTATTCAGATGAGGAAAACGCATCTGTAGAGCAAGAACTCCGTACATTTTGGGAACGTCCCGATTGGGGCGGTGTGAAATACCAGGCCCTCGGTTTTCGTAAATTCCCCTCAGTCCAAATGGGTGGCTACAAAGGTCAATCTACTTTTGTCGAAATAACCCGTCCCAGTTATTCCCCCATTTACGAATGTGCGTGGGACGAGGAGTACTTTTCCAAAGCAGAAAAAAAACGTGCTGGCTGCTTACCCCCGACACTGGACTACGGCTATATCGCCTACGTCAAAGGCGACCCTGACGCCAAGGAAGACACCCCCAACTTGCTGCTCTACGTGATGCAAAACTCCGAGGATGCACCCGACGGCAAACCGACTATTGGCAAAGATGAACTAAAGAAAATGGCCGACACCATCGCTGCGTCAATCAAGCGCCGTTAAGTGAGACACCGCAGCGTGCTACTGCAGAAGACGCCCCCGTGCGCATAAGCGCCTTCAAGCCAGCGCTGCGGGCATGGACGTTTCGCGCCTGCCCTGATTTTGGCGAGGACGTGAAAGGAGTTCCGCTGGACCCCTCTATCACCATCCAGAAAGGTGCAGGCATGGGGCTCAAATTAACCCGTGCCTTCCCGGGTGAAAGCCAGGGGAAAGTGGAAAACGTTATCAGCAAGCGCCTGATCCATCGCATCGGCAAGGCGATCATGACCAAAACCCTATTTCACGCTTACATCGTGCTGCCGGTTCATCCTGAAGGGAGCGGGCTGGATAGCCCGGCCATCGTTACCCAAGTGCACTTTCGTCACGCCTCCGAAGATAAGGAACTACGGCGTTTTTTTGCGTTATCAACAAACGGTTGATAAACGCCGTGCAATACGAGCGCCCGCGCATTACCCCAACGCACCTGTCGGCTTCTCCCGTGGCGCCGCTGAGGCGCGGGTGTTTTGCAATTGGGTGCAAAGGTTCTGCGGTGGGGTGATTGGTGAAGCCAAGGTGAACCTGCGTTTTCTTGGCCTGTTCGGTACCGTGGCTTCCGTGGGACTGGCCGACTCAGCAGCCTGCTGTCGCAGGTCACCTTGAATGATATGTACGAGCAAGCCCCTACAGCTGAAAGCCGCATGCACACGCAGATGCAGCATTACTGGCGTTGGCGGGCGAGCAAGCGCACTGAGGTGCAGTGCAAGGCTTTGCACAGTTGGGCCAACACCAATGAGCAAGTGTGTTTGACGAGGACCATGACGCCTTGGCGCTGATCGATGTCGCCGCGCAGCACCTGGAGGCGCTGGGCGGGGCGCTTGCCCGGTGGCTTGCGCCGTTGCGTTGAGGTTGCTGTGTCGAGGGGCGCAGGCGCACGCGAGGGCGAAGCCGCCGACAAGTGGCTACAGGTTCGTGTCGTACTTGCGCCAGCCCCCGCCTAACGCTTTGTACAGGGCGATGCTGGCCTGCATCCGTTGCAGGCGCAGTTGCACGTTGAAGTCCTGGGCGCTGTAGAGGGTGCGTTGGGCGTCGAGGACGCTCAGCAGGTCTTCGGCGCCGGCCTGGTAGCGGCTTTGCGCGATGCGAAACGCGGTTTGGGCCTGGCGCAGTTCTTCTTCCTGCCATTGGCGTTGCTGGTCGAGGCCGTCGATGCTGTTGAGGGCTTTTTCGACGTCGGCCAGGCCGTTGATGATCGCGCCGCGATAGCTTTGCAGCAGTTCGTCCTGCACGGCACTGGCGCGGTCGCGTTCGGCGCGCAGGCGGCCGTTGTTGAACACCGGCGCGACCAGGCCCGAGGTCAGGCTGTAGAGCGGGTTACGCAGGGTGTCGGCGGCGTGGTCGGCCGAGGAGCCCAGGCTGGCGCCCAGGGTCAGTTTGGGCAGCAGCGCGGCGCGGGCCACGCGCACGTCGCCCTGGGCGGCGGCGAGCAAGGCTTCGGCGCGGGCGATGTCGGGGCGGCGGGTGAGCAGGTCGCTGGGCATGCCGGCGTCGATGCTCGGCCAGCTCAGGTGGGCGAAGGTTTCGCTGTCTGCGCCCAGGCTTTGCACGGGTTGGCCCAGCAGCGCGGCGAGGGTGATGCGGGCGTCTTCGGCCTGTTGGTGCAACTGCGGCAGTTGCCGCTGCTGGGCAGCCACCAAGCTGTTTTGCTGGACCAGTTCCAGGGCGGTGGCCGAGCCTGAGTTGTAGCGGGTTTGCACCAGGTTGAGGACGCTGTGCGCATTGGCCAGGTTCAGCGCGGCGATCTGCTGTTGCTCCCGCGCCGCGAGGACTTGGGCATAGCGGTCGGCGACGCTGGAAAGCAGGGTCAGCTCGACGGTGGCGTGGTCGAACTCGCTGGCCTGCACGCGGCTCAGGGCGCTGTCGCGGGCCGCGGCGTTGGCGCCCCAGAAATCCACCTCGTAGCTGGCGCTAAGGTTGGCGCTGAAACTGTTGGCACTGGCGCTGCGGCTGTCATCGCCACGGTTGCCGTGGATCAGTTTGCTGTGCCCGGCCTTGAGGTCGGCGTCCAGTTGCGGCAGCAGCGGGGCGCCGGCGATCACCGCTTGCGCCTGGGCCTGGCGCACCCGCGCCGTGGCGGCGGCGACGTCGTAGCTGCCCTGTTGCGCCTGTGCGATCAATTGGTTGAGCCGGGGGCTGGAGAACCCTTGCCACCATTGGCGGTTGTCCTGGCTGCTGGCCTGGGCCGTGGCCGATTGCCAAGCGTGCGGGGTCGGGAGGCCGCTGTCCGGGCGTGGCGCCGGGTGGGTGCAGGCGCCGAGCAGCAGGGCGGCGGCGAGGAGCGTGAGGTGCGCTTTCATCGGGAACTCATTCACTGGTAAGGGCCGTGACCGGGTCGAGCCGGGCCGCTTTGCGCGCTGGCATAAAGCCGAACACCACGCCGGTTATCAGGGCGCAACTGAAGGCGCTGAGCACGGCGGGCAGGGAGAAGGCCACCGCCACTTCGGCCAGCACCAGGGCACCGCCGACCAGCAGCGCCAGGGCGATGCCGGTGAGGCCGCCGACCACCGAGAGCATCACCGCTTCGGTGAGAAACTGGCGCAGGATGTCGCGCTGGCGCGCGCCGGTGGCCATGCGGATGCCGATCTCGCGGGTGCGTTCGCGCACGGTCATGAGCATGATGTTCATCACGCCGATGCCACCCACCAGCAGGGAAATCGCCGCAATGGAGCCGAGCATCAGCGACAGGGTGTTTTGCGTGCGCGCTTCGGCCTGGATCATGGCGGCGTTGTTGGTTAACTCGTAGTCGCGCTTGCCGTTGTGCATGCGCAGCATCACCTGGTCGATGGCGGCTTCGGCTTCCTTGACCTTGCGCGCGTCGGCGGCGGCGATCACCACGTACTCTGGGTTCTGGGTGCCGAACAAGCGGATACTGGCGGCGGAGTAGGGCACGGCGATGCGGTCGTCGGCGTCCTGCTCGCCGGAGCTGGCGCCTTTTTCCGCGAGCACGCCGACCACTTGGAAGGGTACGTTTTCGATCAGGATGTACTGGCCGATGGGGTCGGCGATGCCCTTGAGCAGTTTGTCCCGCACTTTTTTGCCGATCACGGCGACGGCGGCGGCGCGGTCTTCGTCGGCCTGAGTGAAGTAGCTGCCTTGCACCACCGGCCAGTTGAAGATGGCCGGGAAGTGGGTGTCGTTGCCGCCCACGTAGCTGGTGTGGTCGACATTGCCGTAGCGCACGCCGGCTTCGGCGCCGTTGACCGGCATTATCATGTTGACCTGGGGCAGGGCCTTGAGCGCGGCGACGTCGTTGAGGCTGACGATGCCGGCGGGCGTGCGCGGGTTGGGCGACAGGCCACTGAGGTAAATGATGTTGGAGCCGAAGGCGCCCATCTGCGCCATCACCTGGCGTTTGCTGCCTTCGCCCACAGCGAGCATGACCACCACCGAGGCGACGCCAATGACAATGCCCAGCAGGGTCAGGGCGGTGCGAAAGCGGTTGATCCACATCACTCGCCATGCGGCTTGCACGGCGTCGAGCAGTTCGCCTTTCCAGGCGCCGTTGGCTTCGCTGCCTTCGCTCAGGCGTTTGCGCAGGTCCACTGCTTGCAGTGCGCCACGGTTGACGGGAGTGGGCGGTTGGTCGGCGGCGCTGTCGCTGATAATCAGGCCGTCGCGGATTTCGATGATGCGCTTGGCCCGGGCCGCGACTTCGCGGTCGTGGGTGATGAGGATGACCACGTGGCCCTGGCTGGCCAGTTCGTCCAGCAGGCGCATGACCTCGGCGCCGCTGTGGCTGTCGAGGGCGCCGGTGGGTTCGTCGGCGAGGATGATATGGCCGCCGTTCATCAGTGCCCGGGCGATGGACACCCGTTGCTGCTGGCCGCCGGACAACTGGTGCGGGCGGTTGCCGGTGCGCGTGGCCAGGCCCAGGCGTTCGAGCAGGGCGCTGGCGCGGGCGTGGCGTTCGGCGGCGGGCGTGCCGGCGTAGATGGCCGGCATTTCGACGTTTTCCTGGGCCGACGCCGAGGGGATCAGGTGATAGCCCTGGAACACGAAGCCGAAGGCCTCGCGGCGCAGCCAGGCGAGTTCGTCGCTGCTCAAGTGGGCGACGTTTTCCCCGGCGAAGCGGTATTCGCCCGAGGTGGGCCGGTCGAGGCAGCCGAGGATGTTCATCAGGGTGGATTTGCCGGAGCCGGAGGCGCCGACGATGGCGACGAATTCCCCGGCGTGGATGCGCATGTCGATGCCGCGCAGCACTTCGACCAGGGGCGTGTCGTTGCCGCCGTAGGCTTTGCGGATATCGCGCAGGTCGATCAGGGGCGTGTGCATTCAGCCTCCGCTGCCGGTGGCGGGGCCGATGAGCAGATGCTCGCCTTCGTCCAGGCCTTCGCGGATTTCCACCCGCAGGCGATCGCTGATGCCGGTGCGCACCGGGCGGGTCTGCACCTGGCCGTTGGCGGCGACGACCCGGGCGCTTTGGCGGTCGCTGCCGGGCAGGCTGTCCAGGGCCGCAATCGGTGCGGTGAGGACGTTGTGGGCGCGGCTGGCGACGAAGAATACCTGAGTGGTCATTTGCGCCATCAGCGCGTTGTCGCCGTTGTCCACGTCCAGCAGCACGGTGTAGAGCACCACGCGGCCACTGCCGCTTTTGCTGCTGTTGGGGCTGCCGCCGCCCTGGCCGGTCTGGTCCAGGGGCATGGGCGGTACCGGCAGCACTTGGCGCACGGTACTGGTCCAGCGCCGCGTGCCGCCGCTGAGGGTGGTGAAGTAGGCGTGCATGCCGGGTTTGACGTGGCCGATGTCGGCCTCCGAGACCTCGGCCCACACGGTCATCGGCGACAGCTTGGCGATGCGCAGGATCAACGGCGTCTGCTGCTGGGCGTTGAGGGTCTGGCCGGCGCGGGCGTCGAGGGCCACCACCGTGCCGGCCATCGGCGCGTAGATGCGCGTGTAGCCCAGCTCGGCTTCGTCGCTGCGCAGGCTGGCCTGGGCCTGGCGGATCTGCGCGCGGAACATGTCGATGCGCGCCTGGGTGGCCTTGAGTTCGGCGCGGGCGGTTTGCACGTCTTCTTCGCGGGTGGCGCCGCCGGCGGCGAGGTGTTGCTGGCGCTGGTATTTCTGTTTGGCCAGTTCGTTCTGCGCCTGTTGTTCCTGCAACTGGGCTTGCAGGTTTTGCACGGAGAAGCGGCTAGCGTCGAGTTTGGCCTGTTGGGTGGCGGGGTCGATTTCCACCAGCAATTGGCCTTGCTCGACCGCATCGCCGACTTCGACATGGATCTTTTTGATCTGCCCCGAGGCTTGGGCGCCGACGTCCACGTAGCGCCGTGGTTGCAGGGTGCCTAGGGCGGTGACGCTGTTTTCCAGGTCGCCGCGGGTGACCTGCACGGTGCTCAGTTTGTCTCGCCCCGGTGGTAGCAAGGCCCAGGTGGCAGCGGCGATGGCGGGGATCAGCAGGAGCGTGGCGAGCAGGGCGTGGCGGGTGCGTCGATGGCGTTTCATGCAGGGTTCCAGCCAGAGAGAGTCAACCCGTTGCCGCTCTTTGCCCGCCATGACACCCGCGTGGGCGCGGTTGAGGGCAACCGGCGCCGCAGCTGTCAGTACGACGAGAGAACACAGCGGGAATTGAAGGGGGGCGCAACCGTCCGTGGCCGACTTTCTCAGGGTATTGGCAGGGGGAAGGCTGACAGCGTTTTAAATCTACATGAGAATCACTATAAATTAGAAGCCACTAAACTGCCATCCTCGATCCGTTGTTTCGGTCAGGCTTCCCGCTGGTAAACGAGTATCGCGAGCGGCTGCGCTTTCTCAATGCCTGGCCGGGCCATCTGCCGGCAGCTTGGTGGTCAATCTATCGTCAACGCTATGAAACATTGGCGCGCGCGCCTGCGAATGCACGGGCAGCGCGGCTGAGCTGAAGATCGGCATGGGATTGTTCCTGTTGATTTTTGGGAATACTCCTACATCAAACGAGTTTTCTCTCGCATAGCCTTCGGGTTCTCTGCGGCGGGCCATCATGGCCTTGCCAAAATGCCACCCCATGGTTACTCGAAGATGTTGAATAAAGCGTTACGCATTCTGATCGCCGATGAGCAGCATTTTCATCGCATGCAAATGGAGCGCTCGCTCAATTACCTGGGATATTTCCGCATTGCCCCTGTGCACTCGGTTCAGGAACTGCTGACGCTGGTGGAGTACGGGGGCGAGCCGTTCGACTTGGTGCTTGTCAGCGCGACATTGAGCGTCGACTTCGATCCGCTGGCCTTGTGCGCAGACAACCCGCAAGTCCGCCATGCCTGCATCTACCATGACCGCCACGGGCGCTTCGCCCAGGTCGGTTCGCTGTTGCGCAGCCGGGTGCAGGTCAGCAGTGCCCGGCGTCCTGAACTCGAGGCCCTGCAAAGCCTGATGCGGCGGGTCGACCCAGCAGCGTTCGTCGAGCAGTGGCCCGACGCGGCCATACCCCGGCGCACCGCATCGCGGTGATCCCTTCTTTTGTAATCCCCACCCTTAATTGATACGCAGCCCTTGCCGGGCGGGCGTCAGGGCAGGATGACCACTCGTCTGAACTGGTACTTCTGACAGGTAGGCGAGCCCCGATTCCTGGTGTATGAGTGATGGGGCAGCCCCGGTGCCGCAGCGGGTGGTCGCGGCTTAGGTGCAGGTACCCGGTGTTTGTTTTTAGGAGTTCACATGAAGAAAGCACTGGTCGTTGACGATCACCCGGTCATTCGCGCAGCAGTCAAGATGCTGCTGCAACGCCATGGGTTCGAGGTGGTCCTTGAGGCCGGCAACGGTGCCGAGGCGCTGACCTTGGCCCGCGACGAGCGCCCCGAGCTGGTCGTGCTCGATATCGCGATGCCCAAGCTCGATGGGCTGGGCCTGTTGCAACGCCTCCAGGCACTGGAGCTACCGAGCCGGGCGTTGGTGTACACCGCCCACGATCCGACCTTTTATTCCTCGCGCTGCATGCGCAACGGTGCCTTGGGCTACATCGCCAAGACCCATGACTTGGTGGAGCTGGACAAGGCCATCAGCGCGATCATGGCCGGCTACACCTTCTTTCCCCGCTTGCCCAGCAGCTCGGTGCACATAGGCCAGGTGCAGCATTCGGAGCACGAGTTGATCGAGCAGTTGTCGGACCGCGAACTGGCGATCCTGCAACGCCTGGCCCAAGGCATGAACAACAAGGACATCGCTGAAACTCTGCTGCTGAGCCCCAAGACGGTCAGTACCTACAAACATCGCCTGACCGAAAAGCTCAAGGTGGAGTCGTTGGTCCACTTGCGCGATTTCGCCAGGCGTAATGACCTCATCTAGGTGATGCGCCCGGTGCGTTGTGCACTGCTGGCCCTGATGCTGCTAGGGGCTGGCCTGGCGACGGCGGCCGAGCCGCAGTCGCTGCACTTGCTGGGCCGCTCCATGGTCCAGGACTACCGGGTCGACCTGGACGCCGCCGACCGCCGCTGGCTACGGGAAAAGGGCGTGCTGCGCTTGGGGGCTTCGGCGCCGGACTACCCACCCTTTGACCTGACCCTCAACCAGCATGACTACGAAGGCCTGAGCGCCGACTACGCCGACCTGCTGGCGCAGTTACTCAATATCCCCATCGAGGTGCAGCGCTATGAGTCCCGCGACGCGGTCATCGCGGCCCTCAAGCGCGGCGACGTGGATTTGCTCGGCACGGCCAACGGTTTTGAGGCCGCCGATCCGCAGTTGTGCATGTCCAACACCTACGCCGATGACGCGCCGACCCTGGTCACCCGCCAGGGCGATACCCGCGAGCTGCCGGCTAACCTGGCGGGCAAGCGCGTGGCGATGCTCGACCATTACCTGCCGCACCAGGCCGTGCGCGACTTCTATCCCCTGGCCAGCTTGCAACTGTACCCCTCGACCCTGAGCGCCATCGGCGCCGTGGCGTTCGGCCAGGCCGATGTTTATTTGGGCGACTCCATCAGCGCCAATTACCTGATAAACAACAACTACCTGAACAACGTGCAGCTGGCGGATTTCTCGCGCCTGGAAAGCAACCCCTTCGCCTTTGCCATGGCCCGCGACAACACGCGCCTGCAAGGCATTGTCAATGCGGCCCTGCGGGCCATTTCCCCGGGCGAGCGCATGACCATCCTGCGCCGCTGGAGCGGTGGCGGTACCAGTTTCACCGCGCGCCAGGGCTTGCAGTTCAGCACCAGCGAACAACGCTGGCTGGCCCAGCACCCCAAGGTCCGCGTGGCGGTCATCGACGACTTCCTGCCCTTGTCGTTCATCGATGAAAAGGGGGAGTTTCGCGGCCTCAGCGCCCAGGTGCTGGCGCGAATCAGCCTGCGCACCGGGCTCAAATTCGAAGTGGTAAGGGGTCGCTCCCTGGGCGCGCAAATCCAGCAGATCAAGGACGGCACGGTGGACCTGATGGCCGTCGTCACGCCCAGCCTGGAGCGCGGCGCCGATTTGCGCTTCACCCGCCCGTACCTGATTAACCCCTTTGTGCTGGTGTCTCCCGACAAGCCCGGCAGCCCCCAAACCCTGGATGACATGGCCGGTAAGCGCCTGGCGATGGTGCCGGGCAATGGCTTTACCGAACTGATCGAAGCGGGTGCGCCAGGCATTGAGTTGATTGACGCGCAGAGCCCGGCCGAGGCCATGGAGCACGTGGCCAGCGGGCGCGCCGACGCCGCGCTCAACTCGCTCATCACCGCACGCTACATGATCTCGGGGCGCTATCGCGAACGCCTGCATATCACCAGCACCGTGGGCACGGAACCGGCGCGGGTGACCTTCGCCACCGCGCGTTCGGCCATTGAGTTGCACTCGATCCTGAACAAGGCCCTGCTGAGCATTCCTCCCGAGGAAATGGACGAATTGACCAGCCGCTGGCGCAACGAAGTCACGGTGCAAGACAGCTATTGGCTGCGCAACCGCACGGCGATCTTCCAGGGTTTTACCGTGGCTGCGATCTTGTTGCTGCTGGCGTTGGGCTGGATCGCCTACCAGCGCCACCTGATCCGCAAGCGCCAGCAACTGTTGCAGCAACTGCAACAGGCCAAGGAAGCCGCCGACGATGCGAACCGTGCCAAGACCGTGTTCCTGGCCACCATGAGCCATGAAATTCGCACGCCGATGAATGCAATGAATAGATCGATTTGTAGAAAATATGCAAATACTAAAAAATCGAAAGATCGCTGTTGCGAGCATTGTTGTATATGTTGCGTTGTAAGAAACTAAATGCCATGGCTTGCAAGAAATAATCTTTGACTTGACTGATATGTGATCGAGTGATACTAATATGCCTCTATCATTTTTGCTCACTCAATATTTAATGCAACAGTAAGGATGCTTAATGAAAGCAAGTCAAGCTATCAAAGCGCTGATAGGAAAATATTCTGCGATTTGTGAAGATGATTCAGTTGAGATAGATGATGTTAATTTAATGTATCGACCGCTTTTGGATGCATTGAAGTTGCTGGAAAAGGTGACTCCAGTTACAGCAGATGAAAGTTTAAATATCGAAACATACACGAAAGTTATGCAGTTTATTTCGGTAGCTTATGTAAATGATTTGAGGAATGGAATCAAACAAAACTTTAAGCTCGACGATGCGGATAATGATTCGCTATTTAATATATTGTATCTCCCACAAATTATATTCTTCCAAGATTTTTTCAGTGCGGCAATCGCAAATAACGATAACGCTAAAAAAATGGCGGGAATGATTTTTGAGTATAATCGAGTTTTATCTGATAATACTTATCAATTGGAGAAAGATGAGCAGTTAGAACGTATCATGCAAAAAATAACTTTTGGCGATAGCGCTATGCCCGTAGGTCGCCTAAGCGCCGTCAGAACAGAAGCTGTCATGATAAGCTACATGACTACATTCTACCTACTTAAAAGAAAGTGATACCCAAACTATATTGATTTAGACAAGTATTAGTTGGATGTTGCCTGTGTAATGGTGGAGCCGGAACATAAAAATCGTGTATATATTGCCGCCTTGAATGGGCGGTTTTTTATTTTCCGAAATTTTTTCTATGAGGCGGGGTAAATCCTCGCCAAGATACTCCCCCTACGGGGCTATTATCCCTGATATAGTAAAAGTGCAACTTTAGTGCCAAATTACAAACCACTCACCTCAATTAGACCTTGGCTTTTCTTCCTGTAATACGTTCTGCGGCTCATATTCATTTTCTCCCAAGGCTTATTTTGTGCCTCTATCGGACGTTCCGCATCCACATTATGCTCCTTTCTATAATAGTAAGTCCGTTTCGGTATGCCTTCTTCTTCCCAAGGCTTGCCATCTACATAAATGAGATTGGCCGAACTTTTCTGCCTCGACTGTTTAGCCCTCTCGCTTTTCAACTCGTTAAGCCTTTCTATGGAGAAGTTACGACTTATAAAGCGATAGACGCTACCAGCAATGGTTTCAACCTCTCTGCGCCCTAATTGACATTCAAAGTTATTGAATTGCTCCGCCTGTTCATGGATCACTGATTGTAGCTCTGCGGGGGGATGGTGCTGCCAATTGCTATATGCCCAGACTCGCAGATTGTCGAACAGAGTGCAGTTCCTACCAGATGCAAAACCATCCTCTATTTTGTTCTTCCTTTTAGCTTCACGTTGTTTTTTGACGAGATCTTTATCTACAAATTCGTTAAGGTAGTCCAGGTCATAAGGTTGATCAGCAAACGATAGAACCTTAAAGGCAGATGAATTAAACGGATTCTTGGTCAGCAAGCCATTATAATTCATGTCTGCGCCCACTCTGACAGCAATGCCGTGCTCCACGTCAGAACAGTATTTGAGAGGCTTTAAACGCCCGCTCACGTCGGTTTTGACGGATCTATTTAGAATGTAAGTCATATGCGAACGACCATTATCCAAATTTCTTACTATCAGGTGCGGCGGTGGCAAGCCTTTATCTGTCCAGTCCAGCACACTGGTATCACTGTCCAAATCCAGAATAATGAAATACTTATGTGTTAGTGAGTTTGGTTGTAGATAGGTAGATTTAAGGGCTGACTTTAAAGAGCCTACCTGTTTACCGAAGGTGTAATTATTCGTATGGTATGGCTTGGGTGGAAGTTTTGACTTGTAAAGCTCAAGGGCTGTTTGTGTATCACGCATATTCTCCTCTAAAATTTTTATTATTTTTAGGAGAAGATTACGTTTTGCCCTTGCTACTTTATTCTTAAATGTTAAACTGAATAAGCAAACTGGTAATGTAGAAATTAAATAGCTTGGCGGCCTGTAATCTCTACTCCTTTATATAAACTAACATTTACCCCTTAAAGTGCAACTTTTAAGGGGTTTGTTTTTACATTATTTCAATTGCTGCGGCCTGATTATCATTTTCTTAACTTCGTGGGCCTTGGGGCTATTGGGGAAAAGCTCTTGATATTTATCCAATGCAGTTAGCTGACTATCCAGCTCAGTTTCAGCAGCCTTGGTATATTTTCTCTCCTTAGTTTTATCTGAATCGCCCCGGGTTTCCTAGACACTCTCCAGGCTCGCTGCGTAACGCTTTTCAAACTCTACCGGTGACAGCTGATTGTTGAAACTGTGGCGTCGTTTTGGGTTGTAAAACATCTCGATGTAATCG
>NZ_JCBCUY010000065.1:0-11093 GCF_059862705.1 Pseudomonas sp. MF08817
CTGAGTCAGCTGCCGGTAATGCGTAGTCATCTGCGCTTGAATCCTTCGGTGTGAGAGCCTGGATTCTACCGGTGGCTGACTCTCTGCCTATCGTTTCAAACGTTGCACTTATTCTATGAATTCAGGTCGTAAATAGCGTCACCGGCTTTATCGGCGATGGCAGCGGCCAATACTCGGGTTTCAGGGTCGAAGTCGGCGCCGAGGCCGGGGTAGTAAAACTTGCGCTTGCCCTCCGCCTTACGTTCATAAGCCGCACCATGCAACTTAAGTACATTTGAAGCTGGCGCCGTCATTTCAGAAAGTCCAAATCCATCAAAATAAAAACTCAACCACAACACCTGCTGACAGACAGGACACAACTCCTCCGACTCGGATTTAATTCTGTCAAAAAGAACATCATCTGAACTTAGTTCTATATCATCCATCATTGCACTTCCTCTTCAGATGGCGGCATAATTTCTGGCGCACCCATGTAATCCACCCACTGCAACTGCGGAATTCCATTTTTCATAAAGAAGATTCGGAAATAGCGAGAGCTTGAAGATTCAGGCTGCGGGATAGTCACCTGCACTGTATGCTCCACTTCCGGAACTTTAGCTGCATACTCAGCCTTGTTCTGAACAAACACCCAGTGCAAACTCACTTGCTTCCCTGGAGTCACCCGACATCCACACATAAACCCCCCGCCACCGCCATAGATACCACGTCCATCTCTTCCAGATGGATTCCCCGAACAACCAGACTTGCTTTCCCCATCCAATCTGAATTTATGTATTTGCCGCTCATACTGGTTATACCCAGTAATACAAACCTCCTTCGAGGCAGGTTCAAAAACATCACCGCAACCCGCCAGCGAAGTCACTAACAGGCCTGCCATCAGTAGTTGTTTATTCATTTCTTATTCTCCTTCGGTTGGTGGCATGATTCTTGGGGCACGCAAATCATCCACCCACTGCAACTGCGGAGTTCCATTTTTCATAAAGAAAACTCGGAAATAGCGAGAGGTAGGAGATTCAGGCTGAGGAATAGTGACCTGCACTGTATGTTCAACTTCCGGAACCTTAGCGGCATACTCCGCCTTATTCTGAGCAAAAACCCAATACAAACTCACTTGCTTCCCTGGCGTCACACGACACCCACACACATATCCCCCGCCGCCGCCATAGGTGCCATGCCCTTCTCTTCCAGAGGGATTCCCCCAGCAACCAGATTTACTTTCCGCATCCAATCGAAACTTATGCAACTGCCGCTCATACTGGTTATACCCAGTAATACAAACCTCCTTCGAGGCAGGCGAAAAAATATCGCCATACCCCACCAACAAACTCACCAACGCCACGCCACCCAAAAATAGTAATTTTTTCATTTTTCGCGCCTATCAAAAACACGACTCAAGTGCTTCCCTGTACGCCATGCCCGCAGGCTTGACAGCACGTCTTCACCGCTATTGCGACAACGCATCACCAACGCAGAAATTTCGCCCCGTTCAATATCTGACAAGGGCAATCCGATGAGCAGCGCGCAACAGCGGTAGAGCGTTGTAAGTTCAAGTTCGCCGCCATCGTTTAATAGCGCGATCAACTGGGTGATGTGTTCATAGATGAAAAACGGATCGACATTTACCGGTACATGTCCGCTGTTTTGCAGTTCAACGGTCAGTCGGTCCGCCCATTCCAATCGCTCCAGCGCCAGCAGTTCCTGATCGCTCAGGCCCCACGTCGCTGAGCGGCCAAACAGGGGGATGGATGGGTTTGCCGTGTCGATGACGCCGTCGCGGCGCACGTAAACCCACGCCTGGGCGTGGCCCAACAAGGCATTGATGCGCCGAGGCTCAAGGACCTTGAGCAGCGCCTGCAATGACGTTGAGTCGTAGAAGCGCAGCAACCCGGTACGGTGTTTAGAAAGGGCCACGTTGGTTTTTCGACTCAGGCCCCGGGCCAGTTGCTCGCGGGGCAAGGCACTGACCAACAGGGTAAAGGCGAAAGGGCGGCGGGCCAGGGAGCGCTCCAGCAGCGACGCCACCCAATGGTGCTCATACGGCATCAACAGGCCACAGATTTCGGGTGCGCTGGCTTCGGGCCGGCCTTTGAGCAGGTTGTCGATTTGCCGGCACGCGAGCAGGTCTTTCCACGGGAGCGCATTGATAGATAACTGTGCCGCATCGATCAGTAGGTAGCGGGCCAGTGTGGGGTGGTTGTCGTGGGCTTGTTGCGCGGCCAGGTGCCAGCGCGCCAGTAAGGTCGGCATGTTTTTATCCTCTGGGCGAGACGTTTCGATGCAAGCGCGCCAAGTGGCGCAGGCATGCCACGCACACGGGTGGGTTGAGGGCGGGCAGCGTGGGCGCGGGGCGTTGGGCTGGCCCGGTCAGCGCATGGTGCTGTGCCTTGAACGTCACGCTGCCCGGCGCCGTGATTTCAATGTTGCCTCCCCTCAGGCGGATGGCTGCGCCCTGCACGTGCAACAACACCTGGCGGTGGCCCTGCACCCGGGCGCTGGCCTGGGTACTGCGCATGTGCAAATCCCGTTGTGCGGCGACATTGAGCGTGTCGCTGCGCGCTTGCAGGCTGACCGCGCCCGTGGCCGCGTGCAGGGCGATGCCGGGGGTGGTCACGGGGCCGTGCTCGGCGGCGGCGCCACGGGTAAACAGGACCAAGCCGTTTTCCGCGAGAAAACCGCAGTGGCCTTGGGCGGTAAGGTTGAGGTGCCCGCCGGCATTGAGCAGGCCATGGCTGCCCGCGGCCCAGATTTGATCTTGGGCGGCCAGGCTCAGCACCCCGGCCTGGCCGTACAGCGCCAGCATGGGTCGGCTCCAGGCGACGGCTTGCCCTTCACCGCCGCCGATACCTGCCGCGCTGGGTTGCCCTGCGCAGGTTGCCGCCAGGCTTGCCAGGCTGCTGCGTAGCGCTTGGTCGACGGGCAGCTGTGCCGCATCGGTGGGCCACCCGGCATTTTGCCGATGGGCACTGGCGGCCAATTGCTGCACTTGGGCCTGGGCTTTTTCCAATTCGGCGAACAGGCCTTGGGCCTGCATTTGCTGGTCGGCCGGTTCGGTGCTCAGCAGTAATCCTGCGCCGGCGCGCACCGCGCCCTGGGCCTGGGTGTGCAGCTCCATGCCATAACCCCGGTCGGCCAGGCGCTGGTTGTCCTGGGTCAGTTTCAGATGGCCCAGGGTCAGGCCGCTGTGGTAGTCGCTGGTGTACAGGTGGATGCGGCTTTGCCCGGGGCTGTCGTCAAATTGCAACTGGCGATAGCCGCCAAGGCCGGTGTGGCTGGTGGCCAGATCCTGGGTTTTCCAGCCGCTGAGCACACCGGCATGGCCGTTGCCAGGGAACCACGCCGGGGCGTTGCCGGTGCTGCCCGATGCCCCACCCGCCACCCGGTTATGCGGCGCATTGGCCTGGCCGCGGCCGTTATACAAGGCGCCGATCACCACGGGGCGGTCGATATTCCCTTCCAGGAACGCCACCAGCACTTCCTGGCCGACCCGCGGGAGCCAGGCGCTGCCCCAATTTTGCCCCGCCTGCGCGGTGGCCACTCGCACCCAGGTCCCTACGCTTGCATCCGCCGGGGCGTTGTCGGTTTGCCGGGGATGGGCTAGATAGCTGGCCGAACGTGTGCCGCGCTGCCAGTGGAATTGCACTTTGATGCGGTGGTCACGGTCCGTCAGCAGCGGCCCGCCGTCGCCGATCACAATGGCGCTTTGCGCGCCCTGCACCGTGGGCACGGGATGCAGGCGACGGCCATGCCCGTCCTCGGTTTGCGGGCGGTAAGCCTGGTGGGCCGAGATCAGGGTGAAGTGGTTGCGGTACAGCTCAACGACGGGCTCCCCCACCGGCCCCAGGCCCGCCAGTACCGCCGCTTGCAGTTGCGCATCCAGGTTGTTGCGCGCCTGGTGGTGAACCCGTAGGCACAGCAGTGGCTCGTCTTCTGGAACGCTGTCATGGCCACTGAGGCAAATCCGCGAGCCGGCCGCCAATCGGCGCCATGTGCCCTGGCCCTGCACCTGCCACCGCGCCGTGCGCTGCGCATCGAGATGTTGTCGGGTGCGCTGTGCTCCCTGCATCGCATCCACCCAAGCGTAGGGGCCGACCGCCTCCTCATCGACACACCCTTTGATACCGTCATCGCTTTGCGCCTGCGCCGACAGCCGCGAGTGGCTGCGGTAATCCCAGCTTTGGCGCCGCACTTGGCCGACCATCCAGCGTTCTTCTTGTGCGCAGTGCTGGATGCTGTCATCTGCCTCGGTCACATCGCTGCGATGAAAACGCACTGACACGGGCGGGGCTGGCGCCAACGTGGCGTTACTGTCGGTCAACACCAGCACATGGCGGCCCAGGCCCGGGGCCTGCACGTCGCCCTGGTGCTCAACGTGGTAGGCAATGCCTTCCTCGGCCAAAAGCCGTTGGACAAAAGCCAGGTCGGTTTCCTGGTACTGCGTGGTCAGGCTGCGTTTGCGGTAACGGCGCGGGTCATCGAGTGCCCAGCGCCAATGCGGTTGCACCACGCCGTGGCGATAGAACGCAAAGATCTGCTCGCAGATTTCCATCACGTTCAGGTCGTGAAAGGCGTAGCTGTCCTGGCGCAAGCGCAAGAGCGCCAGCCAGGGCTCGATACGCAATTGGTAGCGCGCCAGCCCACCATTGCTGGCGACTCGGGTGCAATGGCTGAGATGGCCGTGGAATGAGCGCAGCTCACCCTGTGAATCGGCGCACTGCACCTGCAAGAGCACCGGGGCGCCCAGCCACTGTTCGATCGGCAAGCCGCCATCGCAGGACAACGCGCTCAAGCTTAGGCAGAAGCCGCCCTGATCCAGTGCCTCCCAGCCGTCGAGGTGTTCGGCGACCAGCACCTGCGCACCCAGCGTGGTGTGCAAGCGTAATAACCGATTCCGCTGGGACAGATCATCGTGCAACAAGGTAGAAGACATTCCTTTACCCCCGGCTCAACAAGAGCGCAGAAGGGTAAAGACTCAACGTCCCGGCAGAATGTCGGAACGTTCCTGTTTTTCGGACATCCACTTCCTGATCCGGCGATCACGGGCAAGCCCTCTCCCACAGCGCTCAGGTGACAATCCAGCGCACCCCCAGCAGCAGCAAAAAGTGCGCCGGATAAAGCCCATAGGCCCAGCGCCGCATGGGCGGTGGGCAGGCGTTGCGGGCATGGCGCAGCAAGGCCAATCCCAGCCAGGGTGCAAGCAAGCACGCCAGCAAGGCCGCGCCGGCGAGGTCGTTGCCGTGGCGCAGGGCCGGCCACAACACTTGCCACTCATTGGCCGCCACGCAGACCGCCCCGGGTAGCAGGCTCCAATACCCGGGGCGGCGGATCACCAGCAGGGTCGCCAACGGCAGCAGCACGCCAAAGAGGCCGAACATCAGATGCTCCCCCAACAGCGCCGCCAGCACCAGGGCCCCCAAGCCCAGCAGGCGGCTGTGCAGCCCGGGGGATTGCCAGCCGCGGGCCACCAGCAGGCCCAGCGCCAGGGTGGGCAACACGTTGAGGGTGTCGGCGTTGGCCATGAATAGGCGATAGGGGATTTCGCTCAGGGCGCTGAACAGCAGCAGCCAGCCCAGGTAGCGCCACTGGCCTTTGGGCGCCGCGCTGCCGGCACGGGCCAGGTTGGCCGCCATCGCCAGGCAAAACCAGGGGAACGCCAGGCGCCCCGGCACGTAGAGCATGTCCAGTTGCCAACCGACATAACGCAGGTGGTCAAGCACCATGCCCAACAGCGCCAACCACTTGAGCAGGTCCAGCGCGCCGTCGCGCCGCGTGGATGGTTCGGATGCGCGCATAATCCCTCAAGCCCTCTGCATTTTTGCGTCATAAACAGGGCGTGTGCTCGCCCGCCAATCTTGGGTAAAGTGCCCGCCATCCCCGCCCTCAATCACGGACACGGCCATGACCGACAAGAGCCAGCAATTTGCCAGTGACAACTATTCCGGTATCTGCCCCGAAGCCTGGGCCGCCATGGAACAGGCCAACCAGGGCCACCAGCGCGCCTACGGCGACGACGAGTGGACGGCCCGGGCCTCGGACTATTTCCGCAAGTTGTTTGAAACCGACTGCGAAGTGTTCTTCGCGTTCAACGGCACGGCCGCCAACTCCCTGGCCCTGTCGTCGCTGTGCCAGAGTTACCACAGCGTGATCTGCTCGGAAACCGCCCACGTCGAAACCGACGAATGCGGCGCCCCGGAGTTTTTCTCCAACGGCTCCAAACTGCTCACCGCCCGCACCGAAAACGGCAAGCTGACACCCGACTCGATCCGCGAAATCGCCCTCAAGCGCCAGGACATTCACTACCCCAAGCCCCGCGTCGTGACCCTGACCCAGGCCACTGAAGTGGGCAGCGTCTACACCCCGCAGGAAATCCGCGCCATCAGCGCCACCTGTAAGGAGTTGGGCCTGAACCTGCACATGGACGGCGCGCGGTTTTCCAACGCCTGCGCGTTCCTGGGCTGCTCGCCCGCCGACCTGACCTGGAAGGCCGGCGTCGATGTGTTGTGCTTTGGTGGGACGAAAAACGGCATGGCGGTGGGCGAGGCGATTTTGTTCTTCAACCACAAACTGGCCGAAGACTTCGATTACCGCTGCAAGCAGGCGGGGCAGCTGGCGTCGAAAATGCGCTTTCTCTCCGCCCCGTGGGTGGGCCTTTTGGAACACGACGCCTGGCTCAAGCACGCCCGCCACGCCAACCACTGCGCGCAACTGCTGAGCAGCCTGGTGGCGGACATTCCCGGCGTGGAACTGATGTTCCCGGTGCAGGCCAACGGCGTGTTCCTGCAACTCTCGGAACCGGCCATCGCCGCCCTCACCGCACGCGGCTGGCGCTTCTACACCTTTATCGGCAAGGGCGGTGCGCGCTTCATGTGCTCGTGGGATACCGAGGAAGAACGGGTACGGGAACTGGCGGCAGATATCCGCGAAGTGATGGGGGCCTGACACTCATCGCGCAACGGGCGCTGGAGCACCACCTGCCCGCTCGTCGGCACTGTCATTTCTGACAGTATCAACAAGCACCTTGGCAGCGTTAGGTTCTGTAGGCCTGAAAGGGGTCTGTGCAGCCTTTCGGGTAAACGTTCTGCGCCGATGATTCGGCGGAGCATCGCAACCAAGGCAGGTGACTGAAATGAAAAATGCAGACAGCTACAACGCCGAAAAAACCGGCGTATTCGTCAGCTACGAAGACTTTTTGAAACTGGCGAACACGGGCGACCTTCTGACCCATGACCAAGCAGGGTTACCGCCCAAGCAAGTGTTGAAAAAAATCTTCAGGGCCCACGCAAACAGGCCGGGCGAGTACGAAATCCTGATTGCGGTCACCGACCCGACTCCGACTCCATAAGCGCCCTGCGGCTCGCGCGCCCACTGCCATTGCAGGGGCGCGCGACTTCCTAGAACTCGATCCGCACATCGCCCTTCGGCACGCTGCAGCACGACAGGATGTAGCCTTCGGCTTCGTCGTCTTCAGTGATGCCGCCGTTGTGCTCCATCTCCACTTCCCCGCCCAGCTTGCGCACTTTGCAGGTACCGCAGATGCCCATGCCGCAGGCCTTGGGGATCATCAGGCCGAGTTTGGCGGCGGCGGCGTGGACGGTTTCGCCCGGTGCCACGCGGATGCTTTTGCCCGAGGCAGTGAACTCCACCTGATGCAGGTCCGCCAGGTCCACTTGCGGGGCGTCGGCGGCCTGTTCGGCTTGCTCCACCGCGTCGGCGCGGGCCTCGGGCGGCGTGGCGCCGAAGGATTCCTCGTGGTAGCGCGCCATGTCGAACCCCGCCCCTTCCAGCAGGCGCTTGACCGCATTCATGTAAGGCGTAGGGCCGCAGCAGAACACCTCGCGCTCCATGAAGTCGGGGGTCATCAGTTCGAGCATCTTGTGGTTCAGGTAACCGCGATAGCCGGCCCAGGGCTCGCCCAGGCCATGTTTTTCACAGATCAGGTGCAGGCTGAAGTTGTCGATGCGCGAGGCCATGTGCTCCAGCTCGCGGTGGTAAATGATGTCCTTGGGCGAGCGGGCGCTGTGGATAAACACCATGTCGACATTGGCGTTGGTGTCGTAGAACCAGCGGGCCATGGACATGCACGGGGTGATGCCGACGCCGCCGCTCAGGTACAGCACTTTCGGCGCCGGGAAGTCGATGGCGTTGAACAGCCCCACCGGCCCATGCACCGCCAGCTCCTGGCCTTCGTGCAGGGTGTCGTGCAACCAGTTGGAAACCTTGCCCCCGGGGATGCGCTTGATGGTCACCGAAAAGCTGTAGGGCACCGACGGCGAGCTGGAGATGGTATAGGAGCGCATGATCGGTTGGTCGTCGATTTCCAGCTCCAGGGTGACGAATTGCCCCGGTTTGAAAAAGAACAGGATCGGCTGGTCGGCCATGAAGCAGAAGGTGCGCACGTCCCAGGTTTCCTGGATGACCTTGACGCACCGCACGATATGCCGGCCGTTGGCCCAGGTCTGGGTGGTTACCGGGTTCAGGAAGCTGTTGGACATGCTGTTCTCCGCTGCCGGGATTCGGCCTGATGGTGGCGATTTTGCGTATAGCGCAGAACGCCCATTTACCTATCTGCGACATTCACATGCTTATCGCGACCAGCCCCCAGGCGCCGGGGGTTGCGCGTCGGGAACAGGTTGGGCCATGTCGCCCATGGATAAGGTTGCCGCCCGCCCCCGCCCCACACTCGCCACACCGGACAAACACAATCCTGTGCCTTGCGTAGTAACCGTAGCCACTAATTCTGTCGGCCACACCGAATGGCCTTGAGGACATACACGATGGACGTCACCGCAACCCTGAGCCTGGGCGATCCGCTGGAACCCGCACGCAAGGCCACCGCACAGATGCTGCAAGAACGCGAGCGCACGTTTTCGCTACCGCAGCCGTTCTACTGCGACGAACGCCTCTTCGATATCGACATGCAGGAGATCTTCCAGAAGGAATGGTTGATCGCCGGCATGACCTGCGAAATCCCGGCCAAGGGTAACTACCTGACCCTGCAGATCGGCAAGAACCCGATCATCGTCATCCGCGGCGCCGAAGGCGTGGTGCATGCTTTCCACAACGTGTGCCGCCACCGCGGCTCGCGCCTGTGCACCAGCGACAAGGGCAAGGTCGCCAAACTGGTGTGCCATTACCACCAATGGACCTACGAACTGGACGGGCGCCTGCTGTTCGCCGGCACCGAGATGGGCGCCGACTTCGACATGCAGCAATACGGCCTCAAACCGGTGAACGTGAAAACCGCCGGCGGCTATATCTTCATCAGCCTGGCGCAGAACCCGCCGGCCATCGATGACTTCCTGGCCACCCTCAACCACTACATGGAACCCTACGACATGGAGAACACCAAGGTGGCGGTGCAAACCACCCTGGTGGAAAAGGCCAACTGGAAACTGGTGCTGGAAAACAACCGCGAGTGCTACCACTGCAACGCCTCGCACCCGGAGCTGCTCAAAACCCTGCTCGAATGGGACGACGTCACCGACCCGCGTGCCGACCAGGCGTTCAAGGACCACGTCGCCGCTTCGGCCGCAGCCTGGGACGCGGAGAAAATCCCCTACGCCCACGCCAGTTTCGGCCTGCGCAACCGCATCGTGCGCATGCCGCTGCTCAAAGGCACCGTGTCGATGACCCTGGACGGCAAGCAGGGCTGCAAAAAACTGATGGGCCGTATCAAGAACCCAGACCTGGGCTCGATGCGCATCCTGCACTTGCCCCACTCGTGGAACCACTGCATGGGCGACCACATCATCGTGTTCACCGTGTGGCCCATCAGCGCCCAGGAAACCATGGTCACCACCAAATGGCTGGTGCACAAAGATGCGGTCGAAGGCGTGGACTATGACGTCGAGCGCATGCGCCAAGTGTGGGACGCCACCAACGACCAGGACCGGCGCCTGGCCGAAGAAAACCAGCGTGGCATCAACTCCACTGCCTACCAGCCCGGGCCGTATTCCAAGACCTATGAGTTCGGTGTGGTCAACTTCGTCGACTGGTACAGCGAACGCCTGCTCAACAACCTGGGCGCCGCCCCGGCACCGTACCTGAAGGGAGTTGCGGCGCATGAGTGACTGAGCTGTGGCAGTGGGGCACCCGGTCAAAAAATGAGCAGATGCCCCACAGCCCGCTGCCACCCTGGCTCCTAGCCATCGCCCAACAACTTATCCACAAAGCCGCCCACAGACATTGTGGGCAAGTAGCGCGTTTACCCCCACTAGAGCGAAGAAAAACCGTGACTTATTCAAAGTACAGGGTTGTGGACAGCTTTGATCGTTTTTTGATCTAAAGCCTGAAAGCCACGTTTTTAAAGGGCTACAGGCGAACACAAACACCTTATCCACAGAAACGCCAACAGACTTTGGGGGCAACTTGTTCACAATGGCGCAGCGCTGTGGAAAACCCGGCAAACACCTGAAATAACTGGGGTTTCACGCCTTTCGCAAATAAAAACCGGACAATCGATCAAAAAACGCTCAAACCACTACACGCCTTTATCCACCTAGCCTGTGGCGTAAAGCGAACATCTTATCCACAGAAACACCAACAGACTTTGGGGGCAAAAACCGTCTTGCCTGCCCCGACGCCGAGAGGCGGTGTGGATAACTGCGGAGCGCAGCCACCGCGCTCAAAACCAACCGATATAACCCTTAGTGCAAAAAACAGTAACTTTAAAAATCAGATATTTACTCTAATTACGCCTACCCAAGCACAGACACGTTGCACTTTTTCTGTTTGCAACCAAACTTCATCTACACTCTTAGTCTCTAGGTAGTTCATTTCGCAATAGCCTGGGTTATTCAAGCAGTCCTTGGCGGAAACAAGGAGACAGACAGGTGATAAGGCAGGCTTCGCTATATTCAATAGCGTCGCGCCATCACTTCGCCACAGGTTTCACGCTGATTGAATTACTACTGACGCTGGCTCTATTGGCCACACTTGCGACAGTAGCTTATCCGCTGACGGCATTGATGCCTGAATTCATAGAATAAGTGCAACGTTTGAAACGATAGGCAGAGAGTCAGCCACCGGTAGAATCCAGGCTCTCACACCGAAGGATTCAAGCGCAGATGACTACGCATTACCGGCAGCTGACTCAG